>JADJJZ010000013.1 GCA_016706255.1 Bacteroidota bacterium | reverse complement strand
TTTATTCGCGTTACATACCGCTAAGTCAATTGTAGATGATACCGAATTAAAAACAAACTGGAAGCCGAAATACCAAAAGGTTGCGAAAAAATTGATAATGAAAATCTGATTTAATTCAAACCTGGAATAATAAATTAAAATCGTATACTGATGAATATTATATATTCAAAGTGCGCGATAAAGAATTAAAAATTAAACCATTCGGAAAGTTTATCGCATTTACAAATTCTGAAAATCAGTCTGCTGAAATATGAAGCCTGGGGCGACATATTACAAATGGCAATTGGTATAAAAACGAACCCCCGTGAATTTCCGTTTACCGCCGGTATTTATCCTTTTAAACGCGAAGAAGAAGATCCAACACGTATGTTTGCCGGTGAAGGCGGACCTGAGCGCACTAATAAACGCGTTTTCATTATGTGAGTTTAGGTATGCCTGCAAAACGTTTATCAACCGCGTTTGGCAGTTAACATTATATGGAAACGACCCTGATTATCGTCCGATATTTACGGAAAAATTGGTAACAGCGGCGTTAGTATTTGTTGTTTAGGATGATGCAAAAAATTATACAGCGGATTTGATTTAGCTGATCCAAAAACATCTGTATCCATGACCATTAACGGTCCGCGCCGATGCTACTTTGATTTTTATGAATGCAGCTATTGACCAACAATGTGAAAAATATATTCTTGAAAATAAACTAGAGGCGGGAAGTTGAAGCTAAAATTCAGGAAATTTACAAAGGCAGAGAACATCTGCGTCCAAAATACAATGCAGCAGATTTACCCTGCAGGAAATAACGGATTAGGATTATTATTATTAGGTAACCGGGTGATCAGGTATTACTCTGCAGAAATTTATGCGGGCATTAAAGCAAAAACATTAGCTAACTGTTCCGCGTAACTGTTCAGGCAGATATTTTAAAAGAAGATCAGGCACAAAATACCTGTATTTTTCCTACAGAATTTGCTTTCTTTTAATTTGATGGGCGATGTGCAGGAATATTTTATTCAAAAATAAGGTTCGTAATTTTTTATTCTGTTTCTATTTCCGGATATCATATTGCTGAAGCCGGAGCAAATCCGATTAGACAATTAGCGTTTACTTTAGCAAACGGATTTACATATGTAGAATATTATTTAAGTCGTGGAATGAATATTAATGAATTTGGGCCAAACCTTTCGTTTTTCTTTAGTAACGGTATTGATCCGAATATGCCGTTATTGGTCGTGTTGCGAGAAGAATTTGGTCCATTGCTATGAAAATGAAATAAGGCGCGGATGATAGATTCGCAAAAGTTAAAATATCATATTCAAACCAGTGGAAGTAGTTTATGATGCGCAGGAAATTGATTTTAATGATATCAGAACCACACTGCAGGCATTGTATGCTATTTACGATAATTGTAATTCATTACATACCAACGCATATGATGAGGCTATTACAACCCCAACAGAAGAAAGTTCACGCAGAGCAATGGCCATTCAGCTAATAATTAATAAAGAATTAGGGTTGACAAAAATGAAAATCCTATTCAGGGTTCATTTTATTATTGAAGAATTAACTAATTTGGTTGGAAGAGGCTGTACTCAATGAGTTTGACCGAATGACAGAACGCGGCGGTGTATTAGGTGCAATGGAAACCGATGTATCAGCGTTCGGAAAATTCAGGAAGAAAGTTTATTTTATGAAACATTAAAACATACTGGTGCTTATCCAATAACCGGTGTAAATAC
Source organism: Bacteroidota bacterium (assembly GCA_016706255.1). NCBI lineage: Bacteria > Pseudomonadati > Bacteroidota > Bacteroidota bacterium. The sequence continues at coordinate 19,999 of JADJJZ010000013.1, read as the reverse complement.
TTTCCTGAATCTCAAAAGGTTCACCAACTATTTTGCCGATGGAAGTAATTCCGCAACGGAAGAAGAAAGAAGCGCAGATTACCACGCTTAAAAATTTGTATGAAAAAAAACACCTCGTTTACAGCATATCATTTGCGTCATTTGCAAACAACTGCAATCCAGAATAACTTATTCGAAGCATTAATGGAGGTTGTAAATTCTGCCCCTTTGGTCAAATCACCAAGTCGCTGTTTGAGGTGGAGGACAATACAGACGGAATATGTAATGTATCCGATGATTGCTGAGGCTTTAATTTAAGAACGGCAGTATCCGCTTAATAAATCTACTGTAGACCGATAATTTTAAACGACACCTGTAATATAAAATTACAGGTGTTTTACTTTACGGTTATCTATTTCTGCTTGAAAACCCGTTATGAAAAACATAACCGTTGAAACTAACAATACTAAAAATAATTTATAATATTGACAAACTATTTGAATAAATAACCATCCGTTTTTAATTACAGTTATTTGATAAAGAACCCGACACAAATCCGTTCGCTTTAATTCGTGGTTATTATTTTCCACTACTCATTGTTGAATCATCCTTCCTGTAATATCTGTTATAACGATATTTCAAGTATCCATAAACGATTATCGTCGAATGATAAATAGGCAACAATATTTGCAGGTTGTGGCCATAAGCATTAACATCTCCAATAACAGAATTATTTATTGCCACATTGCGTTTTGAACATTTTGCCCAACAAACAACATCTAAAGTTGCAGGACCGGGTTACGGTTAATGCGCGGTTTGTAAACCATCTGTTGTTATGGGCATAAATATCACCTTCAGTTAATTTCTTCCCTGGGACCTGCCCAAGCATCGTAAGCAAATTTGTATTCATATGTTCCTTCAGGTAATAAAATTTCTAATTCCCAAACATTGTCTCCATCTAACTCACTCATTGAGCACAACCTCCGCACCATCCGTTAAATACCATTTACTTCAGGCGTTGTGAAAGTTTCGTTACGGTATCTATATTCACCTGGAATTTTACAATATGTGCAGGCACTGTTGCTTCATATGAAGAACAACTTCCCAACATACAGTATCTAAAGCAACATCTTCAGTAACTAATAAAGCACGGTTTGTGAATCCGATAGCAGTACTGCACAAGGATCACCTTCTAATAATGTTTTGTAACCTGCCCAAGTATCGCAAGCAAATTTATATTCATAAGTTCCAGCTTCAAGCGGAATAGTTAATTCCCAAATATTATCACCATCTAAAATCACTCATTGGCGCGCAACCTCCGCACCAGCCATTAATGCACCGTTTACTTCAGGTGTAGTAAAAGCAGCGGCAACTTCGTTCATATCAACTGTAAATAATACATCGTATGTAACAGCAGCACCACAATCTAAAAACAACTGCCCCAACATACAGGATCCATTACCATATCGCTGTTTACTTCAAGTGCACGGTTTACAAATCCGCATCAGTAATAAAGACATTCAGCACCATCAACTAATGTTTCAGAACCTGCCCATGCATCATAAGCTATTTAAACCGATATACCTTCAGTAATATCGAGTGTAGCACTCAGATACCATCACCATCAGGATCAGATAACGGATTACAACCACCGCACCAGCCATTATTAATGTACCATTTACTTCAGGTGGTAAATGCTGCGGCAACTTCATTCATGTTAACATTGAATGTTACACTATAAACTACAGGTTCTGCAGGTTCGCCAAAATAAACATCATCAAAATAATATGTTTTTTCTCCTGCTACTGCACCTGTTGTTCCAAAATTGAAAAATATAGATGTTTTATCGTATGCATAAGCTAAGTTGATTACAGCTGTTCCCCGGAGCTTCATTTGAAAATCAAATGTTAATGTTTCTCAGTCGCCTGCAACAGTTGTAGTTGCTTCTTGTTTCAACTGATTTAGTAGGATCAGCATGATCTTCCACTTTAAACGAACAGGAATTCTGCGTCAGAGACCAAACACGAACGGTCATAATTGTAGATGCATCAGTAAACGGAATTGCATTTGCCAAACCATCACCGGCTCCGTTTGTAATTGTTGTTCCTGCCACAATTCAGCAGTTGCCGATTTAATAACTTTTGCAACCAGTGTTGGTGCACCTGTAGGGTCAGATTCATTAGTTGAAGCTTCTGCGCCGCCAAAACCAATTAAACCATATTCAACACCTAATAAATCGAATGTTACAGGTAAATCCATTTGTTCTAAAACAATAACACCACAATCGTTACAAACTTCCAACATACTGTTGGTTGTGTAACATCGCCACCGCAACAACTAATTTTCTATTTGTGAAACCGCCTAATGTAATTGTGTATCTATCACCTTCAGTTAATTCTTCCGACCTGCCCATGCATCATAAGCAAATTTATATTCATAATTGCCTTCTAATATAGGGAAGTGTTGTTGACCAAATACCATCACCATCAGGGTCAGATAATGGGTTACAGCCACCACACCAGCCGTTAAATGAACCATTTACTTCAGGTGTAGTAAAACCTGCAGCAACTTCATTCATATTTACAGCGAATGTAACGTTGAGTCATCGGCTCACCGCCGCCACCAAATTCAACATCATCAAAATAATATGTTTTTTCACCTGCAACAGCTCCGGACGCCGAAGTTGAAGAAGATAGAAGCTTGTCATAAGTATAGCCATAGTTAATTACAGCTGTTCCTGGTGCTTCGTTTGCAAAATCGAATGTAAGCACTTCCCAATCACCGCAACAGTAGTTGTAGCTTCAGTTTCAACCGATTTTGTAGGATCTAAATGGTCTTCCACTTTTAAACGCACCTGGAATGCCTGCATCCGGTGACCAAACGCGAACGGTCATGGTAGTTGCAGCATCATTAAATGGAATTGCCGTTGCAAAACCTGCACCCGCGCCATTTGTTATAGTTGTTCCGCCTATAATCCAGCAGCGCCTGATTTAATCACTTTAGCTACCATATTAGTAGCATCTGTAGGATCTATTTCGATTGAAGAAGCTTCAGCACCGCCAAATCCGATTAATCCGTATTCAACACCGGCATCATCGAAAGTAACCGTAAATCCATTTGGTCGAGCATAATACCATCGCAGGCATCACAACTTCCCAACAGATGGGATCCAAAACAACATCAGCAGCGCCAACTACCAACGAACGATTTGTAAATCCAAATGCAGTAACTGTGCAAGGAGAACCTTCAACCAGTGATTCCTGACCGCCCAAGCATCATAAGCAAATTTGTATTCATAGGTACCGGATTCCAATACGATGGTAGCCCCCAAATGCCATCACCATCAACGTCAGTCAAAGGATTACAACCTCCGCACCAACCATTAAATGCCGTTAACCTCCGTGTGGTATACGCTGCGGCAACCTCATTCATGTTAACCTTTGAAGGTAACATTGTAGGTATCTGCCATTGCACTTTGTTACAAGGGTGCAAAACAGCAAATAAGTAAATATTTGTTTCATAGTAAAATATATTTTACAGTAAAAATAGTCCTTTTTGTAATTATTACAAAAAGTAAAAACAAAAATTTTTCATCTGAAATCCTTGTTTAATCACAGGTTGAACAAAAAGAAGGAGAAAGGTGTGGAAACAATCGAATTTGTTCTGCTTATGCGAATCCTGCCTCTGTTGTAAGGGCGCATACAATTCGCCCCTACAACAGAGGCAGGATTCTTAATTTTTTGTTTTGATTTTCATTTTTCTTTGTTTGGTGTAATTACTGAATTTATCAAATAATGCAATTTTTAATATCACAATTAATATGAAAATTCAATTTTATTTAATGACCCATAACCACCAATTAAAATACGAAGCACATAATTGTCAATATTCCTGTATGTAGGGACGAATTGCATGCGTCCTTACATACAGGAATATTGACACATAGGTAAAATGAATGTGATATGCCACTTAATTTTCACCTACAGATAAATTGAGTATAAAATGGCATTCTATCCTACGCAAACGAATCCTGCCCATGCCGTAAGGACGCATGCAATACGTCCCTACAACATGGGCAGGATTCTCACTTTTTCGTTTTGATTTTAATTTTTTTCTGGGATAATGTTAAATTATAAAGATTAATATTATTTATAGAATATAGTATTTTCAATTTATAAAAAAAATAATTAGTTTTAGGTTATTGTATTATCTCAAAACTGAATTTTATGGCGTTAGTGTATAGAGAAAGAGCGGGACGAAAAACAGCGCGAGTGAAAAACTGGAATTATGCTGCAGCGGCATCCTACTTCATAACAATTTGTACAAAAAAAAGATTGCCAATTTTAGGAGAAATTAGCGAGGAAGATCGAGAAACCAGATTTATTCCAAGTATAATTGGCAAAGAAATTAGTAAGCAATGGCTCGAAATTCCAGTAATTCGGCCAGACATGAATATAGAATTGGGTGTTTTTCAAGTTATGCCTGACCACTTCCATGGAATAATTACAATTGGTGAAAATAATTATAATAAGTTTTTATATATCAATTCGAATCAAAACGAAAACCCCTTAGACATTCCGGCAAATTATTTAAAGTCTCCTAATCAGTTTGGTACGATATCGCATGATTTACCTTCGGTTATAAGAGGCTTTAAGGCTGCAGTCACCCGATTCGCAATAGATAATAACATTGATTTCAAGTGGCAAAGCAGATATTATGAACATATCATTCGATCTAAGATTGAATATAAGGAAATTTCAGATTACATTCTTAAAAATCCGGAAAATTGGACATGATAATTATGGTTTAAAATAAAAAGAAAATTTCACTTTCAATAATTTACCTAACATCGCTCATTATAATACGAAGCACATAATTGTCAATATTCCTGTATGTAGGGACAAATTGCATGCTTCCTTACATACAGGAATATTGACACATAGGTAAGATGAATGTGATATGCCACTTAATTTTCACCTACAGATAAATTGAGTAAAAAATAGCATTCTATCCTACGCAAACGGATACTGCCCATGTCGTAAGGACGCATGCAATACGTCCCTACAACATGGGCAGGATTCTTAATTTTTCGTTTTGAATTACATTTTTCATTGTATGGTGTGGTAATAAATTTATCAAATAATGCAATTTTTAAAATCACAATTATTATAAAAGTACAATATCATTTAATGCCCCATAACCACCAATTATAATTCGAAGTACAAAATTGTCAATGTTCATGGATGTAGGGACGAATTGCATGCGTCCTTACATACAGGAATATTGACATATAGGTAAGATGAATGTGATATGCCCACTTAATTTTCACCTACAGATAAATTGAGTAAAAAATGGCATTCTATCCCTACGCAAACGAATCCTGCCCATGTCGTAAGGACGCATGCAATACGTCCCTACAACATGGGCAGGATTCTTAATTTTTCGTTTTGATTTTAATTAAAATTTTTTGATAGGTTAATTCAAAAAAAAGGGCCGCTCGTTAAGAGCAGCCCAGTATTTAAACTTAAAATCCACAAATTATTCTATAACTAATGTTTTATTCAAAGTAGTGTTTCCATTACTTATTTTAACCAGATACATACCTGTGGCAATACCATTACCTAAATTAATATCCTGATTAATTACACTGTTTTCTGTAGTGTAATTTGCTTCATAAACAACAGCTCCTGTGGCAGAATAAATAGTGATATTTATTTCTTTTGCTGTGCCTGAATTACTACTGAGCTGAATTGAAAAATCGCCGCTGTTAGGGTTTGGATAAATAACAAAATCATCGCTGTTTGATTCATCCAATTTACATGATGATGTAACCGAAGCTGTTTTGATTTCACACAACCTGCAGCAGTAGTTTCTTTTAGTTTATAGCTACCAATAGTTGTTACAGTTAGATTTAATGGTGCACCTGCAATTACAACACCATTTTTATACCACTGATAGAATCTGCCAACGCCAATTTTACCTTTTAAGAATTACTGAGCCTGTAGCGCAAATATCAAGACTTCCTATTGGTGTAATTTTTGGTGCTGCTTTTGAAATTGCTAATGTAGTTGGAGCAGATTGCGCGAAAGCGGTTCCCTGACTAATAACCACACTGTAATTACCAGCTTGATTTGTTGTGTAAGTTGAAGCAGTAGCACCAGGAATATTTGTTCCATTTTTCTTCCACTGGATAACCGTGTAGCCGGAAGCTGCGGTAAATGTTTGCGTAGTTCCTGAACATGCAGTTACAACATACCTGTAGGTGTAATGTTTGTATTGATAAAATCGCAAGTTCCCCAAATAAACGGATCAAGGATAGCATTATCTGTAACGGTTAACGACCTGTTTGTAAATCCGAAATTTGTAACGGTGCAAGAAGAACCTTCTGTTAAAGCTTCCTGACCTGCCCATGCATCATAAGCAAATTTATATTCATAGCTACTCCGGAGCTAATGTAATAGTGATTTCAAATACCATCGCTGTTTGCATCAGTCATAGGGGCACAACCTCCGCACCATCCGTTAAAGTTTCCATTAACTCCCGTGTAGTAAAAGGACCTGCAACACCATTCATATTTACCTGAAATGTAATATCATACAATGCACCTGCACCACAATTATCGCAACTACCCCAACAAACAGGGTCTAAGTTGATATCTGATGCATCTACAACCAGTGAACGGTTGGTAAAACCAAAATTTGTTACGGTGCAAGATGTTCCTGAATCAGGTTTTCTTGTCCGCCCAGCTATCGTAAGCAAATTTACTCATAGTTACCCGGAGCCAGGGCAATGGTAACTTCCCAAATGCCATCTAAATCGGGGTCACTCATGGGTGCACAGCCACCGCACCAGCCGTTAAAATTGCCGTTTACCTCAGGTGTTGTAAAAGGATCGGCAACTTCATTCATGTTTACTTTAAAGGTAACATTGTAGGTTTGAGCCATCGAAACAAGGCTGAAACCCAACAGCGCAAAGAAAAGCGTAAGATTTTTTAGTTAAGTGTAAAGGTTTATGAAATAATGGATAAATGTAAAATACTTTTTGTAATTTTTACAATAAGTATTATTTTTATAATCTTGTTTACATTTGCCAAATAGAGCAAACTATGGCAAAAACAAACAAAACCCTTAGAAGGCGAAATGAATACCAGATTTATGATGCCTGATTGATTCATTTTTTGAATTAGCATTCAGCATTGACTGTGTGGTATTTGGCTATGGTAAGAAGGACTTACAAGTATTACTGATTCAGCGCGGAGCTGAGCCCTACAAGGGTTTGTAGGGCTTTACCGGCGATTTGGTTTACCCTGATGAAGACCTGGATACCTCTGCCGGAAGAGTGCTAAAAGCGCTGACAAGTTTGCCTGATTTGAACTTTGAACAGGTGCATACGTTTGGTGCTGTTGACAGGCATCCGCTGGGCAGGGTGGTTACCGTGGCGTATTATGCCATTGTAAATTTGAAGGGATTTAACCCAAAAGCTGCCTCTTGGGGCCGATAAAGCGAAATGGCATAGCATAAAAAGTTTGCCGAAACTAGCTTTTGACCATAGGGATATTATTGATTATTCCTATAAAAAGTTGAAAGAAAGCACTTTGACAAAACCATTGTGGAATGGTGTGATAGAAGAAAAATTTACGCTCACACAACTACAATCGTTTTTTGAAACAGTGCTCGACAAAAAATTTGATAAAGGTAATTTCAGAAAAAAATTGACCTGTTTCAATATGTAAAAGAAACCGAAGAATTTGAAAAAGATGTTCCTTACCGGCCATCTCGATTATTCAAGTTCGATAAAAAACTCTATCAGAAAAATGAAGAAACCAGTTAGCCACCAATGTAAACTTTTTGTAGCGACACTTCTGCTGCTTGCAGTTAATTTATCAAACATTTATGCTCAGGCAGTTCCGGTCACGATACAAAAAGATGCAGAAGGCAATTGGACTTTATATCGCAATAATGAACCTTATTATGTAAAAGGAGTTGGTGGCAGCGTTGAGTTCGACAAAGCTGTTAGTATAGGTGCAAATTCCATTAGAACCTGGGGGATTGATAACGCAGGAGAAATATTAGATGCTGCGCAAGAAAAAGGTTTAACCGTATTATTAGGATTATGGCTGCAACACGAACGCCATGGTTTTGATTATGATAATGCTGAAAAAGTAAAACAACAATTGGAATTTTTACCGCAATTGTTGAAAAATATAAAAATCACCCTGCATTACTGGCCTGGGGTGTAGGCAACGAAGTAGATTTATTTTATACGAATACCAATGTGTGGTATGCAGTAAATGATATTGCTAAAATGATTCATGAAAAAGATCCGAATCATCCTACCATGACAGTTACTGCAGGTTTAGATACAATAGAAACCAGATTACTTTTAGAGCGTTGCCCCGAAATTGATATTTATGGTATTAATACTTATGGCGATTTAGGAAATGTTGCAAAACAATTGCGCACTACTAAATGGACTAAACCATATATGATTACCGAATGGGGTCCAAACGGACATTGGGAAGTGCAAAAAACAATGTGGCAGGTTCCTGTTGAACAAAGCAGCAGTGAAAAAGCAAGTTCATATAAAGAACGTTACACAAATTATATTGCAGGCGATAGAAAAATGTGCATGGGCTCTTATGTTTTTTTATGGGGACAAAAACAGGAAACTACAGCCACCTGGTATTGCTTATTTGATGAAAAAGGTTTATCGAGTCAGGCTGTTGATGAATTGGAAAGAATATGGACCGGTAAAGAACCTGTAAATACGGCACCGGTATTAAGTGATGTAACTTTAAACAATAAACATAAAGGTGATTCAGTATTAATTCAACCTTTAGCACTTGCTCCGCTATTGCAACAGCAATAGATGCCAATGGTGATAAATTAAAATATGTTTGGGAAGTTGTTTACGAAAGCTTGATATAAAAGCGGGTGGTGATGTAGAAGCAAAACCTGCTGCATTAAAAGGTCTCGGAATTAAAACGAAAGGCAATACTGTAACATTTACCGCTCCCGAAAAAGAAGGCCCTTACCGATTATATTTATTTATCTACGATGGCAATGGCCATTACGCTTACCAGAATATTCCGTTTTATGTTTTGCCGGGAGATGGTGCTGCGGATAAGGGAGTTGGAGTGACGTTTAAAAAACAAGGTATTTGATGTGCTGATGTGCTAATGTGTTGATGTGCTGATTAACAGCCGGTTTTGAGTTGGAATTTCATTTGGAGGCTTATTGATGTGCGAATGTACCGATGTACCAATGTACCAATTGAACAGCCAATTTTGAGTGCGATTTTCATTTGGAGGCTTAATTGATGTGCGAATGTACCTATGTACCAATGTACCAATTGAACAGCCGATTTTGAGTGCGATTTTCATTCGGAGTTCTCGTTGGGGTTAATAATATTAACCGGTGCCGATAATGTGCAGATTAAACAGCCGAATTTTATAATACTTTTCATTTAGATTTATTTATTTGAAATTTTTAACAGCCGAAACCGCAAAGCTCAGGGAGAAACAGCCCGCGGAGTTGCGCGGAGAATTTTTAGTTAATCAATTAATAATATTTTTTATTAATCATTTATTTTATTCAGCTCCAGCGGAGCGAAAGAATGGTAGAAAAAATTCCCACCCGAAAAATCACCAGCCCTGTAGGGGCGGCAGAATGGTTTGAGAAGATAATTAATTTCGATAGATTTATTGATAAAATTTAATTTATTAACTTAATTACCAGTTATAAGAGAATTGAAATTTATTTAATTTAATTATACGCATAGTTCAGTTAACGTTATATTTACTTTTGTTAAACTCAATCAAGTATTTTGCGTTTGTTTTTTGATAAAATAAATTCAATCTCATTTTTATCTGAAAAAAGCATGTCGGGCAAATACATACTAATTCCGTTATCCGGTTTAAGTATTATTCCTTTTTTGGTTTTATGTATACTTATAATACCTCCCACTTTATCTCACCATTTGAAAACGGGCCTTTATGGCTAATATTTGAATCACTAAATTCCATTTCGATTTTTTGGCCTGTGACAATACTGGCTAATCTGGCCTTCAGCCATTTATTTTTTTCATTATAAACCTTATACAACTCGTAAACACCAATAAGACTAAAAATGATTGGAAATATTCCTAAAACTTTATCCGTATCAAAAAAGTAAAGCCCAATACCAAAAAGTATCATAATAATGGCAAAATAAGGTTCATACTTTTTAAGCTTTAATGTGGAGACCAATTCGTCATAGGCTTCTTTGTAGTAAGGTTCGTCAGGGATAATTGTAATCGTGAAAATCATTTATATATTTTTAAAAGTGTGTTTGCTATGCATTCGGTTCATAATAAAGCACAATAGCACCTGAGTTAAGTATTTTTGTTTTAATGAGTTTTAATAAAACTCTTTTCGAAATTTGGTCAAATAGTAACATGCCTTTACCTTCTATTACCGGATGAATACATATTTGAAATTCGTCTATAAGATTACTGTTCAACAATTGAATAATCAAACTTCTGCTTCCAATAAGAATGTCGTTTCCGGGTAGTTTTTTTAGATGAATTACTTCATCAGCGAGCGGCCTGGCAGCGATTATTGCACTTTCCCAGTCTGTGGTTTTGAGTGTGTTGGAAAACACAATTTTTTCAATTTTATCGATTGAAACTGCAAAGTCATCCATTGATTTTTCTCCGGAAGGTTTTTGTAACAATGATTGCCAAAATTGCATTAGTTGGAAGGTTGTCCGTCCGTATAAAATAACGCCGGCATTATCTATCAGTTCAGAATAATGTTGGTGAAGTCCTTCGTCAGCTATTCCTGCTGTATGATCAGAAACTCCGTCAAGTGTCATATTGAATGCTGCAATTACTTTTCTCATATTTTGTTAGCTACAGGTCAACGTTAAAGTGCTAATGTTAAGCACTACATTTTTCCTTCAATAAAACTACAAATTTTCTACTACCCGCCCAGCGACTATGCCTCAAGGTACTGTTTTCAGGAAAACCTCAATTTTGGCTGTTTTTGTCCGACAAAAGCCGGGAAATGATTGTTTTTAGCATATTTGGGGGGGGGATTTAAAATGGCCGAAAATGTACCATTTCAAATTTTAAGGCTTTGCCGACAATGTCTTTACCATTTCCGCGAAATTTTGAGGCGGGAAAAATTGCAGTTTATTGTCTTCAATTTTGTAGGGTAAGTTTTCAAAATGTTCATCAATATACCAAAAAAGATTGTTGCTTATAGATCCGGGCCCTTCCTCGTTCATTCCATAAATGGCAGGAATAAGCTGATTGATAGCAGTAACAATTTCCAAATTTTCAATTGGATAAATAATTACAGAATGCCTGTGCGGAATTCCGACGATAGACCCTTTTGAGCCAAGTAACTTGGGATAATTATTTAAATCAAATACAATGTTCGGTGCAAAGAAATGATTGCCTTCAACAAACCAAATTGCCAACTCATTAAATTTATGTTGCGAAATACTTAAAGGGTAATTATGCTTTATGTTTTGTTTCCCTACTTCAAACAATTCCTCAAATGACCTTCCCCATTGCTCTATTTGATGAGGTTGAACGTTCGTTATGCTTTCCGGTAGGTCAAAAATTAACATGGAATAAATGTCGCCGCAAAATCTTTCCAACAGTTAACTCTTTTCCTATATGTCCAACATAGTCATTTGGGTAAAGGCGAACGCCAATGTATTTTTTTACTTTGTCAAAGTCATGAACAATTTTATTAAATTCCATTTCAAACTGATAGGCGCTAACCATTGAATCGAAATGCTCGGAGACAATTTTGCGATAATTTCTTTGCTTGTTTTGTTTACAAACTTGCGCAACATTGATTAGTCCTATAGAAGCAAATCCAAAGATGTTTTCCCCTGTCGACAACATGCCATCTCCAAGTTCGTAGGTGACATTCTTTTTTTTGAAGTAATTATTAATCGCGTTTATAAACTCACTGTATTCACTACTGCTGAAAAAAGCAGCCCATTCGGGTACTTCAGGATTTTCTGATTTATGTTTGAATAATGAAAACATGCTCTTGAAATAATATTATTTTATATCCAGACTGGATTTCAGCTCATCCAAAGTTATTTGATTTTGGTTATCAGATACTGAACCTGTTGCGATTTTGTTAATAAAATCAACATCCAACCAATATTCGCCGCAATTAGAAATAGCGTAGTCTGTTGTTTTTTCGTTTGCGTGCACGTCTACTTTTGATCCGTCTAAACCCTCATAAAACGCGATTACATAATATTGATCTTCTTTAAACCTGGAAAGGTAAGGGCGGCATAAATTACCAATGTCTCCCCAAACGATTACTGTTTTTCGGCTTTCTTCACCTTTGTAAATATCGATAATTTCAACCTCCATCGACATTGGGGTTTGCACATCGTAAATTTCTTTAAACGACAAATATTTTGTCACTTTAACTAAAGCTACCAGTTTTGTGTTTGGAGCTACCTGTAAAAATTTACCTTGCATATTACAATCACAAGCTGAAATGGTCCGTCCAATTGTTAGGAGAAAATAGTAATTACCAATTTAAGTGAATTCATTGATTTGTTATATATTTATTTTGTTAAATACAATAGCAATTTGCGTTCTGAGCTGCATTTAAACCAAAGCGCTCAGCTAATTTACGAAAGTTGAACAGGAAAGCAAAGTTGAAAATTCTAATCTCTTTTAAATCCGACACAAAATACCTGTAAACAACACTAATTCTTTTTTCACATCTGTCTTCAATTACGTTTAATAGTCTGTCTTGAAAGTCCTTCAATATTAAATTGCCCCAAAATTTTCCGTAAAAATTAATTTTTGAAGTCAATTGATAACTTGAAGAAAGCGTCAATTTCACTTGCCCATTTTTAAGGTCTGTCAACTCATAAGTTGCATCAACAAATGTGAAATAGTTGCCTTTTAAAATATGTTGGTCAAACACTTTTTGGCTCACTGTTGTTGGGTCAATTTTTATGTCGAATGCTACCTTTTTGTTTTCATTAAATTCAGTAATTGTTTCAATGAACTTTAAACCCCCTTCAAAATTTCCTATTCTCTGACCACCGACTTCTTTTTTATCAACTTCCGCACTAATGGGTCTTGGGATACCAATTGAATTGAATATCCCCTTATTATATTCAGTTTGGTTGATTGTTTTAACTTCAACAATGTTGTCCCAAATTAATTGAGCATTTGCATTGATAACAACCTCACTTTTTACGCAGAAAGTATCAGAAGGGTTATTTATGTATTCTTCGATAGGAGCAAATATGAAAGGGAGCAAAACTATTGACAGCAATTTTCCTTTTCTTTTTTGTTTATTAATTTGTACAATTCTAAAAATTAGTGCGCCTACTGTTCCTAAAATAAAAAATGGTGCAGCAAGAATTAGCAAACAAATAAAATCCTCAATTCCAAACAAGAACATTGTCAAAAAAAAGGTCACAACTGTAAGCCAAGGTATAAAAATGATGTTCCTGTAAGATTTTAGTTTGTTATTGTCTGCAAACATTAAAGGAATAATACCTAAAATGGTTGGAACGATAAATAAATATGTTACAGATGCCAAAGTTGCACTTTGTCCGAATACTAACCTTGCTACAAGTCCATATGCGATTCCGAGTGCAATACCGATAATTAGAAGTCCGTATTTTTGTTTAAGTTGTGTCATGGTTCTAAAAGTATTAAACTAATTATAACTTTCCTTTCGCAACATTTATAAAATAAATTTAATTTTGGGAATTGCAATTAAATTGAGTTTTTTCGTTAGTAATTGCTTATATTTAAATAGTTAGTTTATAATACATAACGCTACAAACTGAAGCTGCCACTAAAATTACCCACCAAAATATTCTTTTCGTTTTATAGTCAATATTTTTGCTTCTTTGTATTTCAAAAACTGAGTAACCCAAAACTGCAAGTAAAACAGTCCCAGATACACCAACTATGAGTTTGTCATTGGAAATAGCAACTGCAGCCATTAAGCCTAATGTAAATATGGAAATCAATCCTCGAAATTTTGAAGAAAAGGTGTATCCGTTTTCACCGAAATAGGCCTTATTTCCGAAAGTAACTTTTCAAGCTTTTCATAATCTTCTATTTGCGAAGGCACACCTATTACATTAAAGTTTGAATTTCCTTTATAGTAAAACTACCATTTGAATATTTAATAATTTCCGTGATATCTGAGGTTGAAACAGTTATTGTTGGTGTATTGATTTGTTCTCTAATAATACTATTATTATCAAGAATCAGGCTATAACTATGGAAGAGCGCTTCTTGTCTTTAATACCACGATAAAGTCCAAATGGTTAATAGTCCCAATACCAATGGTATTGCAAACGGCAAAGTTTTCACATCGCTTTGTTGTTCGTTATTACTAAAATAAGCAATTGCAAGTCCGAAGAGTGCGGCTAATAGTGAATTTGGAATTGCTTTAATTAGTAAAGCTTTTCTTATTTCTTTAAAACCATCATGCCTTATTTTAAATTGTTCCATGGTTGTCGTTTTAAATTATAAAAGGAAGTTTTCACTTTTACATCTATTATTGGGGTTCGCAACAACAGGTAACCAAACTGTTTCTTGATTAAGTTTATAGCCTTAGTTGAATGGCAACCCATAATTGCTAAACTTATTAGTATACTTAAGAAAAAACGAGTTTGCATAGATATTGTTTAAACAAGTCGCCAATTGTTAGATGATTCGGATACGCTTCACATATAACCTCTACCGCCTTAGCCCCTATCTTCTCACCTCAACGTCATTATTTCGATTTTCATATATGGATAGTAAGGAGCGTGGAAAGTTTTTTATCTGCGTCTGCTTTGTCTTCAGTGGATAGTATCAGGTAAATTCGCGGTATCAGCTTTTATGTAGGAAGCCAAAAGGGTTCCATTGTCCTCCCATTCTTTTATTATTTCTTGTTCCTTCGCTAATAATTTCATTCTCGTTTCATCATCTATTCCTTGTAAAAGAATATCAATCATAAATTTTTCATCGTTTATTTTTTTGCTTTGCCTACTCTACTGGTTTTCTGCTTTCCTGTTGGTATATTTAGGCAAAGTTCGTTAATTAGTTTAAGGTTTTATTAATCGCATAACCTAGCAACAATAAATTAAGTCAACTACTTTGTTCTTTTCTTTGAGAATCCAATTATGGTAATGTCTTCCTCATGTAATGCTATACAAAACAAAGGTCTGTTTTCTTCACGACATTCAACCAATGTTTCGTAGTCTTTAATATCTTCTTGGCGGAATTAATAATATTATTTCCTCATCATTGGCATATCAACAAACGAAGTTTTATCCAATACTGCTCTAGCCTCCCACAAAATATACCCTCCATTTCTATATCATTAGAAATGTTATAGTTGAATATCCGTTTACAATATCACTCGTTGTAAAAGTTTTTTCATAAATCATTTCACCAGATTTTGTTGTTGTTATTCTTACTGTACTTTTGTATCGTTGATATTTCCGTCATATGTAAAAGGTAAAACAATCTTCCACCATTTCGTCAGAAAACTTTGAAAATACTGTATCATAAAAATCTGTTTGAATGATGGTATGCTGATAATTGAAATACCTCAACGGCTGTTCCAATAGTATCCATCGTATTATTCGCAATAGTTTGACTAGCTTGATGAGCCTTCTTGACCGATTTTGTTGGTTGCTTGCAACTTCCTAAAATCAATAAATAATATAATAATATCAGCGAACATCTTTTCATATTAATAAGGGCACTTAGATTCATAGAACTTTATTGAATTTTTTAAAGAATTTATAATAAAAATACAAATTTTTTAAAAAAGAAATTTTACAGGGGAATATTGATCTGTTCACGCAATTTTATTGGATATTTGTCACCTAAAGTATTGATTACTTCGTATTTAAGAATTATTTGTCCCCAATTTGAGGTTTATTATAATTAGTCACAGTTTCCAAATAATTATCAAGGTCATCATTTCTCAATTCCGCTCGAGGCATATTAATAACCATACAATTATTTTCAAGTTTGCTTATTTCACTTAACAAAGTGTCCCCATCATTTCCAATAAGAATCATATTAGCTTCCCAAACTCTATTTGAATGTTGAGCAAAATAAAGATCACAGTTATGCAGGAAATTACAAATTGTATTTATCTGATTTTTGTCGTGAATAATAAACGCTGAATCTGTTAAGTTTACTCCCAGCGGAGTGGATGGTCGCAATTCAATTTTACTAACCCCCTTATCTTCAAATTTTTTGATTGCATTCCAGTTTCCAAAACCTGATGTGAATTAGAGAGGGCAATAAATCCAAATAAAAAGCCAACCACTAAAATTCTTTTAATTTTTTATTCTCCTTTTTTATAAATAAGAAGCATTATTATAGAAATTATACATATAACTGGGAATCTATTTACATTCATTATGAATAAAAGGTCCATTTTCGAGAATTTTTATAGGTTTTAATTTGGCAACTTTGATATGCTCAAAGCTTCATTCTGTTTCTAATTTAAGGATAACATTTTTGTCGCCATTGTTGAAATACCCAATTCTAACATTTAATCCTTGTCTGATTACACCGCCATGGGAGGCAGCATTATTATAGCCATAGTCACTGACATCAAAATCTGAAAATTCAAATTCAACACCGCTGACTGTAAATTTTTCCGAATCGTGTCCTCCAGAAGGCATTGGGTGATAATTTCCACCATTCCTGCTACTGTTTGATATTGCTTATTGTTGTAAATGTTTCTTGTTTCGAAGTATTCACCAACCATAGAGGAATTAAAAATAGAAATTAATACTGCAAATGCAGCGAATATGGCACTGAACACCATTCCGATGCACGTTTATTAATGCCAAAGGTTGATGTAGCGCTATTGTCCACAAATTTTTTATTATAGATGAAAATGCCTATCCCCACTGCAACAAATAGCAAGGGTATCAAACATAAACCCTAATCTGGGAGTCTATCGCAAAGTCGTAAACGAGGTGATTGTATTCCATATTTAAATTCAAAGTTGCCCTTCATGTTCCACATCAGTATTTCGCCAATAATGCCGCCAAACACTCATGAGTGTCCACATAAATTTGACCTTGTTTTTATTAACCTGATCTGTTTTTACTTGGTTCACCGGTATTTAAAAACCGGTGTTTCTGCTAAAATTCAGCGCCGGCTTTTAGGTAAATCCAATAACTTCCAAGGCCCCAAAGCGTAATTAAACTAGCATGAAAAATAAGCACAATTGGATTTAAATGTCGTGGCATTAAAAACTCAAATATTCCGTTGGTAAGCCCTGCCAAGTCACCAATCCCCATTATTAACCAAGGGATATTTGCAAAAATTAAAAAGTTTTTAAATAGTTTGTCATAACCCAATTTAAGGTCAGGGTTAATTTCAATATACGAATCATAGCGTTTCCGCATAATGAAAGCGTTGACAAAATCACTATAATAAATACCAACCAAAAGTGTTCAAAAATTATTTCCATTTTTTATACTTTACCTTTAAATTTCATATTTTCCTTTTAATTTTTGTGCGTGGTGCACAAGCAGATTTCGAAGGCTCATTTATCTAGAAACCTAATGGGATATTGTTATTTTTTTATTAAAGTTTTATCAATTTGATATTTGCCTTTTTATCTGCATCCTGATAATTGAGTAAATAAAAACCTGTCAACAAATTTGCTGTATTCACAATTGTTTCTAAAACGAAAGTTTCTTGATGTAAAACTAACTGCCCGGATAAGGTATAAATTTTTAATTCGCCATTTTTTCCCGTACCAGCAACAATTATTTCATTTTCTATTGGGTTAGGATAGACAAATAGTGAATTGACAACAACTAATTCATTATAGCAAATGGTATTGGGAATGTCAAGTCCATTTATAGATATTGTCACTGGCATTGATTCTGATGGGGTTACAGTTGATTCCTGTGTATTAGGATTCATTTCCTGAGTTTCAGGATTATTTACAATTGTATTTACCTCCTCATTATTGCAGCCCGTGTTTCCTAAAGCATCAGTTTTCACTAAATAAATTACGCCAGACGGTTCATCATAACTATAAGTTGTACCCGCTACGATATAACCTCCATCGACAGTTTGCTGAACTTTATATCCATCAAAATTGTAATTTGCCCTGCCGAAAGTATTTGTCCATGCTACATTACCTTTCGCATCAGTTTTAATTAAATAACAATTGAAAACTCCATCCTCGTTTCGGTTTGTATTTCCAGAAATAATAAAACCGCCATCTACAGTTTGGCAAACAGATGTGGCAATGTCATAACTTTCTCCACCATAGGTCTTCGACCAAAGTGTATTTCCTGCCTCATCAGTTTTAATCACATAAAAATCGGATTTTGGATACGATAAAAATCCTTCCGTACTTCCAACTATAATGTAACCATTATCATTGGTTTGTGTAACTGTCGTGCCAATATCATTATTGGAGCTACCATAAGTTTTTGACCAAAGTGCATTTCCAAGATTATCTGTCTTTATTAAATAAACATCAGTGGATAAATCCGGACCAAAACTTTGTATTTCCGCAATAATAAAACCGTTATCCTGAGTTTCCTGCACAGAAAAAGCATAATCCTCCTGTTCCACCAAAAGTTTTTGACCAAACTGTATTTCCAATGCTATCGGTTTTAATTAAATAAACGTCATAATAAACCTACATCAAAACTTGAAGTAGTTCCAACTTCAGGATAAAACCACCATCACCAGTTTAGAGGAATGGAATAACAACGATCATCCTCATTACCACCAATTGTTTTTGTCCAGGCAATATTGCCATCAAAATCGAGTTTAATTAAATAAACGTCCCAATTTCCGGCCCCGTAATTTAAAGTACTTCCTGCAATTATAAACCCTTCATCGGATGTTTGTTGAACTGAATAAGCTACATCATAACTTTCTCCTAAAAATTTGGACCAAATAACATCTCCTTTTTTATCTGTTTTTATTACATAGATTGTTTTGTCCCAAGGTGTTAAAACCTCGCTGGCTTTTCCAACGATGATATAACCCTCATCCGTGGTTTCTTGCACTGAATAGCCTTCACTTCCATTTCCGCCGGTATATGTTTTTTGAAATGTAATTTGTGGGAAAGCAACTTTAAAAAAAAGCAAGGAAATTATGGTTAAAAAAAGTGTCTTCATTTTATTGTATGATAAATTAAATACTTGTTTATGTTATGAATAATATATTGCTGATTCCCGTACGTAGGTGATTCACGAACTTAGCTTCTCACAAACACAGTTTAAATATAGTTATTAATTAATAAACCGAGGATTGCCACTTTATTTGCTTGTGCTCTTTTACCCAGTTTCAACCTTACCTAAGTTAATTACGATAGCTTTTTTCCTTGTTGAGCGGTATAAAAAGGTATCAGGTAATTCCATAAATTCAATTACCATGCTTTGTTTATTTTTAATACCATACATATGATACCCTGGTGCATTTACAACCTTAGCGATCAGTTCCGGATTCTCTGTTGCAAGTTCGATGTCAAACAAGGATATTTTTTTCAGTTCTTAGAAAATGGATACAACGGTTGACGGTTTGATCAAATAAAAGTTTGACCCCAAGACACTATCGGGATTCAAATTATTTTCATTCAAAATCTTTCGACATACATTATTTGAGGACGTATCCAGACAACAAATTAATTCAATTAATGGATTCCAAGATTTTATACCCTGACCAAAAACGTTATGCTTAAACCAAAATCCTTTATATTCATGAATTTTAGTAACATGGTCCGACAGGTAAGTTTCAAAATCCAAGTCTTTTGCCTTTAATTTTTCTATATCGTTTTCATTTACAATGTAATAAGTGATATTGATTCCCATAAATGTTAAAATATTTATCTAAATTATTGGCCTAAATTACCAAACGTATAAAGTATTTGGACGATATGTAAATTTATTACTTTGCTTTTGGGAAGTGAAATTTCTAAATAAAATTATATTATGTATTTAAATATTTCTACTTTTCAAGTATCCAAACATCG
>JADJJZ010000012.1 GCA_016706255.1 Bacteroidota bacterium | reverse complement strand
GCTTATATATTGTAAGTATTAATCAGAGTGGAGTAGTTACTGCTGCGAATTTTGTTAAGCAATAATTATTACTAACTAAAAAATAAAAGGCTGTCACTTATTTGTGGCAGCCTTTTTTTGTAAGAAAATCTTAATTTATTGAAAGATAATTTTAATTGAATTTAAATTTTCATCTGTGCGCAATAAATAAATGCCGGCCGGTAAATTTGTAATATCAATGTTACTTATTGTATTATTTACAATAAGTGATTTAATTAATACTCTATTTGCGTTAAACAATTGGATTTTGTTATTGGTCGTTTGTGCTGTTTGAATCGTGAAATAATTATGAGCAGGATTTGGATATACCTGTAAATTTTTGATTTAGAAAAACCTACAACATTTATTCTTTAATAAACTGCAAACCAATCCCGGCTCGGAAACGCATGTTAAATTCATGGACAAAGCCATATTCCGGAATCTGATAAATGTCAAAACCCAACATAAAACGAATCGGAACAACGAGCTGAATGTTATTGTTTTCAAAAACGTTTAATGTCGGATTAAGTTGTATACCTGCATTAGGATACATATGAAATCCGTTTATATTTTGTCGATTCGTAGCAGTTGTTATAGTGTCACCAATTGATAAAATTGCTGCATAGGAATAATCGGGTGTATTCAATGCATAGGTTGTATATTCATATTGGTTTAATGTTGACATACAATTAAATTGTACATTAAATGCACTCCCTACAATAAATTCCACCATTCCGGCCGGGTAAGAAAAACTGATATCCAAACCAGCTTGTTGAAACGAATAATTAAGTTGTTTTGAATTATTTCCGATAGAATCAATATAACCGATTAATTCGTTGCTGCCGACATAAAGTGTGTCAGTGCGCTTAACATTTTCAATATGTGTATAGCTATAAAGTAAATTATTTCCGGTATAATTTAATCCGATTTGAAGTGTAACTAAATTGAACCATTTAATTTCTTTACTGAATAAATAATTTTGCGCATAGGTTAAGGACAATCCGCCTAATAGTGGCCCTGTATCTTGTATTGGAT
This sequence comes from Bacteroidota bacterium, assembly GCA_016706255.1. Lineage (NCBI taxonomy): Bacteria > Pseudomonadati > Bacteroidota > Bacteroidota bacterium. The sequence goes on along the minus strand of JADJJZ010000012.1, from coordinate 19,592 downwards.
CTACAAAAAGATCGCTATTGTTTATAGGTAAGCCTAACGATTGCCAGATGCTGGTTGGGTTGGAATAATTATTAAAAACAGTAGATATATCCGGAGATAAAGGTGTGAGATAAACACGTTTTAAGGGAGATCGGCTGAACCTTTCAATTGTATTACTATCAATAGAATATGCAATAATGGTGCTTTCAGGAATTTGTGCAAATAAATGTATTTTCGGCATAACAAAACCAACAAAACTTAATATGATAATTAGTTGGTTGCGGATCATAACATTATTTTTTATGAATTATTCAGTGCCTTCAATTTCAAAACGAAAAAATATACCAATTATTATAGCTTACCCCGGTGTAGTTTTAGTCTCCATTTGTTTGATAATATTATTCACCTCCTGCTCGGTAGAGCGCAATTTGGTTTGACAAAAAGCAATCAATTCCGAAGCACGTTTTACTTTTTCAGCAAGCACATCCACCGATACTGATTCATTTTCAATTTCAGCAGCTATTTGTTTTAATTCGGCATAAGCCGCTTCATAAGTGAGTTCCTTCATTGTCAGTTTTTGTATTTACAGTTGTTGAAATAATATGTTTTTCCATGGTGATGGTTAATTCATCTCCCTTTTTAATATTTTCACTATCGCTGATAATTTTCCCGTTTTGTGCAATAATTGCAAATCCTTTTTTCAAAATATTATCCGGTTTCATCAGGTTAATTAAAGATATATAATGATTTACATAACCCTTTTGATTTACGAGAAATTTTTGTGAAAAAACTTTTAAATTGGAGATTTGATTGTTCAGTTCGTTTTGCCTGTTGGCTATGGTTATTTTGGGTTGAGATAACATTTGGTTGAGCAGGTGCACTAAGTTGGTTTGCAGCGCATATAAAATTGACTTGGTATTATTCGTAATAATTTGATGTAAACCTGTTAAACTGTCTTTGTGAAAGTTAATATATGTCCTCGCCTGATTCACAATTGTGGTATTCGCCATATGAATACGCTGCATTTGAATACTCAACATCTGCTGTGATTTTATCACCACTGCTTTTTGCAAGATGAGCAGTTCTTCCTCAAATTGTCTGTTATGCGAAATAATAAACTCCGCAGCTTTTGTTGGCGTTTTTGTATTGGTATGTGCCATCATATCAACAATACTCACATCGTTGTGATGACCAATACCTGTAATTACCGGAATAGGAAATTTCGCAATTGCCAATGATAGTTTAAATTTATCGAACACCAAAAAATCTGATTTTGCACCACCACCACGAATAATTACCACACAATCGTATGCTTTACCGGATTCGTGAATGGCAATTAATTTATTGATCAGTTCAAATTCTGCGTCACCACCCTGCACGGTAGACTGATAGATATCGATACTAAATTTATAACCAAATAGATTGGATGAAACCGTATGTGTAAAATCGATATAACCCTCCGAATTTGGCGAACCGATAATAGCAATTTTTTGAATAACAGGAGGGATGTTTATTTTTTTATTTCGGGTGATATAGTGGGCACCTATTTTTTGAATAATATCCGGAAAACCGGCTAATTTGTGTAATGTTTCTCTTCGTTGTAATTCAAGATTGCCTAAGGTAAATGAAGGGTCAATATCCTGCATTACTAATTGCATGCCATATACTTTGTGAAACTCAATTTTCACTTTCACTAAAACCTGAATGCCGTTTGTAAATAATTGTCCCGTTTCCTGTTCAAACAATTTAATCCGCTGCGAACCCGACACCCAAGAAACACCCCTTATTTTTGTAATCGGATCATTCGATGTTTCCGATTTTTCAATAAACTCAAAATAGTGACGGTCGTTGTTGGCGTAAAATTTATGCCCGGATATTTCTGCGATAATCCAGTATTGCTCGTTGCCAAAAGTATTGCGCAAGGTGTCTTCCACCTTTTGGATGAGTTCGGATAGTTTGATATGTTGCAATTCGGACAAGTTGCTGCAAAGTTGACCTGCTAAGGTAAGGAAAATGTGCAGGAAAAAAGAGAAATGCTAAAACTGGTGGTGTAATATTTCAGGAGATACCTGATATTGTGAGTTCGGTATTAAAAACTTTTGTGGAATGCGGCCTAAGAAATAACGATATATATTACTCAAGGTATTAGGATTTGGTTTTATCACTTTCTCATAATTTGCACCAAAATTTATTTGTGATTTATTATAACTTGCATTAAAAGGCGCACTATACAATGTACTACCTGAGTTTTTTATCATGATGCGCAAAGGGCCTTTTGTATCTCCCTGATATTTTTTAAATAATACTAAAACAAACTCACCCGGTAATAATTTTATAAAATAATTCATGTCAAAACAAGTCGCCTGAACATCGAAAAATTCGATTGGTTCAAAAAAAAGAGCATCTTTCAATTGGAGCCCTTTTGCATAAATTGATTCGTAGTTTAAATACTTTTCTGTTTCATTATTATTTAAAATATATACAGGGAAGTATGCATATATTTGGCTCCTCTTATCAATTACTTTATTTCTATACCTCATTGGAATAGTTGTTCCATAATCAGCAACAATTTCTAAACCACTAAAATCAAGGCTATCATAAGTTTTGTCACTTTTAATCAGATCGTTTCTTGGAGTTCCCTCAATGAAATAATCTTCAGGCTTTTGAAGTAGAATAGTGTCGCTAATACGGTGCTTTCCCATGTATATAGGCAATGAGTTCATTAAATCATTGCTTTCAAAATAATGGATAGTATCAGGATTGCGCAAATATTTATTAAGAACAACAGGAAACCGGGCTGAGTTCTGCGCGATAATCGTTGGGTTGTCCTTTTTAAGAAAAACAGTTGTCACCAACGACGCAAATGCAAGCAGGATAAAAAATGATTTCAATTTGGGTTTTTGTAATAACGGGAAAGGCAAAGTATTAATTGTAAAACATGGGGACAATTTTACTATAAATTAATCCATCAAATTTTTGTATTCTAAATATCGCAGGGTTTTACGGTTTGTTTATTTTTTTAAGGTGTAAGAACCCTGCTCGGACATCACTGGGTTCACAACTTTACAACCTTGGTTGGATTGTAATTTAATTTTAATGATCAATTCGACTAAAATAGGAATTGTCTTACCCAGTCGCAATTGTCCTATGGACGTAAGGACGCATGCAATTCGTCCCTACATCCATAGGACAATTGCTCATTTTGATTGAAAAATCACATCTTATTTAAGTGATTGGATTACTTGAGGTTGCCGATTTTGCAATAAATTTAGAATTATAGAAATCCGTAGTATAAACTCAATGAAACGGCTTTTTCTTTTTAAAATGATCAGGCACATGCGGTTTTTTCCCCGGAGCTTCGTCTTTTGGAATTTTAGGTTTAGGATTTACTTTATCAGGTCCGCCAAAAAAGCAAAATTCGCAAATTTCATTTAGATGTAATTTTAAATCAGCTTCAGCAAACGGCAAATTGTCCAAATATGTTAAATCATCTTTTGTCAGTTTGGTTGTGTAACCATCTGCATATCGACAGCGTTCATCCGGGTCGGTTTTGTGTATTTGTGATTTTCGTTTTTCATTTACCCATCCTAAAGGTTGTCGGTTTTCATCTTTTAATTTAGCTGTATACCCTTTATAAAAAACTGCTGTTTCCCAACGCACATAAGGTTGATCACGATGCAGGCGATCTGCAATGGTGATGACAATTTCTTTGTAATATATTTCTTGTGTAGTTACACCCCAGGGTCTGTAAACACGACAACGAACGATATATTTTTCAAAAGCATCCCACTCCGTTTTGGCGTGGTCAATTTTACAATGGGTTGGAATATGTGTAGATAATAATTTTCTTTTGATTGGTTCATCCGTTTCAATAATTTTATTTCCTGTATGCTCTGCAAAAACGGTCCAGCGAATTTTTACCATTTCATCATCCGGATGATAAAGTCCCTCGGGTGCACTGAATTTTATTACGATTGGATTGCGGTTATGTACTGACCAAATTGTTGAATTATTATTACCTGAAATAATGAGTTCAGTATATTTTCCATAATCAACTGTTGCGGTAAACCATGTAGATAAGCCATTGGCTTTCACTACAATATCATTTGGCCGCACAGTGATTTCCGGGCTTTCCGTATTTGGCAATGTAAAAGTAAATGTGCTGTTGAATGATGCAAGTTGATTCATAATATCATTTTTGATATCACCTTCAGCATTTTCTGTTACATTTGTTAAAATTGCACCGATGGTAACTTCAAGCATTAATGCAATAAGTGCACTGATCATACCTGTAAATGGTGCTAATACAATTCCCAATGTACCGACTAATGCTTGTAAAAACACCACCCATCCAGGTAAATTAATATCAACATCAAACACTTCACCACGCATACCATTCATATGTTGATTATCATAAACAAATTGTGTTGAACCATCAACATTTATTTTTACCACCCGAATACTAAAGCTAAATGAAACACCAATGCCACTATAATCTGCATCACCCGAAACAAAAATATGGCTGTCCTCGAGCGACAGGTTGATATCTGTAATTTCAATATTGGCAATATCAGGTTCATCATAATCTTCATTTTTTTCCAAAGCCTCTGCAAGCGCGTCAGCAATTTCTTGTGCCTTTTGCGCTTCAAATGCATCCAATATCAATTGTCGCCATACACCTTCATATAACATATTGATAATTGTACCATTTACTGAAAATGCTATTTGACATAAATTATGTGGTCCTGCTTGTCGTTTTGTTGTTGCCGTGAAGCCGGTATCGTAAATAGGTTCACCATATTCATCATCAAATTGATGAATAGTATCACTAAAAGTGGTGATATATCCTTTTTCTAGTGAACTGTTCAGCAGGTCAATCAAAAAATCCTGATTACCGCTGGTTTCACCTACAACATCAATGGCAATTGTTAATGCAACATCAAACAATTTAATTTCCGGAAATTCCGAGACACTTAATCCCAGCGATTTTATTTCATCAAAGCCCGGTGGCGTAATGCGCCAAGTAGATGTATCTAATCCAAAGATTGCCAATTGAATAAAACTTTTTAAATCGACATTTACATCAAATAAATAATCAGTTTTCGGATCTGTACCATTAAAAACTTTGGCCTGGTAAGTTTCAATAAAGCAGCTGTCGAATTTAATGCCAAATGAAATTTGTTCGCCATTATCAAATGTGCGCACATTAGCCGGAATGGTAAAATCTATTTGAACATTACTATCAATTGTTGGTAAAGCGGATTCGGGGTCTGTCGAAAAAGTTAAGGTTCCGCTCAACCGAATAAAAATGGATATTTTATCATCCTCTCTAGGTGTAAAATCAAGGATGGGTTCTGCCATAAATAAGTCGTACGACAAATACCGATCAGGCAAGGGGATATTGTTATTATCTGTTTTGGCTAATAATTTAAGCGGGCTTTCAGACTGTAATATTGGCGTAACATTATCGCTACTGTAATAAGCATGCAAAATTTGCTGCGCAAATGTGGTGCTGATTGTAAGCACTCCTCCAAATCCGGCGTGATTGGCCATAGTTTTAAGGTTTAAAAACCCACTCCTTTCGGAGTGGGTGGAACATGTAATGCAGTTTAAACGTATTCATCTCTGAATACCGTACAATTTGAAGGACTTTTGCAATCAGGGCAGAACGGACACGATGCGCTGCATCGGACGACCAACTGGAACCATTTACAATTTTCTCTTCTTCTGTTTTTGCATACGGGTTCTTTCGGAGACCCGATATTCTATTTAAAGCTAGGGAATTATATATTTATTTACAAGTAAAATGTTGAAATTTTCAAGTATTTCTACATATGTTATTGATAATGAAGAGGTTTAATTTCTGATTGACACTTCACATTAATTTTTAACATTTACATCAATACACATCAACCATTTGAATGATGCATTTGGGGTATGCTTCGCATTAATCTACTGTCCACGCAGTGTTCTAGCCTCAATAAAAAATATTTATTCCGGCACAACCCTGCGAAAAAAAAGTTGTATACTAATCTAATTAATATTCATCTCTGAAAGATATGTTGTAGGTTAGTGCCAAATCTTCGAAGCTTTTAATAAATAGAGATTCTAGGTCACTTATAGTATTATTTCGATCAGAAATAAACTCTTCCAACATGTGCCCTGTATCTTCTTTATTGTAATTGTTTGGGAAGGAAAATTTTACAACTTTAGAAAAAACATCTTCGCTTAAATAATCAATTAAATCAAATTTTGCAATCTCTAAGGAATCGTTTTTAAGTGTTAGTAGAATATTACCTGGACGGCGATCCTTTTTTCCACTAATTGTTTTTTCATTATAAATATATTTATTTTCATCGTCTAAAATAAAGGGGTATGTTTGGTTTAATATGAAAAGAATAAGAGTTTTAGTCCTTACACTATTTAAATTAATTTTATTCGGAAATTCCAAGGCAGTAAATTTATAATCAGGAGTGGCTTTGTAAATTCCGGTAGGATGCAAACCTTTTGCAAAATCTTTAAAAATTATAAATGATAAACGCTGTTGACTTAATGAATATGTGGTAAAATAGTTTGAGTAGGAAGTTATCCAGAACCAAGATTCTAAATTCTGCAAATCGGTTTGACTAGGGTGTTGGTTAATTTTGAAGAATTCGGTAATGAAAATTAATTGAGTTGGATATGGTAAAAATTTGTAATCTATAATTTTTAAGTGTTTATACAAAAATTCTATTGCGATATTAATATTTTTAAAAGTTTCAGCAACTACTTCTTGAATTTCTAGCTTTAACAGTTCTTCAATTTTGACATCAAAATATATTTTATTGGTTGCACTTGCTATGCAATTTAATACAGTATCACGTTTTAAATTATGGAAATTGTATTTGTCAAGATCCTCTATGAATTTTGTTATTTCATTGCTTAATAGAAAACCAGATTTTTCATTATATGCTAATGCAGAAAGCATAAAATCCTGTGATATTTCAGTGCCAGTGCTATTGATTCTAGAAAAAATTTCAACAGCACTTCTAATGTCGCCTCCTTTAATTTCAATATATGGGACTTCGTACTCATATAGAACCTTGCTTAGATTATTTAGATTTGATATTATTTTGTTTTTGGTTGTTAAATCTAAATTAGCATCACTATTAATTTTTGTTACTAGATTTAAGTATTCAAAAGTATTGATTAGTTGAAATGGTTGTATGTAATAATTGTCTTTATTGTTTTGATTTATAGTAAATTCATTTTCTTTGGCGTTAAACAGGATTGTGTATTTTAAAACTTCTTTCACACTTACTTCACCAGGCACATCTTTTGGGTTAACCAGGGAGCTAAATAAACTTGTTATCCTTTGATACCCATCCAATACATAGTATAAATTTTTGGGATTTGATTTTATTTTATACGGACCAATTTGTGTCTTTATTTTAAATTTAACATCGGGATTCCATAGCAACAAGCTTCCAATTGGATAGCCCTTTAATATGCTATCAAATAAATCTTTTATTTGCTCTGGTTTCCAAACAAAATCTCTTTGGAAAACTGGAACTTGAATTTCACCATTTTTAATTGTTTCAATCAATGTTGTTAAACGTGACTTATCGGGCTTAACTAAAATTTTATTTTCCATCTTAAATAAATTTGGCTAGTTTTTGTAAGATAACTTTTATTTCGCTAATTTCTTCCAAAGTATCGTTCGGTAAATTTGATTGAATCAAGTGGTGGTTGCATCTGGATTCTAAAAGTTCTTTATTGAAATTTTCCATGAACAATTTTGAAAAAGTATTTTTAAAACTGTTTATTTTTACTGGTTTTAATAATGCTTCTAGATCTATGAAGTCGTATTCTTGATTTGTTAAATTATTAAATCCTTCGTCTTTGAGTGAGTAAAAGTTAGTAATAATTTCTTGCGGCATATAATTTTCAAGTTCTCTTTTATAGAACATATGAAAAGTTTCATTGATATTTATTGCGTTTATTATGTCATCTATTGAGCGAGGTTTGTTACCTATAAATGAATTTAATATTATTTTAGATTCAGGTGGAATAGTGTTTTGATCCGGTTTATCACTATCAAATAAACAAAATAATTTATATTGATGGATTTCATTGTATGTTGTGTTCTTTAATTGATCGAATCGCGCAATAATTTGTGATTTACCACCGGCGTTTTCTGGCTCTAATTTGCCATTAATTAACGCTTCGTGTAATAAATTAAATACTTGTTTTTTAGATTTGTCATTTTTATATTTGACTATTATCGAAGTAATAAAATTCCAATCATTAGTTGCATTTTCAAGTATTATTTTCGTTGGTGATAAAATAATTTTTATAGCTAATTCAGGTGTTATTTCATCTTGGTTTGATCCTATTTTTAAAGTTCTTAAATAAAATGTTTGTTGCGTTGTTATATGAAAAGATTTTTGTATTAGTGTTTTTATGTAACGATCAAAATTTTCACTATCATACTCTGAAAAATAATACATCAATTTATGGGGTAGCATTGGTTTTTCGTTTTGATATAATTTATCAAAACAATTGTTGATGTCCCAAAGTGCTTTGTTATCTATTGCAATTTTTATTAATTTTGAAAGTGAATGCAACAACTTTGGATCATCTGTTTCAAAAATACCGGGATTAATAACGATTATCAATTTTTTTCTATTTTTTGATTAGTATTTTATTAATTTCGGAAATTTCAACTATATTTTCTTCAAAAACACCAGGAGGCCAATCAGAAAATTGTGCTTTTTTATTTATTGAAATTTCGTTAATATCACTAACACCAGGACTTTCATTGTCAACCCAATAGATAACAACATCTTCAGGGAGTAACCCATATTTCGACTCTGCAATTAATTTTTGTAACCTTAAAATAAATAATTCAGAATGAGTTTCTACTATATAAGTTTGGTTTCTTAAAAGTGCATTTTCTACAAATAATTCAGCCAAATTAGCATGTGCACCAGGGTGAAGATGTAATTCAGGTTGTTCCATTATTATAATGTTGTCTGTTGTTGGTAGGAATGCCCTTACAACTAATGGTAAAACTTGACTTATTCCCTGCCCTGAATCTACTATATTAGTACTAGTTTGTTCATTTGTTAGGGTTATACTATGGTGCATTCTTGATATTTCATTTATTTTTATATTCCAATTGCCAAGATTTTTATAGAACCATTGCGAGGTTTCTAATATTAAATTTGTTTTATTTAGATAACTTTGACTCAGCAAAGGGTAAGCGTTTTGGCCCTTTGAACCTAGTATTTCAAAATTTTGCTGGCCTGTTAAAAAGTATGCTCTTTTCGGGAGTTGCCTATATGGTCCTATATAATCTAGCTTTAGAATTATTTTTTCTATAACAGCTTTATTGGTATTTGAATTAAAAGGAATAAAACCTTTAAAGTAATAACCATTGCCGGCTTTATCAATATATTTATTTTGTGGGTGGTAATTTATTTCGATATTAATATCGTTATTTAAATATTCCCATCTAGAAATTATTATATTTGAAGTTTCGCTATTAAATACTAAATTAATATTTATTGAAATGTCATTTTCAAATACTAATTTTATTTTTAGTTCACTTAAAGGTTGATTTTTATGTAGCAAATCCTGAAATTCGCCACCTAAATTTGAATTTAAGTTATCTAAGAGAATAGGCTCTTCAATTTCCGAATTCAAGCTATCGTTTATTAAAGTTAATAATTTTATTATTGAACTTTTACCAGAATTATTTTTACCTATTAATATAGTAATAGGTTTTAAATTTAAAATTTGGTTTTCTTTAAATGATTTATAATTTTCGAATTCAATTTTAGTTAATTTCATTTTATTAAATATTTAATTTCATCAATGCACATTCGGAATCTCCTCCCGATGAAACTCAAATTGATCGTCGCGCTCTTTGTATTGCATAATTAAATCGAGTGCCTCTGCAATTACATCGGAACATACTGTGATATGTGAACCTTTTTTTGCGTTTTCGATACAATATTTAATCGAATCGGCTTCAGGGTTGATACATATTACCGGCATGTTGGGATTCATTTCGAAAATTCCTTCTTTCAATAAATTCATAATTTCTTCATCGGTGCGACCGCGCAGGTTTTTGTCCTGACGAATAATTATTTCATCAAATGTGCGACCTGCAATACGTCCTAATTCGCGAATGTCTTCATCGCGACGATCGCCGGCTGCGGCTATTACACCTACCTTTGGATGCATTTCTACTTTTGCCAAATAATTACTGATTGCCTGGAAGCCGTCAGGATTATGTGCAAAATCTACCAGCATTTCAAAGTGTTTAAATTTAAATACATTCATTCTTCCCGGTGTCATGGTAGGCGATGGGATAAATGTATTTAATGCAAGTTTTAAATCTTCAATTTTAAAATTCTGTACAAACGCTGCTGCAACACATGGTAAAATATTTTGAATCATAAACGCAGCTTTACCACCTAAAGTGAGCGGAATATTTACCACTTTTTCGCGTATTTTCCATGTGCCTTTAATAATACTTACCCAACCATCTTCCAATACCGTAGCTACACCACCGCGTTCGCAATGTGCTTTTATGCGCGGATTATTTTCATCCATACTAAACAACACTAAATTACATTCCAGATTTTTGCGCATATCAAATACTAAATCATCATCGGCATTTAAAATTGCATATCCTTCTTTACGTGTTGTTTCAGGAACTACCGATTTTACTTTCGCCATTTCATCTACGGTATCAATATCTTTTAATCCGATATGATCAGCAGTTACATTAGTAACAATAGAAATATCACATTTATCAAAAGCCAAACCTGCTTTTAATAATCCACCTCGTGCGCATTCTAAAACTGCATAATCAATAGTTGGATCCATCAACACAAATTTCGCAGAAACAGGTCCGGTGCAATCACCTTTTTCCATCATTCTATTTTGGATATAAATACCATCGCTGGTAGTAAATCCAACTTTATATCCCATTGTTTTGCAATATGTGCATTTAATCGCGTTGTAGTTGTTTTACCATTTGTTCCGGTAACAGCAACAATAGGAATTCTGCCTTTAGAACCTGCAGGAAATAACATGTCTACAACCCGGTTCAGCAACGTTGCGGCCAATGCCTTCGCTTGGTGCAAGATGCATGCGGAAACCGAGCAGCATTTACTTCCAGCACCACGCCACCATTTTCGGTCATAGGAACTGAAAGGTCTTTACTCATAATATCAATACCACAAATATCTAATCCGATTACACGCGCAATTCTTTCTGCAGTGAAAATATTATATGGATGAATATAATCAGTCACATCTGTTGCAGTGCCACCGTAGATAAATTTGCGGTTGATTTTAAAAATATTTCTTCACCATCTCGAGGAACGGAATTTTCATCCATACCTAATTTTCTAATAAACGTAATGTATGGTCATCTAATTTAATTGATGTCAACACATTTTTCATGTCTATACTCACGACGTGGATCACTATTTACATGATCAATTAATTCTTTAATGGTATGTTGTCCATCACCCATTACCGCAGCCGGTTTTCTCAATGCTGCAGAAACGAATTTATAATTTACAACCAGTAATCTGAAATCATATCCTTCCACATATCGTTCAACGATACTCCAGCGTGAAATTTCTTTTGCTTTTTTAATGCGGCAACTGCTTCATCCCAATTTTTAATATTCATTGTTGAACCACGACCGTGATTGCCATCAATTGGTTTTATTACAATTGGATATCCAATTCTGCGAACAATTGTTTCCAAGATCATCATTATCATAAGCAGAACCACCACGCGGTGTCGGAATATTTAACTGACCTAATAAATTTTTTTGTTTCTTCTTTATCGCAGGCAATTTCTACTGCAATATTTGAAGTGGTGCTTGCAATGGTTGCCTGAATTCTACGCTGATTTATTCCCCAGCCTAGTGCCAGTGAACGGCGATTTAATCGGATGTAAGGAATATCACGTTTAATAGCTTCTTCAACTATACTTCCTGTTGATGGCCCTAAACGTTCCTGCTCACGAATTTCTTTCATGCGCTGAATGTGCGGGGTGATATCATAATCGGCTCCGCTTGCCAGGGCTTGACAAAATTCCACGGCTACCTGACCTGCATATAAACCGGTTTTTCTTCGAGATAGGAATAAACAACATTATAAACACCGGTGTTTTTGTGCTGCGTGTTCTTCCAAATCCGGTATCAAAGTCCGGCGAGGGTTTGTAATTCGAGTGCTACGTGTTCAATAACATGACCCATCCAGGTGCCTTCTTCCACGCGTTTGAAAAATCCTCCTGCATGATCTTCACTGCAGCGATGTTCATATAGGGAAGGAATCATTTTTCTAAATTCTCACGGAAAATTCGGAATCTTGTTCGTAGGCATGGCTTCATTTCCTCGTCAAGTTTCATTACGGTTAACTGCTCGCGAATACTCCAGTAGTTCGGGCCCTTCATCACTGCGGTAGATAGGATTTTCATTTTTTCGATGTTCTTTGCGCTAAAAATAAGGAAATTTGGGTTAAAGGAACACGGATTGGACGGGTTGGACGGATAGAGGCGGATTTTTTGGTAGGTGTGGTAAAGGAACGCGGAACCGGCGGGGCGGGTCGCTGATTTGAAGTGATTTTGAGCTGATTTTTATTTGATGGATGGTGATACTCGCGTTTTTTTTTTGATGGTGTGGTTGGGTGATGTGAAAAGGGAACGCTGAACCCGGCGGGGCGGGTCGCTGATTTATGCGGATTAAGCTGATTTTTTATTTGATGTTTGATGATACTCGCTGATTTTTTTGGATGGTGTGGTTAAAGGCAACACAGGTTGAACGGATTGAACGGATGTGGGACGATTTTTTTTGGGGGAATGGATGGATGGGCCGCTAAAGCGGAAAGGGATGGGAAGGGATTTTTGGAGGGTGGGTGTGATTTGGTGTGATTTTTTTGATGGGGAGGAGTTTTTAATTTTTTCGAAAAAGGTAGTAAATCCGGTATGTAGGGGAATGCATCCGCCCTTACATAGCGGATTTACGGATGGGGTGGACAAATTATGATTTTTAGGGATATGTTTTAAAAAGGAACACAGGTTAAACGGATTGAACGGATATGGGACGGATTTTTTTTTGGGGTGGATGGTGGGATGGGCCGCTAAAGCGGAAAGGGATGGGGACGGATTTTTTTGAAACTTGCCAACCGGCAGGCGCGGAACACGGCGGGGTGGGTCGCTGTGGAATTCTTTAAACACAAAAATCTAAACATTTTTTTCTTAGCGTTACTTAGCGGCCTTCGGTTCTTTGTGGTAAAACTTCGATAAATAACATTTTTTTCTTGATGTTGAAAGGAACGATGAATTCGCTGCGGCAGACCGCTTATTTTTGGTGGGATGTGGTTGTTTTGTTGTTGATTTTATTGGGAGAATTGATTTTATTTTAATAGAAAATGAGTAAATCCTGTATGTAGGGACGAATTGAATGCGTCCTTACATGCAGGATTTACGAATCGATAGGGACAAATGAAAGGGAATTTATCGTAATAAAGGCGTAATTTAAACGAATTGACCTCAGTAAGGCTCAAACAGGATATTTGTTTTTATCCCACGCAAAATGCTAGTGTAACTAGGTTTTTAATAAATAATCCCACAAAATCAGTTCTATCCGCGTCATCCGCGTTCCGTGTATTTATATTTGCTTCACTCAATTATTATTATGACACCTAAAGGAACGCATATTGCGGTAGGGGGTCTGAGGAACGGAATACCGAATCTCGGGATAAATTGGATGTTTCGACAACATCGTTAAAGAAATGAAGGGGTCGCGATACGCGATTGGAATTGTTGACAACTGCAAGCGGAATTCAAGACGAAATTGCAAAGAATACAAAGCTACTTTTGAACATATCGGAATTCATTCGTTAGGTATCATGCATCAAAACTAAAAAATGATGCAAACAAAAAGATATTCTTGCGCGATTAAAAAAAATGCGACGGATTAATGTTCAGCTGTAGGTGGTAATCAGGGAAAAATTAAGTGAGGTATTTTAGACACTCAGGCGATAGATATTTTACGTGATCGTTATCAGGCAAAAAAAGATTTTGTAATGCGGAACCAGTGCGGGTGCAATAACAAAGTGGAAAAATGATAAATGGTGGCACGCAGTGGAAGCAGTAAACCGTCGTGAAGCAATGATGATGTCGGGATTGGGTTTTATAAATAATGCAATTATCGATTCACATTTGTAAATCGCGGTCTCTGGAGAAGATTAATGGTTGTCGTTGCAGAATATCCAAGAATTAACCGGCATCGGCATTAGTAAAGAATGCAGGCGTAATTATTAAGAAGAACGTTATCTTGAAATTATCGGCAGTGGAAAGTATTGGTTATTATTGATGGACAAGAATTGCACGTTATAATTCACTCGACAATAAAGAATACTCCGGATTAAATATCGAACACATGATATTTCATTTGCTGAGCGCGTATCCAATACGATTTAAAAATGAGGAAAATGGCCTTGCAGGCGCAGCGTTAAATTGCTTCAATAAATTCCCGTAAAAATATCATCATCACCTTTTTTTGGTATCCGCGATACATCCACTTTGGTATTAAATGGTAATGCCAATGTACCATTATGATCAATTGCAATTAAACCGCCTTCTGCGTCAATTGGTTTTAATTTGTGATGATACTAATTCACATGCTTCATTTAAAGAAAATCCTTTGTATTTCAGCAGACAAGAGCAATATCGTAACAACGACATTTCAATAAAAAATTCACCATGTCTAGTTGCAACTCACTGCGCAAGTTGCATTATTGCAAAGTTGCCCGACCGATAATGGGAGAGTCCCCCACGGCCAAACGATTGTTGTCATACTACCCGGTTGATGTTCCCCCAGCAAGATTTCCATTTGCATCCATTAGCAACCAACCTACAGTTCGAATTTTTATCATCAACATGATCTAAAACAATAATATCACGTTGTTTTGCTTTTTGTAATTGATCAAAACGAAATTGAGTGAAAAATATGCATCGTTTTCAAGGATTTGTTGTTCTTTAGTAAAACACTTCTCCACCTGCACCCAATAATAAAACATGTTCTGAACGTAATAAAACTGCTTTTGCAGCGATGTCGGATTTTAATATTGTTACCGCTGCAACAGCACCGCTGCGTTTGTTTTACCATCCATGATGCTGGCATCCATTTCGTGTTGCCTTCATGTATAAATACGGCGCCTTTACCGCATTAAATAGTTTCGAAATCTTCAAGTACTTTAATTACGGATTCAACAGCATCAACTTCGTTTCCACCTACTGTTGCGTCAACTGATATCCGGCATCAATGCATTTTTAATGCGAGATGACAGGCGCTTTTCTATTTCAGGTGTCATTAAGCGCTTGAGCGCCCCGCACCACCATGAACAGCAATTTTGATTGGATGCATAACGCAAATATAGAAAATATTGGAACGGTGCAACACACGTAAAATGCACAACTTTGGCTATTATTCCTTTTCAAACGAATTTTGCAAGCGGTGTTAAAACATTGTTAAGTTTGAAACTTTAGCAGACACAGCTGTTTGTGTTATGTTTGCGTATGTGATTTATTAAATAAGAACATAATGAGGAGACAAATATTATTACAGCAGCATTATTGGTTACCATATAATTACCATTGTAGGATGTTCTGCTAAAAATGTAAAGACCTGAACTGAAGGTTGACAAAAAGATCAAAAGAAATATTAGCTATGAGAAAACATACTTAGATGCTTGAAATCCAGCGGCAAAATGGATGGGAAAAGCCACTTTTGGCGGCGGCTGTTTCTGGTGCACAGAAGCCGTTTTTGAAGAAAGCATCGGCGTGATGTCCGTTCAAAGCGGTTATAGTGGGGCAAGATGGAAAATCCAACCGGCACGGGAAATTGCACCGATACTACGGACATGCCGAATGTGTTCGGGTGTGTACGACCTAAAATTGTGCGGTTATGAAGCCCTGCTCGACATTCACGCGAAAACCCATGATCCAACCACCCTGAACCGTCAAAGGCGCGGATGCAGGCATTCAATACCGTTCGGTAGTGTTCTATGCTTCAGATGAACAAAAGGCTGCAACAGAGGCTTATATCACAAAACTTGATGCCAGTGGGTATTACAGCGATAAAATTGACCCAGAGTTAGCTCCGTTAAAAGCGTGTTTTGGCGGCTGAGACCTATCATCAGGATTACTTCGCTAAAAACCCTGATCAGCCATATTGCGTTTACGTAGTGGCTAAAAAGTGGAAAAATTTGAAAAGTTGTTCCCGGAATTAGTAAAACGGAATATAAGGATGCGCGGTAATTAATTGCTAAATATTTTATAGCCGACCACTTTAGTTGCGAATTATGCAATTGAAGTGGTTTTTATACCAAAACTATAATGATTCCATCAATCATAAAAAGGATAAAAAGCAATATCCAGGGATACGGTGTTGTGAGAACGCCTCTTTTTCGCTGGCGGTATATTTTGATGAGGTATTTCCAACCTACAGGTACTCGGCTTCGCTACAATGCTAAAAGCGCCTAAACCGTTTACACCCAGGTTTAGCCCGTAATTGAACGAGCCGTTAAGATGATCTTCGTAATCGAACATATTTACACTTGATGAATTACCTTCCAATGTGTAGGTGTCGGGATAAAAAATACGCATCTGAAATCGGACCTGTAGCCAAAGCCACATATGCGGCTTCAATGCCACCGAACACCGCGCTGATATCCTCACCAACAATCCAGGCGGACTAAATCCTGCAGAAAACGAATACCATCGGAATAGTTGCAGAATTGGGAGGCTTTCTGCGGGTTCATATAGTCGAAAAAAATTATAGGAGGCAGCCAGGGTGTTAGCCTCACCCCGATACAATAACTGGAATGCATCAGGAACTTCTAAATGGTTGGCAAATCCTGCTAGCAGCGCCAAAACCAGGAACAGGGTCGATAAGTGCAACACCGTGCGGCATCACATACCTTCCGCCAACATAATAGCGGCCTGAGCCGAAACGGTGGTGGCAAAACAACAAATTAAAGGGAAATCAAAAATGTTTTCATAGTGAATTTGTTAGCTGATTATTAGCAAATTATTCATCCATCATCCACTCATCCAGGTCGCGACGCTCTTTTTTGTCGGGCGACCGGTTCCTTTATCCCCAAAGGCTGTCGGCGCCGATTCCAGATGCGTGAGTTTCATTTTTCTTCCTCAGGTGTGACATCCTCACAATAAGTTTTCGAAATTGGAGCGCTAACGCGTTTTCGATAACGCCAAATGCCTTAAACTGATACCGCACCACACCCTTAGAAGAATAGTAATAATAAGGCGGATACACTTCAAACGCGGGTTTCACGCTGTCGCCATTTATTTTCCTTACTGGTTCAACAGCTTCAGCAGCAATATTTCTGGTTTTATAAAGCCTTACAGCCCATAACCACTTGTCGATTCTGCATTTTGTTACCTGTTCCGGGCATGATGATTGTTATAGTGCAGCGTAAAAATAAAGCTACATTATTTTATCTTAGCGGCAATATTAACCGAACATGCAAAAACCAATCTCAGCACGCGAAATTGTGCTGTCACTAAACCCGCGTTTCAGGCCCGGAAGGGCTGATGAGGGTTACGAAACTGTTTTCCATTTAGACATATCCGAGGAGCGGGGTGGACAATTCACCGTAAAAATTGCTAACGGAACCCTTAACATTGAGGAAGGTTTTCATGACACTCCGAAGTGTATAGTGACAACCAAAGACGGGGCCTTATGAGGACACAGAATGGGAAGAACCAATCCCCAGATGGCCGTTATGTTCGGAAAAATTAAAGTTAGTGACTTAGGTGAAATTTTGGATTTTATTCCTTTGTTCCACCGATGTGAAGATTTTACTTTCGCAAATAATTAAGCAGCATCAAAAACAACAGCAGCTATGAATAAAAAGATTTATGCAATTCTGTTATGCCTCGTAAGCGTTTCCGTTTTTTTAAACCGGATTTAATGGTTTGTCGGTAGCAACAGGTAACCTCCACCCTGAAACTTCAAACTTTGGTGTGGTATTGCAAAACGAATTGATACAGGTTCCCGAATTTGACAACGATGTAAAATATGATGTGGTGTATGAATTTAAAAAAATGCCACTTCCAATTTTGCTACCGTTACAACGAGTTATGCCATTAAAAATTTATTTTAATGAATTTGGTTATGGCAAGCGTCCCAAAGTATTAGATGATTTGGCAACGGTTTCAACCTTTAGCGACATTTTTACTGTTCAGGATCGATGCGGTTGATACGTAGGCAAATTCGTAAAAATTTCCAGCAACGTTTATTTGTTCGTAAATATATCAGCATGGATAACCTCAAACAAATGGGTATTTATGTAGATATGTTTCACGCACTCACACCCGCATCAATATTAAAGGGTTTTTATGCGAATTGAAATTTTTAGATGCTACGCCTTTTGTATTTACAAAAAAATACTGAAGTGCTTTCAATGGAAATTACTTTCATCATTGAAATAAATTTTACACCGATGAAGAAACGAATATTCTTACTTTCCTTACCATTCCAACAGCTAATGCCCGGTATTGACAGAACTGAAACATATACAACCTATGAGACTAGAATTATAAGAAAAAAACTGGTCAGGTCGTTTAAATAGTTTTTATATTCAACACGATTTATTTAATGAAACGCCTGTGTTGCCATCAAAAATAGAGCGAATTTAAAACCTATGTTAGTGGCGACAGAGCTCAGGTATTGGTATTTGACGTTATTATGTTTGAATCAAGAGATAAAATCGGATTTTTCCATTTTGCAAATCAGACAGCATAGCAATTCAGGTTCATTGGTAAACGACCAGGCGATAATTCCGGTTAGAATAAAAGTGTTACTGCGTCATCGCTGGCTTAAAACCGATACTGAAGCGTACCTAAACGCTTATTTTATAATACGCCAATAGATCGCCTATTCCGATTCATTACATCCTTATCAAACAAAATTACAGATTACCGGTATTGATGCATTAAATAATGCGCCTAAGTATACCGATTACAATACGCACTTTCTTATTACGATTTTATAAAAGCGAATTGTAAAAACAATGTGCGGGAATTACCTTAAAGAATCAGGCAATCCGATTTATGCGGTTGATATTTCTGACCATATTTATGAGCGAGAATGCTTTACGACGGACGCGAAAATCTTGCGCGTCAAACATGCTGGTGCGAAGGTATTGCCGGTCCAGGAAATAATAGAATATATCGAATTTGAAATTACGCAACCTTCAAATGAACTGCGTATTTGCAATGGTAATCAGAGTAGCAAAAAGTATTTGATGAATCATCAAAAGCCGATATTAAAACGATTACCAGTTTAGATGGTCATAAAATTAACCTATGCAGATAAATCCTGCGGTAATGAAAAGTTCAATTATTATTGCCTGACCATTTTAAAAATGTGCACGAGTGAAAGTGCCTCCGGGAAAATATCGTATTACCATAGATGCAACCGACAAAGGAACAACACCGGTTACTTGTTTTTCATCTATTACATTCGACTTTAAAGTGCGCGATGAATGGTAATAAAATCGCAAGGCATGTTAA
>JADJJZ010000011.1 GCA_016706255.1 Bacteroidota bacterium | reverse complement strand
GGTTGATGTTCCGTAATAAAATAGTAGCCCCTTCATCATATTGACCATTAGTATATTGATATGCGCCAACAATTACATCGGAATAACCATCACCATTGGCATCGCCAAGCGTATTTACTGATGAACCTAAATAAGCAGATCCTTGCATGCCAGACAAAATTGTTGTTGGACTGCTCGGAATTCCTGTTGGTGAACCATGATAAGTAAATGCAGCTCCTACATTAGTTGCTATGCCATTATATTGAATTGCTCCGATAATTAAATCTGAATAACCATCATTATTCAAATCGCCTGCGTTTGATACACTATTACCAAATCTGCAATATGTGATTACTTTCCATTTTTACTGCATACACAGTATTAATTCCTGATGGGCCACCATGATATACAAATGCAGCACCCTCTTCATCTTGCCCATAATCAGCGAGATATGCACCCACAACCACGTCGTCCTACATCATTATTAACATCACCTGCTGTTGAAACAGCACATCCAAAACGTAAAGCGTTTGATTACTTTCTATCATTGTAAATGGTGCAGATTTTATACCAACCGGTGAGCCACAATAAACGAACGCAACACCCTCATCGGTTTGACCATTATCATATAATTGTGCACCTACTATAATATCATCATATCCATCGTTGTTTTATGTCGCCCGCATTTGATACTGCACCGCCGAACTGTGCAGTTGTTTGATTAGATTCTAATATTTTTGCGGTGTGCCTATAATACCTGTTGGAGAACCATGGTAAATATAAACACGACCTTCGTCTGTTTCACCATTATCATATAATGTTGCACCAACAATAATATCATCATAGCCATCATTGTTTACATCTCCGGCAGTAGAAACTGAATATCCAAAATAGGCTGAGGCCTGATTTATTTCTAAAATATTTGCAGGTGTATTTGATATGCCTGTTGCCGAACCAAGAAAAACAAATGCTGCACCTCGTCAATTTCAATATTATCGTAAGTAAATCCGCCAACAATTATATCGGCAAATCCGTCACCATTCACATCTCCGGCTTCAGAAACAGCATGCGCAAATCTTCCCGCAATGCCATTATATTTCAGCAAGGCATCATAAGTCAGTCATAATCCGTTTCAATTAATCCATCGCAATCATTATCTATACTATCTAAATATTCAAATCCACCGGAAAAACGACTTCGCTTGAATCATTGCAATCGTCTCCACCTAAAATTCCAGTAAAAAAAATAACTCCAATCAGGTCGCTCACATTGAGTGTATGGTGTGCCTGTTCGGCATAATAATTATCATAATCATCATCTAAATACCAAATCGTATTTGGATTTTGTAAAGAATCGGTGTCATTGCAATCACTTCCATCTAAAATATAACCTATCGGCATTTCACAGGCAACTATAATTGAAATCATGCTGCCAAAACCATCAAGGTCGCTATCTGCATGGTAAATTGTGGTGGGACAATTGTCGCCAAAATAAAAATAAATAGCACCTTCATTGGACGGTGTATTTGAATAGTCGGTAGCACCAATAATTAAATCATCAAAACCATCATTATTTACATCCCCTACTCCGGAAACGGTAGCACCAAAATTCGAATACGGTTTATCGCTCTCAAAAGTGGCGTTCTGCATATCTGTAATTCCTGACGCGGAACCATAATAAATAAATGCTTTGCCTTCTTGTTCATCATCATTGGTAAAGTCATTTGCTCCGATAATATCATCAAATCCATCTGCATTCCTATCACCGGCGCAAGCAACCGAGTACTAAAAAAGCTGCCTCTTGATTTGATCCCAAAACAATATTCGGTGTTGCACTTATACCTGACGCTGAACCATAATGCATATAAACGAATCCCTCACCATCTTGAAGATTATCGGCATTATAAGCGCCTATGATAACATCAAAATAGCCATCACTATTAACATCCCCTGCACCGGAAACAGAAAACCCCAAATAAGAAATGGCTTTATTATTTTCCATAATTGTAATCGGAACTGTGTTTATTCCCGTGGCAGTTCCGTGATAAATGTATGCTCTACCTTCTTGACTTTGACCATTCAAGTAGTTTGGTGAGCCGACAATAATATCATCAAAACCGTCCGCATTAACATCACCTAATCCGGCAACAGAACGGCCAAAAGCAGCGTTTGCAAGATTGCTTTCCACTGTTGCAGCAGGCGCAATGCCAATACCAGCAGCGAGCCATGATAAACAAAAGTTCTACCTTCCAACGATTGACCATTTGTGTAAGCATCTGAACCAATCTAATACATCATCAAATCCGTCATTATTGATATCGCCTGCAGAGGAAACGGATCTACCAAATTGTGCGCTTGCTTGATTGCTTTCAAGAATTATTGCGGTATTATTGTTAAACCTACTGCGAGCCATGATAAATATATACTGCACCTTCGTTTGTTTGACCATTATCATATAAATAAGCCCCAACAATAACATCATCATATCCATCATTATTAATATCGCCTGCACAAGCTACCGAGTTGCCATAATAAGTATTTGGTAAATTGCTTTCAATTACTGTTGAAGGTAAAAAGGATTTATTCCTACGGCTGAACCTAAGTAAATTTCTATTTTACCTTCATTAGTTTCTATGTTTGTATAATTTTTTAGTGCCGACAATTACATCTCCATAACCATCACCGTTAATATCTCCTGCTGATGCAACTGCGGTTCCGTAATGTGCCAATGAAATATTACTTTCAATTAATAGGTCCGGTGCAGGAGTTTGCGCAAAACCAACATATGAACTTACAGAAAAATAGATAAAAAATAGTGTATAAAACGTTCGAATTGAATTTTGTACCGGTTTAGGTTGCATATTGAAATTCATTATATTTAATAAATAATTGTTTATTTACTGCTGAATAATTAATTTTTTTTCTGAACATAATCCACCAGCATTTAAACGGACAAAATAAATGCCGCTTGCGATATGCTGTAAATTAATAACACAATTAATTTGTCCATCAGTAGTCTCCATTAATTGTGTATAAATGACTTGTCCGATTGCATTATAAATTTCCAGTTGAGCTGATGAATTGTTTTCAAGTGGAGCCTGGGAGAAAGCGGAGACTGTAAATAAGCCTGCGCTTGGGTTTGGGGAGATGGTAACTGTTGATTCAGATGAAATGAATGCGCCTTCTTTACAAGGAACTGTCACGGTAATTCCTGAAGAATTTTTATAACACCCCGTAACAATTTTAGTAACCTTACATTTATAAATACCGGCAGATGTTGCAAGATAATTAGTAGCAGTAGCACCCGGAATTGGCAATGCATTTTTATACCATTGGTAGCTGGAACCTGCAACAGGAGCTACATTGAGGGTTACACTTCCACCAACACAAAATGTAGTTGGACCTGCAGCTGAAATTATTGCTTTTGGGTTTTTAAACACATTTACAAATATTGGTTCAGATGTTGCTGAATTGCAATCGCTTGTTGTTACACAAGAATAATTACCCTTTGTTGTAGCAGTGTATAAAGAGGTTATCGCACCCGGAATATCAACACCATTTTTCTGCCATTGGGCAGATGTGCCTGAATAAGTTGCATTTAATATTACACTTCCACCCTGGCAAAATTCTGTTGCACCAACTGCTGTGATAGTAATTGTTTCTATTACATCATCATCTATTAAACCATTGCAGTTATCGTCGAGGGTGTTGCAGAGTTCGGGAGTTGGGCTACAAATTTCAGGTTCGAGTTTAACAACCCAGTAGTCATACGAACCTGGTGGATTAGCTGTCACCTCAGATTTTTCACCGGAAATATCTGAAGCTGAAATGCCTGTGCAAATTATTCCATTAGTGAGTGTAGGACTTATACCATACAAAACATCGTCCTCAGAACCTCCAATCGTTTTTTGCCATATAATATTGCCTAAGTTGTCAATTTTTACAATCCAATAATCTAATCCTCCACGTGAATTTTCAGATTTATCAACAGAGATATTCGAAGCGGATGAACCTCAAGTATAAAACTACCATCAGGATTTTCATACATGTCATGTAATTTCTCCTCGCCGTAACCACCTATGGTTTGTTGCCATGTTATTTCTCAATATCATTCAATTTAATTATCCAAAAATCATAATTCCAACTGGCATTTTCTTCAGTTTTGTCACCCGACAATGCCGACATCGAAATACCGGTTGCCAGATATCCGCCATCTATTGTTTGGGTGATTCTATACAGTTCATCTTTAAAGTCGCCGCCAATTGTATTTTGCCAAACAATATTTCCAATGGCATCTAATTTAATAATCCAATAGTCTGTTAATGCGAATGAATTTTCCGTTTTGTCGCGAAATATATTTGAGCTGGAATATCCACCTAAAATGTAACCACCATCAGTAGTCTGTTCCACCGACCGCAACCAATCGCCATATTGTCCCCCAATGGTATTTTGCCACTGAATTTCACCGATATCATTTAATTTAATCACCCAGTAATCATAATCGCCTAAACCATTTTCGGTTTTTACACCTGAACTATCTGAATAGGATTTACTGCCTAAAATATACCCACCATCAGATGTGAGACCGATGTCATATAAATAATCACCTTCGTCACCACCAAAGGAGTTTTGCCATATAATATTTCCGGTAGCATCGAGTTTAACCACCCAAATATCCTGACTTCCATAGGAAGCAGTGGTTTTTTCACCGCTGATTAAGGATGAAGAATTGCCACCTGCAATGAAACCACCATCAGGTGTTTCTTTAATCACATATAAATTTTCCGTGCTGTTGCCACCAAGCGATATTTGCCATTCTATTATTCCTTCAGCATTTAATTTTAAAATCCAATAATCGTCGTTCCAGCTATCTACGGTTTTATCTCCAAAAGCGGCTGAAAATGAGTAGCCTCCAACAATACTGCCACCATCGCTGGTTTTATCTATGGCTAAAGACCAATCGTCATATTTGGCAGAAATTGTGTTGTCCCACTCAATTTCAGGTGACTGAGTATAGATATTTAAAAAGCAAAAAAGATGGATAATTAATATTAAACCTTTCATGTCTAATTCGTTTTTAATTAAAAATTAAATTTTGCTCATAAGTGTCTTTGCCGACAATTAATTTTAACAAATAAACACCCGATGCATAATTTTCAATAATTATGTTTTGTAGAATTATATTATTTGATTCGGAAATATGTACCTCATAAATACGTTGTCCAATGCTATTAAATATTTCTATTGTGATATCATCTAAATTAGAAAGATCCAAATTTTCTAAATTAGCTTCCAAAGTAAAATTGCCCTTACTTGGATTTGGATACACTACAAGATTACTTTCGCCAAATTCACCATTCCTACATGGCACTGTCACTATAATACCCGCCGAATTTTTATAACATCCCGTAACAATTTTAGTAACGATACATTTATAAATACCCGCAGATGTTGCAAGATAATTTGTAGCTGTAGCACCAGGAATAAGCAATGCATCTTTATACCACTGATAACTGCAACCGGCTACAGGACTTACATTTAATGATACACTTCCACCAACACAAAATGTAGTTGGTCCCGCAGCGGAAATTATTGCTTTTGGATTTTTAAATACATTTACAAATATTGGTTCAGATGTTGCTGAACTGCAATCGCTTGTTGTGATGCATGCATAATTACCTTTTTGTGGTTGTAGTATATGAAGCCGCGATAGCACCCGGAATATTGCTTCCATTTTTTTGCCATTGAACAGATGTTCCTGAATAAGTTGCATTTAATATTACGCTTCCACCCTGGCAAAATTCGGTTGCCCCGGCAGCAGAAATTGAAATTGTTTCAATTACATCATCATCAATTAAACCATTGCAGTTATCGTCGAGGGTGTTGCAGAGTTCGTCGATGAGTGCGCAGTTTTCAGGTTGTAATTGAACTACCCAAAAATCGGTGTTAGGATAATAATCAGTCCATTTGTTACCCCAATCATCCTCTTCAATTTTTTCCTGAATTGGGAACAACATAGCTTCCGATTTATCAGCGGATTTATCTGATTTGGAGGTGCCGCCTAAAATTATTTTTTCTTCATTTGTAATAGCAATTGAAGTTAAGAAGTCGCCCATATTTCCGCCAATTGTGTTTTGCCAAATTGTATTTCCAACGCTATCCAATTTTAATATCCAAAAATCATTTTTCTCACTGTTTGAAACTACGTAACTATTAAACATCGGTATTATGTATGGTTCAATTTTATCGGTGCCTGGAATTGAATTAGAATATCCTCCGACCAAATAACCACCATCAGGGCAAACTGCAACAGCAGTACCGTAATCTTCGTTTGAGGCATTTATAGTATTTTCCCAGTCGACACTTCCATCTGTTTTTAATTTTACTACCCAATAATCTTTTGATATACTTATTTCGGCTTTATCAGCTGATGTCGCGGAAGAAGATGTTCCCATTAAAATCATGGATCCGGAATCATCAACATCTATGTCGTAAACCTCATCCCCCAATGCCCCACCTATTGTATTTTGCCAAATAATAGTTCCTGAGTCATTTAACTTAATAGCCCAGTAATCACCAAAACCTTTATGCATTTCTGTTTTATCACCACCTGCATTTGAATATGAAGTTCCACCAACATAATAGTTACCCATATTATCGAAGGATATTTGTGGTTTGTAGTCAAATTCAAAACCGCCAATATTATTTTGCCATTCGATATCACCTGCAGTGTTTAATTTAAGCACCCAGAAATCTGAGGAGCCATAAACATTTTCTGTTTTATTGCCAGAAGCAGTGGAATTTGAATACCCTGCAATTAATACTCCACCATCAGGTGTGCTTTCCAAATCTGTTAATAAATCGGATCCACCACCTCCAAACACTTTTTGCCAAATAATTTCGCCACTCACATTTAATTTGATAATCCAATAATCGTCATTTCCAAAACCATAAACCGTTTTATCCCCTGATACACCTGAATTGGAATTAGCACCAATCATAAATCCCCCGTCGGTAGTTTGTACAGCACGGACTCCCCTGTCTTCATCATCCGCACTAATAATTTTCTGCCACTGTATATTTCCTGCGGCATCTAATTTATAAATTTCAATATCATAATTATCTTCATAACCAATGCCGAATATATTTTCTTCAGAATATGCATTAATATATCCGACAGCAATAGATCCGCCATCATTGGTTGCTGAAATATTAGTTAAACTATTATACGTAGTATCACCCAATGTTTTATCCCAGGTAATTTGCGGTCCAGCAGTACAATCTATTAAACCTTCATCAATTAACCCATCGCAGTCATTATCTAAATTATCACAAATTTCGGTTGCCATTGAATTTACACTTGCATACCGGTCATCACAATCGAGTGTATTATTTATCCAGGGGCCATAAGTTAATTCACAGGTATTTGTAATAAAATTTTGACCTTCACCATCCTGATCATTATCAGAATAAACCGTGCGGGGATGCAGGTATCAGGACCGAGTTTTAATACCCAATAATCAAAGTTTTCATAATCGCCCATAGGTGCTTCAGATTTATCGTTGCCTAAATTTCCGGTAGATGAACCGGCAACAAAAAAACCGCCATCTGCAGTCATGAGACAAGACTTTAAATAGTTTTCATTATTATAATAATAATAGTCACCTTCATATTCATCATACTCGGCAGTTATTTCTCCACCTAAAACTTGTTGCCTCACTATATAACCGTTGGTATCAATTGTTATCAACCAATAGTCGTTACCTCCATCTGTTTCCAGGTTATCATAACCGCCTTTACCATTCCCAAATATCATAATTTTATTATCCTCATATTGAAACGCACCATCTACATCTGCTGAGGAATATATTCCACCGGTGAGGTATGTATTTTCCCAAATTAAATCACCCTCATTACTGATTTTCACTACCCAATAATCTTCACTATTGTATTCATAATCAAATTCACATTCATAACAATTGTCAGCATAATTTAAACTATTTTCTGATTTATCACCGGAAATATTTGAGGTTGAAATTCCTGCAAGAATATATCCTCCGGTATTTAATTCACAAATACCATTTAGATAATCGTTTTCAGTTCCACCAATTGTGTTTTGCCACACAATACTACCCGACCCATCTATTTCAACAACCCAATAATCATATGCTCCAATATTTGCTTCCGTTTTATTTCCGGATATTCGAATTAGAATAACCTGCCAACACATAATTCCCTTCACTATTGCGAATTGTTTCATATAAATAATCATTTGCCGTTCCACCAATAGTAAATTGCCAAATGATATTTCCAACCGAGTTAATTTTTAAAATCCAATAATCATAACCACCAATACAGGCGGCGGTTTTATTCCCGGAAATACCTGATGAAGAATAGCCACTAATTATAAATCCTGTGCCGCCAAGTGGTAAGATATTAGTGAGATAATCATCTCCAGTTCCGCCGATAGTTTTTGCCAAACGATGTCACCTGTAGGGCCAAGTTTTACAATCCAATAATCTCTAAGTCCAATTGCAGGATCAGTTTTATCACCTGATATTCCGCCGGCTGTGTATCCACCCAGTAAATATCCTCCGTCGGTTGTTGGCACAATTGCCATCAGGTTATCTGTAACCGTAGTGCCGATTGTAGTTTCCCACTCAATTACACCTGCACTATTGAGTTTAACTATCCAATAATCGCAAATCCCGACATATTCCGTTTTATCATAGGAAGGAGTAGAATAAGAATACCCGCCGAGAATAAACCCACCGTCAGGAGTTTCTGCTGAGCAAGTCAGCATATCGGTAGCATTTCCACCAATTGTATTATCCCATTGCACAACCGGGTCCTGAGCACACAAATTTGGGTATGATGCCCATGATAACAAGTGGATTAAAATTATGCAGGCAATGAGCTGTCGCATGATGTATGTTTCCCCTAAAAATACCGATTTCCTGCCGGGTTTAGGTGTATAACTGTGTGAAATCAGCCATTTTTGATGTGAAATGCCGCATTCAATTAGGGAATGCAACCGCCAACTTGCTGCCGGGATGTGAAAAAGGCAGAGATTCATATTATGAATGAACGTTCATTCACAATACGAATCTCTGCCTTTACCTTATAAAAAATTGTTTATTCGATAATTAATTTTTGCTCCGTCACAATGGCTCCACTTCTCATTTTGATGATATAAATTCCTGAAGCAATATTAGAAAGATTAACTTCAATCGCGTTTTGTGTTGTTGCTATTTCCCGGATATAAATTTGTTGACCGATGGCATTATAAATTTCAATTTGACAAGAGTGATTCACAAAGGCAAAATCCGAAATAGTAAATGTTCCGTTGGTTGGGTTTGGATAAATGGTAAATGTAGTTTGAGGGTTGATTGATTCCCCTTCCCTACACGGCACACTCACCGCAATAACATTTGAATTTTTAAAACATCCTGTTGCCGCTTTGGTAACACGACATTTATAATTACCTGATGTAGTTGCAGTATATGTTAATGCTGTAGCACCTGCAATTGGTGATGCGCCTTTATACCATTGGTAGGTACATCCTGCAACAGCAACTTCTGTTAATAGTACACTTCCACCGGCGCAGAAAGTTGTTGGGCCTCCGGCTGAGATGCTTGCGTTGGGGTTTTTATTGACTAATACATGTATTTGTGCAGATTCAGCTGAACCGCAATCACCGGTTGTTTCGCAGGTATAATATCCTGATTTATTAGCCGTGTAAGTTGAAGTTGTTGCGCCCGGAATTGCGGTGCCATTTTTTTTCCATTGTACACTTATTCCGGTATAAGTTGCAGTTAAATTAACAGAACCTCCCTGACAAAAAATTGTGTCGCCGGTTGCTTCTATTGAAATAGTTTCAAATAAACCGTCATCAATAATTCCGTTACAATCGTCGTCAATTGTATTACAAATTTCAATGGATGGCACACAAATATCCGGAGCGAGTTTAACTACCCAATAATCATATTGACCGAGATGATTTTCGGTTTTATCGCCGGAAATATTTGAATCAGAATTACCTGCAATACAATATCCACCGTCTGCAGTATGGATAAACTCCCAAGTTTGATCAACACCATTTCCGCCAATTGCATCTTGCCAGATTTCATTACCATTTGCATCTAATTTTATTAACCAAATATCACTACTACCTGCAAGGGGAACAGTTTTATTACCGGAAATTCCGCTTGATGAAGAACCTGCAAGTATAAAATCTCCTTCAGGTGTTTCTAACACTTGTTTGGCATAATCGAAACTTGAGCCGCCAAAAGTGCGATCCCATTCAACATTTAATTGTTCGTCAATTTTAATTACCCACCAGTCCTGCACACCAAATCCGTTTTCAGTTTTGTTTTCGCCTGCATTACTTGTGGAAGTACCTACACAAATAAAACCACCATCACTGGTAAGCAGCAAATCTTCCATAGAATCATCAAAAGTGCCTCCATAAGTTTCCTGCCATAAAATATCACCTTCAGGGTTAATTTTAATTACCCACAAATCCATCCAGCCTTTTTGTGTTGCTGTTTTATCGCCACTAATAGCACTTGATGATGAGCAACCCAGAAAATAATTACCGTCTTCGTCTTCCCGGATTGTAATTCCATAATCAATAAATACTGCAGTAATTGTATTATCCCAAACAACATTACCCATTGCATCAGTTTTGATTAACCAAATATCATTGTGTGAGGAGCTTTCTGTTTTATCGCCACCAATTGGACTTAAACTAGTGGTGAGCAATAAATATCCGCCATCTGCTGTCTGAATCACATCACGCATCGTTTCATCTGAAGGTCCGCCGATAGTATTTTGCCAAATGATATTACCTGCTGCATCCAATTTCAGCATCCAGATATCCTCAAATCCATTTGAAGCTTCAGTTTTATCATTTTGTGCGGTACTGAGTGATTCACCTGCAACCAAAAAGCCGCCATCGGTAGTTTCAATTGCCACTTTGCCGTGGTCGCGTGAGTTACCCTGAATGGTATTTTGCCATTGGATACTACCATCTGCATTTAATTTAATTACCCAATAATCGTTTTCGCCTTTTTTATTTTCGGTTTTATCGCCGCCTAATCCGCCATACGACGTTCCGCATACAATATAACCACCATCGGAAGTTTGGTTGATTGTCTCGATATAATCATCTTGTGTAGAGCCGATGGTGTTTTGCCATTCGATGGCGGGCGCCTGGGCTGTTAGCAGCTGTGCACCAAATAAAAGGGAGCAAAAAGCAAAAACTTTCATGGTATCTATTTTGTAGAAATTTAGCGCCAAAACCTTAAAATTTCAAATAAATTGATGCGAAATGGTTGTTTTTTGTTAAGGAATACCTCATTAAGTTGGTTTGGAATGACCTGATTGTGGAGGGAAAGGTTTTTCGTATTATGAATGAACGTTCATTCATACATCATTAAGTATAAATTTATTTTTAATAGCAGCCACAAATTTAGTGTTGCAAAATGAACTTTTGTTCCGCGATAAAATTGTTGCCCTTTGCTTTTAAAATATAAATTCCATCTGCTAAGTCACCAGTGATAACCTCCACCATAGCATGGCTGCCGGAGTTAATGAATGTATTTTCATAAATAATTTTTCCCTGAATATCCAGCACTTGAACAAAAATAGATGACTGATTATTGGTATTAAATTTTAAGGTGAATGTTCCGTTATTGGGGTTTGGAGATATAATAAAATAATCCTCATTTTCGAATTGATTAACAATAATATTATGTTCATCAATAATTGCATTACAATTGTCATCTATGTCATTAATAATTTCGATTGCACCCGGATAAATCAATGCATTCAAATCATCACAATCGGTGCTGTCTAACACATAACCTGTTGGTTGATAACATGCAAACTGAGTTGTAAGCAGATTTCCAAAGCCGTCGCCATCAAGGTCGGCATAGTATGTTTGATTGATGCAATTTAGTTGTACAATCCAGATATCATAAGTTGTTGGATCACCGCAAACAGTTTCTGTTTTATCACCGGAAATTCCGGAATTGGAAGCTCCATTCACTATAAAACCGTTGTCCGAAGTTATGGATGCACCACCAGATAAATACTCGGTTTTTGTCCCACCATATGTTTGTTCCCAAATAATATTGCCGATGCTATCTAATTTAACGACCCAATAATCTGCACTACCAACTGAATCAGTTTTATCACCTGAAATTCCTGATTTAGAATAACCTGTAACTAAATAAGTACTATCTATAGGCATTGGAATTATTTCATCAAAATAATCATCATAATCACCTCCAATTGTATTTTGCCATTCGATATTACCAATACTATCTGTTTTAATTACCCAATAGTCAAAATCGCCCATGGAATTTTCGGTTTTTACACCTGAAATATCAGAATTGGAAATCCCTCCGAAAATAAATCCGTTATCATAAGTTTGTTCAACAGTATATAAAAAATCCGCTGAGTTGCCGCCTATCGTTTTTTGCCATAGTATTTCCCCTGTAGCATTTAATTTAATTATCCAATAATCACGACCCCCGAATGCATTTTCAGTTTTATCGTAACCTATATCTGAGGATGAGCTACCGGCAAGAATATAACCACCATCAGCTGTAACTGCTATGTCAGATAATGATTCCATGTCTTCACCACCAATAGTATTATCCCATTCAATTGCACCAACATTGTCCAATTTTACAACCCAGTAATCGCCGCCAAGTCCGCCGATATGATTTTCAGATTTATCTTCTGAAATATCAGAAGTAGAAGAGCCACCAATTATAAAACCACCATCAGGTGTTAGTGCAGCCGTTTCTAAATAATCATCATACTCGCCACCAATAGTATTTTGCCATTCAATATTACCTAATGCATTTAATTTAACTACCCAATAATCAGGGCTACCCAAACCACCAATTACTGTTTCCGTTTTATCACCCGATATGGGCGACCAGGAGCTCCCACTTAAAAATAATCCACCATCTGAAGTTGGTACCATTGCCTTCAATTCATCCGGCTGATTACCACCAATAGTATTTTGCCAAACAATATTGCCCACAGTATCCAACTTTATTATCCAATAGTCGGAGGCACCCACAATATTTTCCGTTTTATCACATCCAATAGAGGAGTAAGATGTGCTACCAACAGCATATCCGCCGTCCGGTAATTGAACTATGTTACCCGCTAATTCAGCATAAGGGCCCATAATGGTATTTTGCCATTGAATATTACCTGTTTCATTAAATTTAACAACCCACAAATCTGTAATCGTAGAAATGCCATAATTGGGTTCTGTTTTATCTCCTGAAATTCCGGATTCGGAATCACCGGCTAAAATTGGCCATCCGTTATCAGTTTGAGCAATTGCATATAAATATTCATCTTCAGCACCACCAATAGTTTGTTGCCAAATAATATTACCCAAACTATCTATCAATACCGGCCAAAAGTCGTAGTCGCCCTTATTCATGTCCATTTTATCGCAGGACATGTTTGAATTCGAAAAACCTGCTAACATAAAATTTCCGTTAGGCATAGCAATTAGTTTATTCAGGAAATCATTGCTTTCACCACCAATCACATTTTGCCAAACAATATTTCCAAGGCTGTCTATTTTAACCACCCAATAGTCATATAAATCGCATCCTAATTCTGTTTTATCTCCGGAAATTGGAGAATTTGAATAACCTGCTAAAATAAACCCGCCATCGGAACTACTTTTAATATCCAATAAATTATCATCTAATGTTCCGCCAATTGTATTTTGCCAAATCACATTCCCAAGGCTATCCAGTCTAATTACCCAATAATCATAAGTATCCTCATCTTCACCAATTAAATCTTCAGTTTTATCGCCGGAAATGTGTGAATTCGAAAATCCGCCAACAATAAATCCATTATCGTTTAATTGATAAATAACTTCAGGTTGTTCGAACAAATCACCACCAATGGTATTTTGCCATTCTATTTCACCAATTGCATTTATTTTCACAATCCAAAAATCAAATTCCCCAATAAAATTTTCTGTTTTATCTAATGAGATGGCGGAGTTGGATGTACCACAAAGAATATAACCACCTTCCGAGGTCTGGTTTATTGCCGTAAGGTAATCAACACCCAAACCACCAATAGAATTTTGCCATTCAATATTTCCTAAATTATCCAATTTAATTAACCAGTAATCGCCACCGGGAGAAGTTTCTGTTTTATTTGCAGAAGTATCTGAATTAGAAATAGCACCGATTAAATAACCACCGGTTGCTGATTCAACAATACTTGTAACAAAATCATTCTGTGCACCACCAAGGGTTCGTTCCCATTCAATTGCTCCAATGCTGTCAGTTTTAATAATCCAACAATCCTGCAAACCTAATAATGGTTCAGTTTTATCAGTGCCGATTCCCGAATAAGAACTTCCACCAATTAAATAACCGCCATCGCTGGTTTGTATAATACTTTTAGTGCCATCGGTTTCTACACTTCCGATAGTGTTCTGCCATTCAATTTCAACAAGTTGAGCCTTGACATTGAGGGTGAATAAAATTAAAAATATGTGAAAAACATACTTCACTATTTCTGATTATTGTTTTATGAAATTATATGTTGAAACAATTTGATGTTCTACAATTTGAATAAAATAAGTCCCAGCCGGTAAATTTTCAACATTTAAAAACACTTCATTTTCGGAAGCGATCTGGCTATTAATTAATCTACCTAATGCATCGTATAAATTAATTATTTTAATTTGATTATTATTTGTTTTGATGGTTAAAACATTCAATGCAGGATTGGGATATATAACAGTTTCATTTTCCACCAACTCCCCTGCCTCGCCGGCAGGCAAGCCTTCCCTACACGGCACACTCACAGCAATAGCATTCGAATTTTTATAACAACCTGTTGCAGCTTTTGTAACACGACATTTATAATTACCGGATGTAGTTGCAGTATACGTTAACGATGTTGCACCTGCAATTGGCGATGCGCCTTTATACCATTGGTAAGTACATCCTGCTACCGCAACTTCAGTTAATACCACACTTCCACCTGCACAAAAAGTTGTTGGGCCTCCGGCAGAGATACTTGCGTTGGGGTTTTTAATTACGTTGACGAAAATGGGTGTTGATTCTGCTGTACCACATGCGCTTGTGGTTACGCAAGAATAATTTCCTTTTGTTGTAACATTATAGGTTGCGCTTGTTGCACCGGGGATATTGGTGCCATTCTTTTTCCATTGCACAGTTGCGCCTGAGTAGGTTGCAGTGAGCGAAACGCTACTGCCCTGACAAAATGTAATTGGTCCGCCTGCGGATATGGAAATTGTTTCGGTGATGCCGTCGTCGATGAGGCCGTTGCAGTTGTCGTCGAGGGAGTTGCAGAGTTCTGTTGCAGGGATGCATTCAGGCATTAAATTTATTAGCCAGATATCAAAGTTATTTGTTCCACCAAGATTGGGTTCAGATTTATCGCCTGATAACCCAGAATATGAATAGCCACCTAAAATCAGATTACCATCCAAACTTAAAGTTGCACATACTATGGCATCGTCTTTATTTCCCCCATAGGCCTTTTGATAGATTATATTTCCTAGACTATCAATTTTAACGAACCAATAGTCATAACCTCCATTCGTTGGTTCGGTTTTATCACCTGAAACTCCTGATAGCGAATTACCACCTATGATATAACCATCATTAAAATATTCTAAAGCATATATATTATCACTACTTATTCCGCCAATTGTTTCTTCCCATTCAACTATTCCTTCATCGCTAATTTTAACAATCCAAAAATCATAACCGCCAATATTAATTTCGGATTTATCACCCGATATAGATGATGTTGAGTTGCCACCTAATAAATATCCACCATCGGGACAGACAACAACACCATTCAAAATTTCGTCGCCACTTCCGCCAATTACTTTTTGCCATAGAATATTTCCCAAAGAATCAAGATTAAGCACCCAAAAATCTCTGTTGCCATAAGAGGGAATTGTTTTATCACCAGATACATCTGAGAATGAATCGCCAAAAACCATAATTTCATTATCCGCAGTTTCTATGATCTCTTCTATAGTTTCAGTTGAAGACCCTCCGATGGTATTTTGCCATAAAATAGATCCGGTGCTATTTAATTTTAATATCCAATTATCCAAACCACCTTGGCTATTTTCAGTTTTGTCGCCGGAAATATTTGAATCGGATCGACCTGCAATAATATAATTACCATCACTGCACTGAATTACTCTTCTGCAATCATCGAGCCCACTGCCACCAATTGTATTTTGCCATTCAATATTGCCTATTGCATTTACCTTAACGACCCAGATATCATGACCACCATTTCCAAGCTCATATTTATCCCCGGAAATTCCAGAGTTAGAATATCCTACTAATAAATAACCACCTCCAATACATGCAATAGCATGTGAGAGATAGTCGTACCCAAAACCGCCGATGGTATTTTGCCATTGAATATTTCCTGAGGAATCTATTTTCATTATCCAAAAATCAGTAGAAAAACTGATTGCATTTTCAGTTTTATCATCGCTGATATCGCTATTTGAATAACCTGCCAGAAAATATCCGTAATCGGCTGTAGGGATTATTGAAGTAACAGCTTCATCTTTATCGCCCCCAATCGTAT
The DNA here is from genome assembly GCA_016706255.1 of Bacteroidota bacterium. Lineage (NCBI taxonomy): Bacteria > Pseudomonadati > Bacteroidota > Bacteroidota bacterium. Next base: position 190,124 of record JADJJZ010000011.1, on the reverse strand, counting down.
TCTGCCACTCAATAGCCGGTGCTTGAGAAAAGCAGTAATTAAAGAAGAAAAAAGTGTTTAGAATTAGTAATAAATATGTTTTCATTACAAAGATTTAAATTATTCAAATATAATAGTGCTTACATATTGTTTGTTCTTATTCCATAATTTAATCAAATAAAAACCGGGAATAAAATTATCAACTTCAATTAATTCATTTATTATACCATCATTAGCAATAACCTCCTTGGAAAATATTAATTGTCCAAGGTTGTTGTATATTTCAATTGTTGATTCGGGAGATGCATAATTTTGCGTCATTACAGTTGCTTCAATTGTAAATGTTCCATTATTTGGATTCGGATAAATTGCGAATGCATTTTCATCATTGTACATCTCCCCTGCCTCCCCGGCAGGCAAGCCTACTTTACACGGCACACTCACCGCAATTGCATTCGAATTTTTATAACAACCTGTCGCCGCTTTGGTAACTCGACATTTATAATTACCTGAGGTAGTTGCAGTATAAGTTAATGATGTTGCTCCGGCAATTGGAGTTGCGCCTTTATACCATTGATAGGTACAACCTGCAACCGCAACTTCTGTTAATACAACACTTCCACCTGCACAAAAAGTTGTTGGGCCTCCGGCAGATATACTTGCGTTGGGGTTTTTAATTACGTTTACGAAAATGGGTGTGGATTCTACAGTATCGCATGCACTGGTTGTTACACAAGAATAATTTCCTTTTGTTGTAACATTATATGTTGGGATTGTTGCACCGGGAATATTTGTGCCATTCTTTTTCCATTGAACAGTTGCACCTGAGTAGGTGGCAGTGAGCGACACGCTACTGCCCTGACAAAATGTAATTGGTCCGCCAGCGGAGATGGAAATTGTTTCGGTGATGCCGTCGTCGATGAGGCCGTTGCAGTTGTCGTCGAGCGAGTTGCAGAGTTCGGGGGATGGTATACATTCCGGGAACAGTTTGACCAACCAATAATCCATACTTCCGTGATTAAATGAAACATCCCCGTCATTTGAATATGCCTGAACCAAAATAACAAAACTTTGATCGTTTAATTCAATTATATTAGAACCACTATCATCCTCTGACCCCCCTAAAGATTTTTGCCAAATTATTTCTCCAAATGGATTTATTTTAACTACCCATGCATCAGAATTCCCATGATTAAAAATTACGTCGCCATCAATTGAATAAGTATGTGCTGTGAAAATATAATTTCCATCGCTTGTATTAATTATTTGACGCCCATAATCATCTTTTGTTCCACCAAAGGATTTTTGCCATTCAATTATTCCATCAAAATCTAGCTTTACAATCCAGATATCATCACGAGCTCCTGTTCCATGGTGGCCTGTTACATTGCCATTATTGGATTCGGAGCTTCCGGTTACAATACAACCACCATCAGGAGTTGCATTTACCCAAAACGAGTAGTCATAGTCAGAACCACCCAAACACTTCTGCCAAATAATTTCACCAGCAGTTGATAATTTAATTATCCAATAATCACTTTCTCCATGGTTACCTGTTACGTCACCATCAATTGAGAAGGCATGTCCTGCAATGATATAATTAAGATCAGTTAAGATATCCACGGTATAACCTTCTTCACCACTCGTGCCGCCCAAGGAACGCTGCCACTCAATATTTCCGAGCACGTCTAGCTTTAATACCCATATATCTATTGATCCATCATCGCCGTGATGCCCTAAAACATCACCATTTGTTGAACGTGATTCTCCAATAAATATCGAGCCCCCATCGGGAGTTGCTTTGAGAAATCTTGCATTATCTATATTTGTTCCCCCATATAAATGACTCCAAATAATATCTCCTAACGTATCAATTTTAAATACCCAATAATCAACTGATCCATTATTGCCAGATACATCCCCATCATTCGATGTAGACATGGCGCCTACAATAAATCCATCAGGAGTTTGTATAATTGAACATGGATGTTCATCTTGTGTACCTCCGTAGGATTTCTCCCATTCAATATTATGGTCAACATCCAATTTAACAATCCAAACATCATAATATGCAGTTGATCCGTGATGGCCGGAAACATCACCATCGTTGGAATAGGAATCCCCAATAACAATAAATCCATCTGTACCCAAATCTAAAATATCATCTGGATCATCTAATTTAGTTCCTCCATAAGTTTTTTCCCATTCAATTTCCGGTGCCTGAGCAAAAGAGAAATTATTGAAAAACAGAAAGTGCAAGGTTAATATTAAAAAAAATTTCATGAGGAAAAATTTAAATTATTCTATTATTATATTTTTTACATTGTAAATATTGTTATTCCACAACTTTACTAAATAAATTCCCGGAGTAATATTTTTTAATTCAATTGCTTCATTTATTATTCCATCATTACAAATAATTTTCTTAGAAAATATTAATTGTCCAAGGTTATTGTATATCTCAATTGTTGATTCGAGAGACGCAAAATTTTGCGTCGTTACTATTGCTTCGATTGTAAATGCTCCTTTATTGGGATTCGGGTAAATTGAGAATGCTTTTTCATCATTGATCATTTCTCCTTCCCTACAAGGCACACTCACAGCAATAGCATTTGAATTTTTGAAACATCCTGTCGCAGCTTTTGTAACACGACATTTATAATTACCGGATGTTGTTGCGGTATACGTTAATGAGGTTGCTCCTGCAATTGGTGATGCGCCTTTATACCATTGATAGGTGCATCCTGCAACTGCAACCTCAGTTAATATTACACTTCCACCTGCACAAAATGTTGTTGGGCCTCCGGCAGAAATACTTGCATTGGGATTTTTAATTACGTTGACAAAAATAGGGGTTGATTCTACTGTACCACATGCACTGGTTGTTACACAAGTATAATTACCTTTTGTTGTAACATTATAAGTAGCTCCTGTTGCACCGGGAATATTTGTGCCATTTTTTTTCCATTGGACAGATGCTCCAGAATAAGTTGCAGTTAATAAAACACTTCCGCCTTGACAAAAAGAAATTGGTCCGCCAGCGGAGATGGAAATTGTTTCGCTGATGCCGTCGTCGATAAGGCCGTTGCAGTTGTCGTCGAGGGAGTTGCAGAGTTCATCTGCCATAGTATTGATAGTATTGCTTAAATCATTACAATCTGTGTTATCAGACACATATCCTTCCGAAACCTCACAAGCAACAATAAAATTATTTATGTCCCCATAACTATCAAAATCGTTGTCTCTAAAAAACGTGTCTAAGGCGCACAGAGGTGTTGAATAATAAACGTAGGCTGCACCTTCATAAAAATCGGGATTGGTTTGAGACGAAGCGCCAATTGCAATATCAGAATATCCGTCACCATTTAAATCACTGTTGAATGTTACATCTCTTCCGTAATATGCGCCAGCGAAATTACTCTCGTAAATTATTGCTGTAGCTATGTCAAAACCGGCAACGGAGCCATAAAACAAGTATGCGCCTCCTTCAGAATATTCGCCATTAGAATAATTAACACAACCTACTAATAAATCATCAAAATTGTCATTATTAACATCACCAATTGAAGAAATTTGATTACCCAAATAGGCACCAATTTTATTTGATTCAATAGATGATATGGCTATAGCATTTATGCCTAGTGCACCTCCTAAATATACTTTAACTAATCCTTCAGATGACTGAACGTTATCATAAGACGGAGCGCTTGAAGCTATATCACCAAATCCATCATTATTTATATCACCAATTGATGCAACCGCCGAACCAAAATTTGCAGAAGTTTGATTAACTTCTAAAGTTGTTACTGCGAGTGGGTTAATACCACTCGCCGACCCATTAAAAACATAGGTTCTCCCTTCATCAGTATTTCCATTATCATAACGTAAAGCTCCGACAATTAAATCATCATATTCATCACCATTAACACTCATTCCTATTGCTACGCTGCTACCAAAGTTTGCTGAGGCTTGATTACCTTGAATTAAAGTTGCCATAGTTAAATTTATTCCAGATGCAGACCCATGATAAACACAAATGCAACCTTCTTCATATTGTCCACTAGTATAAGTTGGGGCACCAATTACAATATCGTCATATCCATCATTATTAACATCTCCACCACCAGCTAACTCTTCCCCGAAATTATAAGAAATTGGAAGGTCATCAAGAGCTGCGATTGGTGTTTTGATTATTCCGGTTGCAGATCCCAAATACACATAAACTGTAGTAATTGCAGGTGCTGATATTATTAAATCATCATATCCATCGGCATTTAAATCACCGGCGCTTGATGCAACTAAACCAAATTCAGAATCGGTTATATTATTACTTAAAGTATCGTCCGGGATATTATTTATTCCGGTAGGTGAACCATAATAAATAAATGCTGCTCCTGTACCAAAGTTAATATAATCATACTTAAAAGAACATACCATCAAATCGTCATAGCCGTCACCATTAATATCACCCGCGCCTTCAACAACAACTCCGAAATATGAGGATTCTTGATTCATTTCAAGCATTAAATCTGCAATTGGAGTTTGTGCAAATAAAGAAAAACAGTAAACGCTTACTCCAATGCTGAATATAATTTTTTTCATATTTAAAGTTTTATAATTTTTGTTGAATTAACCACTCCATTTTCCTGAATCAGAATAAAATATACACCGGGTGCGTATTTTTCGATATTTAATTCTACTTTAATTTCTTCGGTCGATATGATAATAATTTTATTACCTATAGCATCGAAAATTTCGATAGTTTTTAATTCATTGCTCTTGGTAATTATTGAAATATTGTTTGATGCGGGATTCGGATAAACACTAATTTCATTTCCAATCATCTCCCCTTCTCTACACGGCACACTCACTGCAATTGCATTCGAATTTTTGTAACAACCTGTTGCAGTTTTGGTAACACGACATTTATAATTACCGGATGTAGTTGCGTTATAAGTTAAGGATGTAGCTCCTGCAATTGGAGATGCGCCTTTATACCATTGATAGGTACATCCGGCAACTGCAACTTCGGTTAATATTACGCTGCTACCTGCACAAAAAGTTGTTGGGCCTCCGGCAGATATACTTGCGTTGGGGTTTTTATTTACAGTTACTTCAACCCATTCGGATATTGCAAATGCACATGCGCTTGATGTTTCACAGGTGTAAATTCCGGTTGCTGTAGCAAAATAAGTTGAGGAAGTTGCACCGGAAATATCCTCACCATTTTTTTTCCATTGGAGTGATGGACCGGTATAAGTTGTTGCAGATAATAATACCGAACCTCCTGAACAAAAAGTAGTTGGTCCACCTGCTGAAACGGTTATGGATTCTGTTATATCCTCATCAATAATACCATTACAATTATCATCAAAGCTGTTACATAATTCAATAGAAGGCGTACAAATTGAGTCATTTAATTTAACGATCCAGGTACCTGGATATAAACTTTCTTTATCAGAAATATCACCTTCTTCATCTATTCCTGCAAAACCAGTTACCAAATATTCTCCTTCAGCTGTCTCCTTAACGAATGCCTGACCATCATCATCACCTGATCCTAAAGCTTTATTCCATTGCATTATACCTAAACTATTTGTTTTAATTACCCATAAATTCCAACATTCCCATCCATAAGAATTGCATGGAGGTCCGGAAATATTTGTTGTTCCACCAATTATATAACCACCATCAAGAGTTTTGCTTATGGACCGCATTTTTGAATCTTCACCCGTTTCAATTGTTTTATCAGATAATACTGTGCCTGTACTATTTAACTTTATGATTTCGAAATATGGTGTATAAAATCCATCTGAATAACCACCAAGTGTGTAAGTCCCATCGGGTTCAACTATAATATCTACAGCATAATCAAAATTAAGTGAACCAATTGTTTTTTGCCATTTGATATTTCCGGAATTATTTAATTTAATTATCCAATAATCGGTTGCACCAATTAAGGGTTTTGTTTTATCACCTGAAATTCCTGACGAGGATGAGCCTGTACAAATAAATCCACCATCAGTAGTTTGATGAACTGAACGAATCGTTTCAGTTTCGTTTCCGCCGATGGTATTTTGCCAAATGATATTTCCGGTGCTGTTTAATTTTAGTATCCAATAATCTGAGGCTCCGGTGCCACCGATTGTCCCTTCCATTTTATCCCCTGAAAGTGGAGAGTAAGATGTGCAGCTCAAAATATATTCACCTGTTGAAATTTGTTCGATATAAGGAATACTTTCATTATTATTTCCACCAATTGTATTTTGCCAAATAATATTACCGGTGGCATCCAGTTTTAAAATCCACATGTCTGTGTAATATGGGCCTAAAAAATTGTGATTCGGTTCGGTTTTATCGCCTGAAATTGGTGAATTCGATGTGCCTGCAACGATATATCCACCATCAGCAGTTAAATTGATTGAATAAGGCCGATCATCGCCTGAACCACCTAATACACTTTGCCATACCAATGCACCGCTTGCATCAATTTTATAAATCCAGTAATCCAGGCCGCCATTTCCTGTTTCGTTTTTTTCATTACAAATGGGTGCAAAGGTTGAAGTAATAACAACAGCACCACCATCAGGTGTGAGCACAAAACTAACTTCATATTCACCATCACAAAATAAGTTTTCCCATTCAATATCAGGAGCTTGTGCAAAGCTGCATGGAATAAGGAAAAGGGATAATAAAAATATAAATAAATTTTTCATAATATACGTTTTATTGTTTAACAAATTTCTGCGTCACTGAATTAATACCATCTTCCATTTTAATAAAATAAACCCCTGCAGCGACGCCTTGTAAATCGATGGTGATATTATTTTCAGATGTTGTAATTGTTTTTACAATTTGGCCAAGTGCATCAGTTATACAAATTGTTTTTTCCGTTGAAAAATCGGTTTCAATTGTGATGAAATTATTTGCCGGGTTTGGATAGAGCGAAAAATTACTTTGGGTAATATTATCTCCTTCTCTACATGGCACACTCACTCCTATTGCATTTGAATTTTTATAACAACCTGTTGCAGCTTTTATAACACGACATTTATAATTACCGGATGTAGTTGCGGTATATGTTAATGATGTAGCACCAGCAATTGGATTAGCGCCTTTATACCATTGGTAGGTACATCCTCCAACTGAAACTTCAGTTAATACCCCACTTCCACCTGCACAAAATGTTGTTGGGCCTCCGGCAGAGATTGTCGCATTAGGATTTTTATTTTCTGTCACAACTATTGCTGCCGATAATGTTGTATCACAATCGCTATATGTTTCACAAGTATAGGTTCCAGTTTTTGAAGCGGAAATAGAAGATGAAGTTGCACCAGGTATATTTATTCCATTCCTTTTCCATTGTACTGTTGAACCGGAGTATGTTGCATTTAAAATAACAGAACCGCCAGTGCAAAATGATGTAGAACCAGTTGGAGAAATAATTATTGTTTCTGTTATTTCACCTTCATCAATTAATCCATTACAATTATCGTCGAGGTGGTTGCACAATTCAGACTCACCTTCGGTGCAGAAAGGTAAGAGTTTTGTTACCCAAAAGTCAAATGATCCAATGTTTACGGCTGTTTTATCGCCGGAAATTCCACCGTATGATGTCCCACCAATAATATAACCCCCGTCAGCAGTTTCTTGCACAGTGCTATAAAGATAGTCATCACCATAAGGCCATGGACCAGCAGATCCGATGGTATTTTCCCATTGAATGATTGTTCCTGAATAATCGAGTTTCACGATCCAAAATCCCATCCATATTCTCCGCCTGAGAAATTATTTTCAGATTTATCAGTGCTTATTCCGCTGTTTGAATATCCACCTATGATATAACCACCCTCTGCTGTCTGAAAAACACTAACACATTCGTCATTATCAGTGCCTCCAATAGTATTATCCCAAACAATATTTCCGGAGCCGTTCAATTTAATTATCCAATAATCCTTCCATTCGCACCAACCAGTAATGTTGTTTTCAGATTTATCGGCAGAAATGTTTGAGCATGAACTTCCTCCTAAAATATATCCACCATCACTAGTTTGTCTAACAGAAATTAAAACATCTTCACCACTACCACCGATTGTATTCTGCCAGGTAATAAAACCAGAGCTATTTAATTTCACAACCCAATAATCACCTGCACCCTTGCTTGCTTCTGTTTTATCACCTGATATTCCTGAAGTTGAATACCCACCTAAAATAAAACCTCCATCTGAGGTTTGTTGCAATGAAGTTAAATCGTCAGTAGAACTCCCCCCAATAGTATTTTGCCATTCAATGTTCCCTGAACTATTTAGTTTCAATACCCAAAAATCATAGGTGCTGAAATCACCAATTGAGGCCTCTGTTTTATCCCCTGAAATTCCAGAAAATGATCTTCCTCCTATTAGGTATCCACCATCTTCAGTTTGATCCAAGCAAGTATAGTAATCGTACCAATTCCCTCCGATCGTATTTTCCCAAACCATATTTCCCGATGCATCCAATTTTATGATCCAATAATCAGGCCCACCAAAGTTGATTTCTGTTTTAACGCCAGATATCCCCGAAGAGGAATAGCCGCCTGCTATATAACCACCATCACTCGTTTGGTTAATTGTGATTAGCACGTCGTCAGCACTTCCTCCAATTACATTTTGCCATTCAATATTTCCTGCTAGATCTAATTTAATGATCCAGTAATCAAATCCACCGTATCCCTCTTCAGTTTTATCACCGCTAATTCCAAATGCACTTCTGCCACCCAAAATATATCCGCCATCAGTAGTTTGTTCAATGCTGTATAAAGTTTCGCTTAAACTTGAACCAATGGTTTTCTGCCATTCAATTGCAGGAGCTTGGGAAAAGGAGCAAGGAATGAGGAGCAAGGAGATAAAAAATTGTATAATGAAATTTTTCATAAGAAATATTTAAATTATCTAGCTATTGGATAATTAATTTTTGTTCAAATTGAAAATTGTTGTTGAATATTTTCACCAAATAAATTCCTGATGGTTGATTTTCAAATTGAATTAATTCACTTATAATTCCATCAGTATTATTTATTTCTATTGAATAAATAATTTGACCTAGTTGATTATATATTTCAAGATTAGAATTTGAATTGCTATTTAATTCTGCAGAAATTGTAAAACTATTTGTTGCCGGATTCGGATAAATAGAAAATAAATTATTCTCTTCTATTAATTCCCCTTCCCTACACGGCACACTAACCGCAATTGCATTTGAATTTTTAAAACAACCTGTCGCAGCTTTGGTAACACGACATTTATAATTACCGGATGTGGTTGCGATATACGTTAATGATGTTGCTCCTGCAATTGGAGTTGCGCCTTTATACCATTGATAAGTGCACCCTGCAACCGCAACTTCAGTTAATACAACACTACCACCAGCACAAAAAGTTGTAGGGCCTCCGGCAGAGATACTTGCATTGGGATTTTTAATTACGTTGACGAAAATGGGGGTTGATTCAGCTGTACCGCATGCACTGGTTGTTACACAGGTATAATTACCTTTTGTTGTAACATTATATGTTGTGCTTGTTGCACCGGGGATATTGGTGCCATTCTTTTTCCATTGAACACTTGCTCCTGTATAAGTTGCAGTTAATAAAACACTTCCGCCTTGGCAAAAAGAAATTGGTCCGCCAGCGGTGATGGAAATTGTTTCGGTGATGCCATCGTCGATGAGGCCGTTGCAGTTGTCGTCGAGGGAGTTGCAAACCTCTGGCTCAGGAGTACATTCACTAGCCAACTTCACAACCCAATAATCAAAATTACCCATCGATCCTTCAGATTTATCAGCAGAAATTTCAGATATTGACCAACCGCCTATAATATACCCTCCATCGGTTGTCTCATGAATAGCGCACCATCCATCATCATTACTTCCTCCAATTGTATTTTGCCATTTTATTTCGCCGTTGCTTAGAAGTTTGATAATCCAAAAATCAGCATTATCCCCGAGTGTATCTTCGGTTTTGTCACCTGAAATACCTGACAAAGAAAATCCACCAAGGATGTAACCTTCGTCGCTAGTTTGTTCAATGGTATACAAGATATCTTCGGAACTTCCACCTATCGTATTTTGCCATAAAATATTTCCTGAGCTACCTAGTTTTATTACCCAATAATCTCCGTAATATGATCCGCCTATTAGATTTTCAGTTTTATCGCCCGAAATCCCTGACAGACTATACCCACCTAATATATAACCTCCATCTGTGGTTTGTTGAATTGAATATAAAATGTCATTATTATTTCCACCAATAGTATTTTGCCACTCAATTAAACCATCACTATTAAGTTTTACGACCCAATAGTCAGTTAATCCAATAGAGTTTTCTGTTTTATCAGCCGAAATATTAGATGAAGAATTACCTCCAATAATAAATCCGCCATCTGAAGTCATTTGGATAGAATATAATAAGTCACTACCAGAGCCTCCAATTGAATTTTGCCAAGTAATGCTGCCGAACTGGTCAAGTTTTATGATCCAAAGATCATATTCTCCAGCTGATGCTTCTGTTTTATCACCAGAGATTCCAGAGTAGGAATAACCGCCTAAAATGTAGCCTCCATCAGGAGTTTGATAAACCGCCCTCAGGTCGTCACTTGAGTTCCCACCAATCGTATTTTGCCACTCAATTTCACCATTATTATTAAGTTTAATCACCCAATAATCAGAACTACCCTGTGATGCCTCAGTTTTATCTCCGGATATACCAGAAGTAGAAGTCGCGCCTAATATGTAACCGCCATCAGCAGTTTGTTCAAAAGCATATATTAAATCGTATTTGCCACCTCCAATAGTGTTTTCCCATTCCACTACTCCTGCGTTGTCGAGTTTTACAATCCATAAATCATTTGATCCATTAGATGGATTACTTTTGTCTCCAGAAATACCTGAGTAAGAATCACCACCGATTATATAACCACCATCAGATGTTTGTTGTATACAATAACTAAGATCACTGCTATTTCCACCTATTGTATTTTGCCACTCAATATCCGGACTTTGTCCATACATGAAGTGGAAACCTATTATTAAGTTTACTAAAAGAGTGGCTTTTTTCATTTTTATTATTGTTTTATAAATTTCTGTGTTATCGAATTATTACCATCTTCCATTTTAATAAAATAAACACCTGAAGCGATACCTTGTAAATCGATAGTGATATTATTTTCAGATGTGGTAATTGTTTTTACAATTTGGCCGAGTGCATCTGTTAAATAAATTGTTTTTTTAGTTGAAAAATCGGTTTCAATAGTAATGAAATTATTAGCCGGGTTAGGATAGATTGAAAATGTGTTTTCAAGTGTATTATTTTCTTCTCTGCACGGCACACTCACTGCAATCGCATTTGAATTTTTATAACAACCGGTTGCTGTTTTGGTAACACGACATTTATAATTTCCGGATGTTGTTGCAGTATACGTTAATGAAGTTGCTCCGGCAATTGGCGATGCGCCTTTATACCATTGGTAAGTGCTACCGCCAACGGGAGTTACATTTAATAAAACACTACCACCTGTGCAAAAAATTGTTGGCCCATCGGGTGAAATAAATGCAGAAGGATTTTTATAAACGTTGACAAATATTTCATTTGACTGCGCCGTGTCACAATCACTAATTGTTTCACAAGAATAAGTTCCTTTTGATGTGGCACTATAACTAGAGGTTGTTGCACCGACAATAGGCACTCCATTTTTTTTCCATTGCACATTTGTTCCGGTAAAAGTGGCATTGAGCTCAACTGATCCGCCTGGGCAAAATGCAGTTGGTCCTAGTGCAACTATCGTGCATGTTTCTGTAACATCGTTATCAATTAATCCGTTGCAATCATCATCAATTCCATTGCAAGTTTCAAAATCAGGAGAACAAGGACTACCTGCAATTTTTACAATCCAATAATCATAATCACCTGTCACACCAAAAACCGGCTCTGATTTATTTCCGGAAACAGGTGAAATGGATTCACCACCAATAATAAATCCTCCGTCAGGAGTGACGGCAACCGTTTCAAGTAAGTCGGAATTATTTCCACCAATTGTTTTTTGCCATTCAATAAAACCGGATTCGTCTGTTTTAATAAGCCAATAATCATTCGTAAAAGGATGTGCAACATCCCAATTGGGTGCAGTTTTATCTCCGGTTGCAGTAGATTGGGAATAAGCCCCAATAATTAATCCACCATCAGCAGTTTGTTGTAGTGACTGTCCACCATCAGCGTAGTTTCCTCCTATTGTTTGTTGCCAAATTAACTCCCCTGTGATGTTTAATTTTAATAACCAAATATCCGAAAAGTTTTCACCGCCAACGGTGCCTTCAGTTTTTAATCCTGAAGCGGTAGAATTAGAAGAGCCACATGCAATATAATTTCCGTCTGCTGTTTGAATAATATCTCGAATATTATCACCTTGATCACCACCAATAGTTTTATCCCATTCAATAACACCGGAAGCATTAATTTTTACTATCCAATAATCAGTTGATCCAAATCCATTTTCCGATTTTTCCCATGAAGCCGCAGCTGAGGAAGTGCCACCAATAATATAACCACCATCCATTGTTTGTTTAATACAATATGCATCATCGTAACTATTACTTCCTATTGTTTTTTGCCATTGAATAATACCGAGACTATTTAATTTAACTACCCAATAGTCAGTTGATATCAATCCACCTGGAGCATCTCGGTTGTGTTCATTCTTGTCTCCACCTATATCTGAATATGAAGTTGAACAAAGAATATAACCACCATCAGCGGTTTGAATAACCGGTGCGTATAAATAATCCTGGTTCGTCCCGCCAATCGTATTTTGCCATTGAATTGCACCCGAGCTATCTAATTTTAAAATCCATAAATCATATGCATCCCAATTATTTTCATTTTTATCATAATCAAGACCTGAAGTAGAATAACCTGAAAGGATAAATCCACCATCATTAGTTGGTTTTATCGCACCGAGTGTTTCATAATTATTTCCTTGGATTGTATTTTGCCATTGGATGACACCGATTGAATTAACTTTAACCACCCAATAATCACTAGATCCTTTGCATGTTTCAGTTTTATCACCCGAAATTTTACTTTCAGAAAACCCACTCATAATATAACCGCCATCAGGGGTGGGTTCTATCGTACCTAAGTATTCATAGCCATTTCCACCAATAGTTTTTTCCCATTCTATTTCAGGTGCTTGAGCAAAAGTATAAGTTACTAATAAATTACAAAATAAAAGTGTAAATACATTTTTCATGTTATTGGCTTTATTGTTTAATAAATTTCTTCGTCACCGAATTAATACCATCTTCCATTTTAATAAAATAAACTCCGGAAGCTATGCCATTTAAATCGATGGTGATATTATTTTCAGATGTGGTAATTGTTTTTACAATTTGGCCGAGTGCATCTGTTATATAAATTGTTTTCTCAGTTGAAAAATCTGTTTCAATGGTGATGAAATTATTGGCCGGGTTTGGATAGAGCGAAAAAGTGTTTTCGATAATATTATTTTCTTCCCTACACGGCACACTCACCGCAATTGCATTCGAATTTTTATAACAACCTGTTGCAGCTTTGGTAACACGACATTTATAATTACCGGATGTAGTTGCAGTATACGTTAATGATGTTGCACCTGCAATTGGCGATGCGCCTTTATACCATTGGTAAGTACATCCAGCAACCGCAACTTCAGTTAATACCACACTCCCACCTGCACAAAAAGTTGTTGGGCCTCCGGCAGAAATACTTGCATTGGGGTTTTTAATTACGTTGACAAAAATTGGGGTTGATTCTACTGTACCACATGCACTGGTTGTTACACAAGTATAATTACCTTTTGTTGTAACATTATAAGTAGCTCCTGTTGCACCGGGAATATTTGTGCCATTTTTTTTCCATTGCAAAGATGCTCCTGAATAAGTTGCTGTTAATAAAACACTTCCGCCCTGACAAAAAGAAATTGGTCCGCCAGCGGAGATGGAAATTGTTTCGGTGATGCCATCGTCGATGAGGCCGTTGCAGTTGTCGTCGAGGGAGTTGCAGAGTTCGGGAACTGCTATACAGTCGGCAGCTAATTTAACAATCCAGTAGTCTTCAAAAGGGCCAACCAGAAACATTTCTGAGTCTTCGGTTTTATCACCTGAAATGTCTGATTTAGACGAGCCGCTTATTAAATAACCGTTATCAGGGGTTTGAATTATACCATATGCAAAATCATTATCTGAACCACCAATAACTTCATCCCAAACAATTTCACCATTGTGGTTTAATTTCATAATCCAAAAATCATTACCACCCATATTGCCTTCGGTTTTATCACCACCTATTCCTGCATTATTATAACCGCAAACTATTAGACCACCATCAACAGTGGAATTTATATCGGTGTAGTAATCAATATTCAAACTGCCAATTGCCTGATCCCAAATTATATTTCCAACACTATCAATTTTGATAATCCAAAAATCTCTGTTATTATTAGTTAACGCTTCCGTTTTATCACCTGACATTCCTGAAATGGAATAACCACCAATATAAAAATAATCCCCAACAGATCTAACATCCACAACATAATCATAGTTATCACCACCAATAGTTTGTTGCCACAAAATATCACCGGCCGAGGAAAGTTTAAATATCCAATAATCGAGACCGCCTTTATTATTTTGTGTTTTATCACCTGAAATATTTGAATCTGACTGAGCAGCTACAATTAGTGACCCATCATTTAAAGATTGAATATCCATTGGAAAATCTGATCCGGCACCACCAATAGTATTTTCCCAAATTATGTCACCATCTGTATTAATTTTTATTATCCAGCAATCATAACTACCGTTTCCAATTTCTGCTTTTTGTGCGTGTGCACCTATTGTTGCATAACAAATTAGAACACAGTTACCATCAGCACTTTGAGTAATATTCCTAATGTAATCTTCGCCCGGACCACCAAAAACTTTATCCCATAATATTGTTCCTGTAGGGCTTAATTTTACGAGCCATCCATCGCCATGTGTCGTTCCTCCATTACAATTTTGCGTTTTTACACCTGAAATATTTGATAAAGAAGAACCACCTAATAAATAACTTCCGTCGTTTAATTGGATAGCTGTATACAACGTTTCATTTTTATTTCCACCTAGGGATTTTTGCCATTCTAATGCACCGGTGTTATCCAATTTAACTACCCAAAAATCATGAACTCCATACAAAGGAGCGGTTTTATCTCCGGAAGGCGGACCAGTTGTATAGCCACAAACCAAATATCCACCATCATCAGTAAGAATGGAAGTTGTTACCCAGTCCGGTGAATAGGAACCTATTGTATTTTGCCACTCAATATCCGGACTTTGTCCATAGATGAAGTGGAAACATATTATTAAATTTAATAAAAGGGTAGCTTTTTTCATTTTTTTATTGTTTAACAAATTTCTGCGTAACCGAATTAATCCCATCTTCCATTTTAATAAAATAAATTCCTGAAGCGATGCTTTGTAAATCGATGGTGATATTATTTTCAGATGTGGTAATTGTTTTTACAATTTGGCCGAGTGCATCTGTTATATAAATAGTTTTTTCGGTTGAAAAATCGGTTTCAATGGTGATGAAATTATTTGCAGGATTTGGATAGATGTTCAATTCATTTTTAATTATTTCACCTTCCTTACATGTCACACTCACCCCAATTGCATTTGAATTTTTATAACAACCGGTTGCTGTTTTGGTTACGCGACATTTATAATTACCGGCTGTAGTTGCAACATATACATTTGTTGTAGCACCTGCTAAAGCACTTGCACCTTTGTACCATTGATAGGTGCTGCCACCAACAGGTGTTTCAGTAAGTGTAACACTGCCACCGGCGCAAAACGTTGTTGGTCCACCTGCTGTAATTTGTGCTTTAGGATTTTTGTTAATAGCAACTGCAATTGTATTTGAAGTAGCTGTGTTACAAATACTAGTAGTTTGGCAAGTATAATTTCCTGCAGCCGAGGCTAAATAAGTAATTGCGGTTGCACCTGCTATGTTAACGCCATTCTTTTTCCACTGAAGTGAAGTTCCGGTATGTGTGGCAGTTAATAATACATTTCCGCCCTGACAAAATGTGGTAGCACCACCAGCAGTTATTGAAATAGATTCAGTAATGTCTTCATCTACAACTGCATCACAATCGTCATCAATACCGTTGCAAGTTTCAGTAAATGCATAACAACCTGTTCCTTCTAATTTCATTACCCAATAATCGGCATCTCCAAATGAGTCGTCGGTTTTTTCACCACTGGCATTGCTGTAAGAATAACCACCAATAATAAATCCTTCATCTGCTGTTGCGCTTATAGCATTTGCATAATCACCTCCGGCACCACCAATTACTGTTTGCCATGTAATACTTCCTGTTGATGTAATTTTTAAAATCCAATAATCCCATGAGCCGGTATTTGCTTCTGTTTTATCACCGCTTATTAAACTTTGTGAATAACCGGCAATTGCATAACCGCCATCTGTTGTTTGATTAATTGCATTTACAAATGCATAATCATTACCTGTTCCACCAATTGAATTCTGCCATGTTATCGTTCCACTGTTATCTAATTTTACCACCCAAAAATCATATAAGCCATTTGTGTTATCCGTTTTATTTCCTGTTAATCCACTTTCGCTCATACCACAGGCAATTGAACCACCTTCTGCAGTTGGAATTACGGTATATAAATAATCATTTAATGTACCACCAATAGTGCGTTCCCAAACCACTGTGCCACTTACATCTAATTTCACGATCCAATAATCTACAACACCATAATTTCCCGCAGTTTTATCACCGCTGATACCACTGGTTGATGTGCCACCTAAAATGTAGCCACCATCTGCAGTTTCGTATGCTGAATAAAGATTATCGAACATAACACCGCCAATATCATTTTGCCAAACAATATTTCCTAATGCATCAGTTTTAATTACCCAATAATCAGAATTACCAACGCGGTTTTCAGTTTTATCTCCACTGATTCCTGAATCAGAAGTTCCGGCAAGAATAAATCCACCGTCGGATGTTGGTTGTGCATTATACAGTTGATCATTTCCTAATCCACCATAACTTCTATCCCACTCTACCACACCATCTGCATTCAACTTTACAATCCAGTAATCATAACCACCTTTATTACTTTCCGATTTATCGCCCCAGCCTCCGCCACTTAGCGATTGACCACCTAAAATAAAACCGCCGTCAGGAGTTTCCTCAACAGAGTAAAAACGATCAAAATTGCCACCACCAACGGTGTTTTCCCATTCCACATTTCCTAAGGCATTTAATTTCACGATCCAATAATCATCGCCACCTAAATTATCTTCAGTTTTATATCCGCTAATATTGCCATCAGAATATCCACCCATAATATAACCGCCATCAGATGTTTGACCGATGGAGTTTAAAAAATCATATCCTGAACTGCCAATAGTTTTCTGCCATTGAATTGCAGGGGCTTGTGCGTTCATGTTCATGCTTAATAACAATAAACAGATACTTAAAAATAATGGGGTTGTAAATTTTGTCATTAGATTAATTTATTTGATGAATGAATATGTTTAAAAAGATGATTTTATTTATTGTTTAATAATAGTTTCAGTTTTATAGAAATTGCCGGTAAATAACGTAATTTGATAAACACCGTTTGGAATGTGTAACAAATTAATGGTTTGAGTATTTTCAAATTGATTCAAATTTGATCTTTCGTTGTAAATAATTTGCCCCATGGAATTTGTTATAATTATAATTGGAACTTGACCTTCAACTACAGGTATATTACTTTGAATAGTTACAAATCCGTTTGTAGGGTTTGGAAAAATATCAAATGCCATACTTGAAATTAATTCTTCCATTTCTTTACATGGAATGGAAACTAAAACAGGATTAGAAATAGTATTACAACCGGAAGCTGTTTTGGTTACTTTACAAGTATACGTTCCCGGTGTTGAAGCTGTGTAATTAATTGAAGTTGCTGCGGCAATCACAACATCATTTTTATACCATTGATATGATAATCCCGCACCGGTATTAGCTGAAAGTACAACATTCCCTCCCGCGCAAAAAACAACCGGTCCGCCTGCAGTGATTGCTGCTGTGGGATTTTTCGGAACGGTAACTACAATATCTGAGGATAATGCAGACCCGCAATCAGTTGTAATTCTACAACTATAAGTTCCTTTTGTTGTTGCTTTATAAACGGCATAATGTTCACCAGTTATATTATTTCCATTTCGTTTCCATTGTAATGTTCCGTTGCCGGTATAAGTTGCATACAAAGGAACGTACCCACCTTCGCAAAATGTTGTAGTATTGGTTGCTTCTATCGATATACTAGGTGCTGCGCCTTCATCAACATTACCATCACAATCTTCGTCATAATCATTACATACTTCAGTAGTTGGAACACATTCATCGCCTGCCAATCTAATTAACCAATAATCGTCCCTATTTGTACCGTCATAATATTCAAAGGCATTTTCGGTTTTATTACCTGAAATATCTGAATTGGAATTACCTCCCATAATTACACCGCCATCCGGCATTAATTCCAGGGATGCGAAATTCTCATAACTCAGACCACCATAGACATTTTGCCATGTTATATTTCCCAGCGCATCTAATTCCAGCAACCAAAAATCACTATAACCAATATAATCAACGGTTTTTTCAGCACCAATTCCTGAAGTTGAATAACCTGCAAGAAAATATCCGCCATCAGGTTTTTCTCTAATTTGACAAGAAGCATCTGTTTGCGTTCCACCAATTGTTTTTTGCCAGGTAATTGCCCCACTGGTATTTAATTTAATTACCCAAAAATCGTCCATTCCCCTGCAAGGCGATGTCTTATCTCCGGTAACATTTGATTTAGAAGTTCCGGCAACAATATAACCACCATCCATAGTTTGTCGAATGCTTGTAACAGCATCATCGTTATTTCCGCCTATGGTATTTTGCCATTCAGGATTTCCTGTTGCACTTACTTTTATTATCCAGTAATCAAAACTGTTGTTAAAACAAGCTTCTGTTTTTTCTCCTGAAATTCCTGATTTAGAATAACCGCCCAAAATATATCCACCATCTGCAGTTAAATCTAAACTAGTCAATTTATCTTCATTCACACCATCAATAGTGTTTTGCCACATAATATTTCCGAATGCATCTATTTTTACAATCCAATAACTCGAGCCACCAATATTAAATTCAGTTTTATCACCGGAAATTTTTGAAAATGAATATCCGCCAAGAATATATCCACCATCAGGTGTTTGACGGATTGCTTGAATATAATCGTCACCTGCTCCACCGATTGTATTTTGCCATTCAATGTCACCGGTTGAATTTAATTTCACAACCCAATAATCTTTAGTATGTACACCGCCTGGCGTTAAAAAACAATTTTCGGTTTTATCGCCACCAATTAATGAACCTGAAGAGGCGCCAACAATACATCCTCCATCCGGAGTCGCTTCAATACAATCAACGTCATCGCTGCTCAAACCTCCAATTGTATTTTGCCACAGAATATTACCAGCCGGATTTAATTTTAATACCCATGCATCACCATATACTAAAAGACCTCCAACCTGATCTTCAGCTTTATCACCATACGCTGCGCCACCAGATTCGCCTCCAATAAAAATATTTCCATCATCAGCTACATCAATAGCATATAAATAATCACCATCTCTAGACCCGATGGTGTTGTCCCAATAAATGGTTGGTAATTGTGCGGATAAAATATTACTACTCATCAATAACCCAACAACGCAATAGAAAAAGTATTTATAGTTCATAAAATGATTTATTGCTTAATAATTTTTTCAAAATAAGTATTTCCGTTTGATGTAATCGAAATAAAATACATGCCCGATTGTAATGAGGCAATATTTATATCAGCCCCAGACAAATTACCTGATAAAACTACCTTGCCATTTAAATCGGCAATCGTATAAGTTCCCGATTCAATATCTTCCTGCGAAAAAACAGTTATGGTATTTGTAGCAGGATTGGGAAACACAATTAACGCAGGAGCAATATCACTTTCGTCACCACCTATTTTACAACTTGCCGTAGTGAAATTTTGTAAGGATGAAAATTCAGAAAACTCAGCTCCACATTTAGTCCTTATTTTCCATTCATAAGTTGCATCACAATTTAATCCGGGTATAGTGCGTTGTTTTGCATTACCGAGAACATTTAATTTAGTCCACCCTCCTACACCTACCTGCCGATACCACAATTGAAATTTATCGGCTTCCTGATTTGGTGCCCATAGCAATTTCGCTGAACTTGCAGTTATATTTGTAACACCTGCTATGGAAGGTGGAAAACAACCGCCTGTAGCACCAGCTAAAATTGGTGCGAGGCTGCTTGCATTAAAGCATAATCATGTATCGTAATTTTATCTGCAACGCTATCAATACTAACCCGTAACCAACCATAATATTTATTTGGTCCGACTTTTATACGCAAGGCAGCAAACTGATATTCGGAATCTAAAAATTGTCCATCCGCAGCAACAACATTTTCATAATTCCAATAAGCCATCCATGGGTCAACACTATTCGTCAAGTCTATCCCTACACCAATATTTTCTTCTGCCGAAAATAAATCGACAAATCCATCATTACCACCAACAAAATTGTCGTTGTAAACAAACAATTCCATTCTGTTGGTATTGTAATTAGATGGCCAGATACTCCAGTAAGCTACTTGAGCCATAATTCCAAAATCATGATTCCCATCGGCGTTAATATCAAGTTCATAAAACAAAAAATCGGAACAATAAAACTCTTCCCCCGGCACAGGTATGCAGGTCGGTTCAGGATTAAGGACCACATCCGGATCTAAGTCGGTATATACAATTTGTCCGTTTATTTGTCCGCCAAAAATTATCGGTATCGCCATTGCGGAATACGATATTAGTTTTGATTGTTGCGATTTGATATTTTTTTTCATGATATCAATTTTATACTTATTGTATGATTAATTTTTCTGAAATGGTATTACCATCAAAATTTGTAATAACGATATAGAAACCTGCCGGTATACCGGAGATATTTATTGCTGTTGTTGCATTAGTTAAAGTTGTGCTTAATACTACCTTTCCTGTAATATCGGCAAGTGTTACACTTCCAACCACAAATGTTGTTTCATAACTGATAGTTACAATTCCGTTAGCAGGGTTAGGATAAAGCTCAATGAATGAACGTTCATTCATATTTGCCTCACGCAAAGGCAATGTAGTAAATGTATTTAAAGCTGTAAACTCGCCAAACTCACCGTCGAGGCATTTAGTCCTTATTTTGTATTCGTAAGTAGTTTCAGGTGTTAATGATTTTAATACTTTAGAATTTGTTGTAGTTGTTTTTTTCAATCCATGTTGGCGTTCCTACAGGACGATACCAGATTTGGAATAATTCGATACTTGGTATTGGGTTCCAGTGAACAGTTGCTTTAATTGCAGTAATGTTATCTGCATAAGCACCAAAAGGAACAGGGCAAATTTCAGGTAATAATTTAATTGCCCAGAAATCGATTCCACCAAAACCGGCAATTGTTTTATCGCCATTTACATTTGTGCTGCTGTAACCGCCGAGCATATAACCATTGTCGTTTGTAACCTGCACATCTACTAAATTATCGCTTTTATTTCCGCCAATGGTATTATCCCATTTTATTACACCAAGTTCATCAATTTTCACTAACCAATAATCATCCAAACCAATAGAAGCCTCAGTTTTATCACCGCTTAAAGGGCTGGATGAAGTTCCTGCAATCATATATTCACCATCGCTTGCCTGCATCACTTTATTTACAATATCAGAACCGGTGCCCCCTATTGTATTTTGCCATTCGATATTTCCGGAAGCATCTAATTTAATTACCCAATAGTCGTTGTTGCCGATATTAGCTTCTGTTTTATCACCACTAATTCCGCTGTTTGATTTACCGCCTACTAAATATCCACCATCTCCTGTTTGAACAATGCTGGCAGGAATTTCTTCTGTTGCAGCACCAAGTGTATTTTGCCATTCGATGTTGCCTGAATTATCCAACTTTAATATCCAGTAATCATTACCTGCAGCAGCTTCTGTTTTATCGCCGCTAATTCCACTTGTAGAACCACCTGCAACGATATAGCCACCATCTGTAGTAAGCGAAATATCAAATAAATTATCAGAACCATTTCCACCTATGGTGTTATCCCATTCAATATTTCCTGAAGCATCTAGTTTTACAATCCAATAGTCAATAAATCCCTGACCAGCTTCTGATTTATCACCGCTCAATCCGCTATCGGAATAACCGCCTGCAATATATCCGCCGTCAGGTGTTTGATGAATGATATGTAAATAATCATAGGCATCACCACCAATGGTATTTTCCCAAACAATATTTCCGGAACCGTCTATTTTTATTATCCAAAAATCCTGAGCACCATTTTTATTTTCTGATTTATCGGCAGTGCTGTCACTAAAAGAAGTACCACCTAAAATATATCCACCATCTGCAGTTGGTTCCACATTATTTAAATAATCGTTTTGTGTGCCGCCAATTGTATTTTGCCATTCGATATTACCATCTGCATCAGTTTTAATGATCCAGTAATCGTATAAACCAACTTTATCTTCGGTTTTATTTCCGTTGATGCCGCTGTTTGAATATCCGCCAAAAATATAACCTCCGTCGGGTGTTTGACGCGAAGAAGTAAGATAATCGGAGGCAGTTCCTCCGTATACACCCTGCCATTGAATACCCGGTGATTGTGCTATAACCGTATTACATCCAAGCACAATAGCAGTGCTTACCAAAAAGGTTTTAACCTTTGTCATGTGTGTTGATTTGCTCATGATTTTTCGTTATTGATGAATAAATTGAATTGTTTGTGCTAGATTGTTTTGAACAATTGTAATATAATAAATGCCGACAGGTAAATTATTTAAATTTACTTCCGTTGTAAAATTTTTGTCTGAAATATTAAATTCATTTATTTTTCTTCCGGTAACATCGTATAAAGCCATATTTGCTTCAGCAGGTAGTAATCCATTAATAATTATTTTTTCACCTGCCGGGTTTGGCGCAACGGTATAATTTGAAATCAAATTATTTTCAGAACGTAAAGACAAAGTGGTAAAAGAATAAATTTCTGAGAAATCACCATAACTGCCATCTGCACATAAAACACGAATTTTATATTCATAATCTGTTTCCGGCATTAATGATTTAAGTGTTTTAGAATTGACAGCGGTTGTTTTTTTAATCCAAGGGCCGATTCCAGTTTGTCTGTACCAGATTTGATAATTATCTGCGCCCAAAATATTATCCCAATGAATAGTTGCTTTATTCGGTGTGATATTATTTGCAAAAATGCCAACAGGAATCGGGCATATTTCCGGATAATTTTTTATTATCCATAAATCAGCAAAATCAGCAATACCATTATTCGCCTCTGTTTTATCGCCTGATATGCCCGAATAAGAAAACCCTCCAAGCAAAACGCCGCCATCAGCTGCAATTGGCATTTCTAATACATAGTCGTAACCATCTCCACCAATAGAATTTTCCCAGATGATATTGCCATCACTGTCAATTTTAATTATCCAAATATCTATCGTAAACTCAAAAGTGCCGGTTGTTTTGTTACCGGAAATTTGTGAGGAAGAATTACCGCCAATTAAAAAATTACCATCCGACAAAGCTGTTACACAGGTTGCATAATCGCCACTATCGCCGCCATAAATTTTTTCCCATATCAAATTACCGTTCGCATCCAATTTAATTATCCAATAGTCATCATATCCAAACCCGCCAAAAGCTGTTGTGGATTTTTCGCCGGAGGCATCGGAAGATGACCCTCCAATTGCCAGATATCCGCCACCTGGAATTTCTGTTATATCATTTAAATAATCAGGATTATTTCCGCCAATTGTATTTTCCCATTCTATAATTCCTGATGCATCTAATTTTACAATCCAATAATCATAATAGCCATAACAATTTTCTGATTTATCTGCACCAGCCTCAGAATAAGAATAACAACCCAGAATTAATCCTCCGTCTGATGTTTTTTTCATCGATGTCAGGTAATCGCCCAGCAATCCCCCTATTGTTGTTTGCCAAATAATGTTGCCTGTTTCATTTATTTGAACAATCCAGACATCCATGGCATATGCATTTTCAGTTTTATCAGCGCCTATCTCTGAACTTGATTGTCCGCCTAAATAAAAACTGCCGTCTTCATTTTCAATAACACAATAAAGTTCATCATCAAAACCACCACCTATTGTATTTTGCCATAGAATATCTCCTGTTGCATTAAGTTTTAATACCCAATAATCAGCATAAAAAGGACCACTAATGCGGCTTTCTGTTTTGTCGCCACCAATACCTGAATATGAAAAACCTGCTGCCAGATAACCGCCATCTGCTGTTGGAATGATATCTCTGAGTTCATCATCTTTATTTCCACCAATTGTATTTTCCCATTCAATATTGCCTGCTGCATCTGTTTTTACAATCCAATAATCTGTAGTTGCGGATAAACCCATGTTATTTTCCGATTTATCACCACTGCTTGCAGATGTACTTGTTCCACCTAAAATGAAACCATCATCTAAAGTTTTTTTACAACTATAAATTACATCTTCTTTATTTCCACCAATCGTATTTTGCCACTGAATTTCCGGTGCCTGCGCGTATATTTTAAAAATTCCTTCAACACAAAAAATACCACATATTATTGTATTGCGGAAAGCGCTTGAATTTAGCAACTTATAAATTACGGATATTCTGATCATTGGAACCTAATTAAATTTTAATAAATTTATTGGAAGAAATATTATTTTCTGCATGACAATTAATATAATAAATACCGGAAGGTAAATTTTCAATATTAATTTCAATTAACATTTCATTTGTTTCAAATTCCATTATCACGCTGCCAATTCCATCGGTAATTGTTACTGTTTTAGGATTTGCATCGGTAGATTCCAAAGTAATTAATGAAGTAGCAGGATTTGGGTAAATTACCAAATCATTATTATTCATTATTCCTTCTTTACAAGTTGCATTTACCGCAATTACATTTGAATTTTTATAACATCCGGTTGCAACTTTTGTAACACCACATCTGTAATTTCCTGAAGTAGTTGCAACATAATTTAATCCTGTAGCACCAACAATGGGAGCACCACCTTTATACCATTGATACACACAACCTGCAATAGGCGCTTCAGTTAATGTTACGCTGCCACCGGGACAAAAGGAAGTTGGTCCGATTGCAGTTATTCCTGCATTTGGATTTTTATTTACCGTAACCACCACCGGACCGGAAGAAACAGAACCACATGCGCTGCTGGTAGTAACCGCATACATACCCGTTTTATTTGCAACATAGGTATCAGCAGTTGCGCCCGGAATATTGGAGCCGTTGCGCGTCCATTGTACATCATCGCCACTGTATTCCGAAATCAATAAAACAGTATTTCCCTGACAAACACTTGTCGCTCCATCAGGATAAGCCACTGCGAACATCGCAATATCATCATCTACCATTCCGTTACAATCGTCGTCGATGCCATTACATATTTCATCTTCCGCAATACAATCCGTTTCCAGTTTAATTGCCCAAAAATCGGCAATACCATAAAATGGCGTTGTTTTATTTCCTGACACAGGCGACATAGAAGTTCCTGAAATAATAATCGAGCCGTCTGCATTTATATCTAATCCACCACTTAAATCTTCACCATTTCCGCCAATTGTTTTTTGCCAGATGATATTACCGGTTTCATCAACTTTAATTACCCAGTAATCGCCGTACGAAAATCCACCATAAGTTCCTTCTGTTTTATCACCGGAAATGCCTGTAGGTGTATATCCATTTATGATATAACCGTTATCTGCTGTTTGATGTAATCCGGTTAGCACATCACGTGCAGATCCACCAATGGTATTTTGCCAGGTGATATTGCCTAAATCATCCAATTTTAAAATCCAATAATCATCGGACCCTAAATTTGCTTCAGTTTTATCGCCTGTAATTCCGGATGATGAATATCCGCCAATTAAATAACCACCATCTGATGTCTGAATTACATCACTCAACGCATCCATATCACTGCCACCGATGGTATTTTGCCATACAATATTTCCGGTTGCATTTAATTTCAATATCCAATAATCATAAGCACCGTTGCTGTTTTCTGTTTTATCACCCGATAAATTTGAAATGGATGAACCGCCTACAATATAGCCACCATCAGTAGTTTGGCGCAGTGTAACCAATAAATCGCTTCCGCTTCCGCCGATTGATTTTTGCCAGAGTATATTACCTGTTGCATCCAGTTTTAAAATCCAAAAATCATCCAATCCCTTGCTTGCTGTAGTTTTATAGCCATTAATTCCACCCGCAGAAAATCCGCCGATAATATACCCACCATCAGCGGTAGGATGTATCGAAGTACACATATCATTTTTATTTGTCCGCAGTGAATTTTGCCAAGTAATTGCACCGGTATTATCGAGTTTTAAAACCCAATAATCCTGTTCACCCAAATTGCTTTCAGTTTTATCACCTGAAATTCCGGAACTGGAATATCCACCAATAATAAATCCGCCATCCGGTGTTTGATGTGCATCGTATAATACATCGTAAGCAGAACCGCCGATTGCATTTTGCCATTGGATTGTTCCCGTGGCATCAGTTTTAATTACCCAAAAATCGGTAGCGCCATTCGAGTTTTCTGTTTTATTTCCGGTAATCGAAGAATAAGAATCGCCTGCAAAAAAGTAACCGCCATCTGATGTGCTGAGAGCAACGTTCATAAAATCGGCTTCGGTTCCGCCGTAGGTTTGCTGCCATTCAATGGCGGGTGCTTGAGCGGATAAATGAAGGTTCGTTCCAAAAAGGAAAAGGAATAAAAATAAAGTACAAAGGTTGAGGAGCAATTTACGCATAGTTGTGTGTTTTGTTAATAAAAAATTACCCATTTCCCGCAAAATGCTAACGCAGAAAACATGGGGTGTTTCAGTACTAAAAATAACCATCCAAAACCTTTTCACCAAAAATTATCAAAAAATAACCGGCCTTTTGTGACATATGCCCAAAAAGTAATTGGTTTTCAGGCGTTCCTGCCGGTTTAATTCTACGTTAATTTCATTGTTTTCCACAAGCTTTTTTTACTAATTCATTCAAATTATTCAACTTTGAGGCAATGAGGAAAATTTTATCTGTTTTATGTTTGGTTTTGGCAGCATTTTTTGTTGATGCTCAAACCGCAACTTTATCAGGTAAAGTTACCGATGCCGGCACCGGCGAAACCCTGCCCGGCGTTAATATTATTCTCACAGGAACTACAATGGGTGCCATTTCCGATTTTGATGGAATATATACCATCAGCGGCATTCCGGCCGGGGAATACAATATTCAGTTTACTTACATCGGTTACGAAAAAACGCTGTTTACTGCCCAGAAATTTACCGAAGGCGAACAAAAAAAGCTGGATGTAAAGCTGAAAACTACGGTGCTCACGTTTGATGATGCGGTGGTGATTTATGGCGACAAACCTCTGGTGGATGTAGAAGACGCCAAAACCAGCACCACGCTTACTTCCAAGGAAATTGACCTGCAACCTGTTCGCCAGATTCAAAGTGTGGTAAACATGCAAACCGGCGTTGTTCAAAGTGCTGATGGGGTGCATATTCGCGGTGGGAGGAGTTATGAAACAGGTTTTTATATTGATGATGTTTCTGCCCGTGACCCCTTGAGCGGAACGGGTTTCGGGATAGATATCGGAACAAATAGTATTGCCAAAATTGACGTAACTACCGGTGGTGCAGGTGTGGAATATGGTAACGCTACTGCAGGTATTGTAAATACACAAACCAAATCGGGCGACGAAAAATTTGAATTTAATGCAGGCTATAAACGCGATAATTTCGGATTTAACGAAACAGCCGGCAGCACCTGGAACCAACAGGTAATGGAGCTCGGAATGGGCGGTCCGCTTGCTTTTAAGAAGAAACTGACGTTTTATACTACACTAAAAACCAATTTCAGCGACACCTTTATTCCCAATTCTCCAAATGGTGCCGGCGCCGCTGCCGAGCAGGTGGTTTCATCTTTATATCCCAATACACAATGGTCGCCATACCAGGATAACCGCTGGGCGGGCATGTTGAAGTTGGATTACAAATTTGACCCCAAGCGCCGACTCAGTTTCACGTATTTAAAAAGTATCACCATTAATCAGGATTATAACATGTTGCGCGTTACCGGAAACGATGTGAGTTTTAATCCCGGATATCAATTCCTGTTTGCCTTACAGCCCGATAATGCCAATACTTATACCCACGATACCAATCTCGAAACCATAAAATGGAGCCAGACTGTCAGCAATACGCTGAGTTACCAGATTACCGCTTCCCGTTTATATGTAAAACTACGTGCAGATGCCAACGGTGCTCCATGGCGACCTGATGTGGTGAATACCGAGTTTGACCCGGAAAGTATTGTCACCTACCCTGCTACGGTTTTTAACCCTGACGACAGTATTGTTTTTGTAAATCCCGGTCCTGGTTTATACAATAATGGCGGTATTGCAACATTATGGCACGACCATTATGTGTTGGAATATACCATTCGTGCTTCAGCAAATATTTATTCGAAAGACACGCGCAATAAATTATTTTTCGGAACAGAATTAAAACCACAGGAGTATCAGTGGATCGATATTACACGTCCTTGGATAGGCGCACCGATTCAATTAGCCGATGGCACTTATTCGCAATCATATCGTTTGGGTGATATCAGTGATGTATGGAAAGTAAATCCACTTTCAGGTGCTTTATTTATTTCCGATAAATTAAAATATTTAGGATTAATTGCAGAAGCCGGTTTACGACTCGAATATTGGTTTCCGGGGAAATTTTTGGATGATGCAGTTGCCGATCCGACGACTACAATTGCAGATGCTTTCAGAGATGCATATTACAACGATAGTTATGGTTTAGGTGAACGCAGATTTAAAATGCGTTTGTTACCGAAATTTTCAGCTTCGTTTCCAATTAAAGAAAATCAGGTATTGTTTTTTAATTACGGACACAGCACGGTAATGCCGCATCCCAGCTATGTTTACACGGGTATGGACCCATATTTTGCCGACCGTTCAACATTAGGTTTTATTGGCAATCCTGATTTAAATCCTGAGGTAGATATTGCGTATGAATTGGGATTAAAATCATCTATAACATCAAATGATGCCATTAATGTAACTGCATTCTGGAAAGATAAATATGATTTTATTACCTCCAGTACCGTATTAATTGAAGATGCTACAGGAAGAGAAGTTGCCAGAACAATAAGAATAAATTCAGATTATGCTCGTGTGCGTGGTATTGAGGTTGCTTATTTAAAACGTGTACAAAAATGGTTTAGCGGAAGTATTTCGTTAAGTTACAGTATTGCAACGGGCCAAAGCTCATCCGCATCAGAAGCATTGGGCAATATTTTAGCAACAGGAAATTCAGAAACATCAATTGAAACACCACTTGCATGGGATAGTCCGATTGATGCAAAAACATATTTAATTTTCATGCTCGATAATGATAAAGGTGCATTTGGAAAAACATGGATTAATAAAATGACCTTTTATACGGAAGCCATTTACAGAACCGGTAAACGCTATACACCTTACGAATTAACAGGATACGAAGCAATATCAGGCAGACCAATTTATGAAATTGTTTCTGATCCTGTAAAAAGATATTCTGAAATTGGCGCAAGTAATTTTTGGCTGAATATTACTTACAAAAAATGGTGGGATTTAAAGACGACACAACTGGCATTTACTTTTGAGCTGACGAATGTATTAAATACATTAAATACTGCAATTGTAAATCCGGTTACAGGCGAGGCATATGCCTACGGCGACCCGGTTCCGAGCGAATGGCGCGACCCTGCATTTATCGACCCGCGTGACCCCCGTTCATACGGAACTCCACCGGATAATCCTGCAAGATATTACGAACAACGTCACTTGTTATTAGGTTTAAGCTGGAAGTTTTAATACACTTAATTTTATAGGATTGTTTTATATTTAATTTTTATACAACTAAAATTCATGCGCAATAAAATATACTTCATTATTTTTTTGGTTGGATGTTCATTCCTGAATAAAAATGTTCATGCACAATTATGTAACGACATTCCAATTGTTGTTGTAGATAATCAGTTTATTTTAGAGGCAACTGATGTAATTAGTTATGGTGATTCAATGATTACATTTCAATTAACAAATAATCATGCTACTGATTATTTCGCTTATCCCCAGGCTAAATTAATTCCCATTACACCACTGCCTGCAGGAATGAGTTTAGCCCCGGTAAATTTAAACTGGATGGTATTTGCTTCAGCATGGAATATTGGTGTTACCGTACCGGTACATATTTATTACGATGTTACCGAATCTATACCTGTAAATTATGAAGTTACTTTTCAATTATGGGTGAATAATTTAATTCCGGTTACCGATTCCTGTTATTTTGAAAATAATTATGTTGTTAATTTAAATCCTGAAACAAATGCCATCCAAAATATCGGCAATACAACAAATGTTCAGGTTTATCCAAACCCAATATCAGCGGGCGATTGGATACGTTTCGATGCAAGTGCATCTACCCCCCAAAAAACTACTTACATTTTATATAATCTGATTGGAGATATTATTGCTTCCGGCAGTACAAATACGAATTCAATTGCAACAACCGGAATAACAAACGGATATTATTTTTTACAATTACAACAGGAAAATAAACTACCTTTTTATTCCACAATTACCATTCAATAAACATGCAAAAAAAATACACATTACCATTTTTATTTATCGTCCTTTTAAGTACGGCCTGGATGTTACCGCAACCTGATGATACACTCATTTATCACGATAATAATGTGAAGTTGCACTGGAAAGATTATAAAGCAACACCGGATCCTGATTTTGGCGCAATTGCCGTTTCTTATGTCGGATTCAGAATGAGTTATAAAGGCACTGCACGACAAGATTCATTAATTGTAATTGTAGAAGCATTTTTCGACCCAAAAATTTCCTGGACTAAACCGGATACAACGGCATATACATTAACACATGAACAAGTACATTTTGATATAACGGAATTATATTCCAGAAAATTAAAACAGTCGATTCAAAATGCAACACTTACCTATAAAAATTATCAGAGTGTAATGCGTGAATTAGAACGTGCTGCGCATAAAGACATGAATACTGCAGACAGCATTTACGAGGCTGCTACCGATTACAGCAGAAACGCCGTTGAGCAAAAAAAGTGGAATGAAAACATCGCAGTCGACCTCAAAAACATGTCTACCTACGCAAAAGACACATTTGTTGTGGCGGTTCATCTTTAAGTATTGACAATCAGTGGATTAAAAATATTTTTGAAATTGTTTTGTATTTCAAAAATTTGTTAAATTTGACATAGCGACAGTCAATTTTTCACATTTTTAAAACCCACACTATGAGTAAGAATAGCCTCTGCTTGCTCATCACTATTGTATTAAGGTGCAGCGCAAGCTTTACCCAAGCAACCGACGTATATTACATGCGGGCCGACATAGATGAGCCCTGGTGTTGCGGATGGGCGCCTTATGCAGATTCCAATCCTCTTACATTAGATGCAGTTTTTGGCGCAGGTTTCTGGAGCATGGCCTTTTACGAATATTGCGACCCCTACTCCATTTTTAATGATAATACCTGTTATGTATTTATGGAAGGTGGTGAAAGTCATACCGATTACATGGAAGAATTTTTCAACGCAAACCAGTCGTTAATTGAACAATGGGTATATAATGGCGGAAGTTTATTTATGAACGCAGCACCAAATGTAGGCGACGGATTAAGCTGTGGTTTTGGAGATGTGTGGTTATGGTATCCTTACGCATGGCCGGGCGATGTAATGAATGGTCCCGATGCATTAACCCACCCAATTTGGAACGGACCCTTTACGCCTTTAGCCACCGAAATGTGGGGACCAAGTTATGCGCACGCCTACGTTACCGGCTCAGATTTAACACCTTTAATTGTAGATACTTATACCCCTGATGAATGGGTTTTATCAGAAAAAGCGTGGGGTCTTGGGCATTTATTTTTTGGTGGCATGACTACTGCATCATGGCACTGGCCAAATGATGAATGTGTCAATATTCGCCAGAATATGCATAGTTATATGTATTTGATGTGCGGCTTGTTGCTTTCAGACGGTTTAACGGAATTTACGGCCGAAGCAATGAACGAAAGTGCTGCACTTCGGTGGAATATGCAAAATTTACCTCAAAACGGCTATTTTGAATTAGCAAGATCGCAAAATGGCAGCGACTGGGAAACTTTTGCACAAATTAATGCTGAAACTGCTAATGCCTATTCCTTTATTGATGAAAACCCTATAACCGGTAAATCATATTATCGTTTATCAGTTGTTGCTGAAGATGGGGTTACAAAGGAAAGCAAAATTGCCTCTTTTAATGCACCTGTAAGTTTTGAAATTTACCCCTTGCCGGCACACGACCATTTTGTTGTAGTTGCAGATGGCGCTGAATCACTCACCTATACGTTGTCGAACTTAAGCGGCTATCCGGTTAAAATGGATATACATACCGGTATTGGAGAAGCGTTGTTCAAATTTTCGGGTTTAGAGCCGGGCTTATATCTTTTGCAGGCTGAAAAGAATGGGGTTAAAACGATCCGTCAGATAGTGATTGAATAGATTTGGCTTAGCTTTTGCAATGGAGGGCAAACATTAACCTGTTGTTAACACCAAAGTTGTATAATCAACCAAAATATCTATCTAATTTTAACACTTAAATTCAATCACATCTATTATGAAAAAAGTATTGTCAGCACTCGTATTTTTAGTTACGATTGCAACTATCCCTGCCACAGCTCAAAACCTCGACGACGTTTTAAAAGAACATTTTGACGCAATTGGCCAAAAACAACTCAAAAAAGTTGAAACGCTTACTTCAACCGGAAAACTCAACCAGGGTGGTTTGGAAATCCCTTTTGTGCAGATTTCAGCTCGCCCTAATAATATTCGTATTGAAGGCACTTTTCAGGGTTTAACCTTCATTCAAACCTACAATGGCACCGAAGGCTGGATGTTAAATCCGTTTACCGGCGCAACTGAAGCACAGCCAATGACTGCCGATGAACTGAAAGGTTTAAAAATTCAGGCTGATATGGATGGCATGCTTTGGGATTGGAAAGACAAAGGCTACAAAGTTGAATTAGACACTACAGTTGACGTGGAAGGTACCATGTGTTATAAAATTGACGTTACCACCGCTGAAGGCGATGTGTATTCTTCTTATATCGATACCGAAAGTTACCTCATGATTAAAACCCATACCAAAACCACAATTAACGGTGTAGAGGTAGAAAGTGATACTTTTTACAGCAACTACAAAGATGTAAACGGTATTATTTTACCGGGCACCATCGAAAACCGTTACAATGGTAATCAGGGTGAAGTAATCGTTATCGACAAATACGAAATTGACATTAAGTACGATCAGTCGAAATTTGAGAAACCGATTGTGACAAAATAAGCCTTCAGTAAAGACTTGTTTTTTCGTTCCCGGCTAATTCGAAAATGTTTGAAACACATAACGCTGTTATAAAACGGCGTTTGTGATTTTGGGCATTTTTTAAATCATAACTAATTGTAAATCAATTATTTGATTATCACTATATACCATACTATATGAGATACCACTCGTTTAAAAATCAACTTTTAGGCCTGTTTTTGTTGGCAGGATGTAGTTTTCAGGCAGCAGCTCAAACAGCGATAACTGCTTCAACTTTTAGTGCTATTGAGGGCAGGCATATCGGGCCGGCGCGGACGAGTGGAAGGATTGCAGCTATTGATGCTGTGAACAGTAATCCGAATATTGTTTATGTGGGTGCAGCCGGTGGAGGTTTATGGAAATCGAAAAATCAGGGAACAACATTTAAGCCCATTTTTGATGATTATACGCAGTGTATCGGTGCAATTTGTATCGACCAGAAACATCCTGACACTGTTTGGGTAGGCACCGGTGAACCATGGGTGCGCAATAGCGTGAGTGTTGGAACCGGTATTTATAAAACAACAAATGGTGGTCAAAAGTTTGAATTTATGGGATTGCCGAACAGCGAACGCATTTCCAAAATCATCGTTGATCCGAACAATAGCAATACAGCTTACGTGGCAGTTCAAGGTGCCCTATGGAGCGATAGTGAAGAACGTGGTGTTTACAAAACAACCGATGGTGGTAAAACCTGGGTTAAAACATTATATGTGAATCCCTCCACCGGATGCGCCAGTATGGCAATGGATCCGAAAAATCCTTCCGTATTGTATGCCGCCATGTGGGATCATCGCCGAACAGCTTACGACTTCCGTTCAGGTGGTCCGGGAAGTGCTTTATATAAATCAACCGATGGTGGTGCCAACTGGGTAAAACTCAGCGCAGGTTTACCTAACGAAACGCTTGGACGTATAGCAATTGCCGTATCACCGGTTGCGCCTTATGCTGTTTATGCCTTGGTAGAATCGAAAAAATCTGCCTTATATAAATCTGTAGATAACGGCGCTAACTGGTTGAAAATGAGCGAACAAACTGCAATGGGTGAACGACCTTTCTACTTTAGTTATATTAGCCCCGACCCTGTTGAAGCTGATCGTGTTTACAAGCCCGGCTTCGGCTTATTGGTAAGTAATGATGGGGGCAAGATATTCCAGGGTGCTTCCGTAGAAGGTGGTGCTTACCATAGCGACTTGCACGCTTTTTATGTGAGTCCGCTCGATAACAGATTGATGTATTTAGGAACCGATGGTGGTGTGTATATCAGTCGCGACAAGGGTAATACCTGGAGCCACTGTGAAAATTTGCCGGTTGCGCAGTTTTACCATGTGAGCGTGGACATGAATACACCTTACAATGTGTATGGCGGATTGCAGGATAACGGCAGCTGGAAAGCGCCAAGCAGTCGCCCGGGTGGCATTCAGAATGCCGATTGGGAAACCATTGGTTTTGGTGACGGCTTTAATGCTTTCGCAGATAAAACCGACAATAATATTGTTTACTGGCAGTATCAGGGTGGCAAAATTTACAGAAGTAACCTGAAAACAGGTGAAAGTAAATTCATTAAACCATTTCCGGATGCCAGCACAGAAGATTTGCGTTATAACTGGAATGCAGCCGTTGTTTTCGGCAAAAAGTCGGGATGGCTGTATGTGGGTTCCCAGTATTTATTCCGCTCTAAAGACAAAGGTGATAGATGGCAGCCGATTTCACCGGATTTGAGTACCGATGACCCTAAACGTCAGCAACAGGAAAAAAGCGGTGGTTTAACTGCCGACAATACCTCAGCCGAGAACAATACTACCATATTTGCCATCAGCGAATCACCACTTGATGAAAACATCATTTGGGCAGGAACTGATGATGGCAATTTACAGGTAACTACCGATGGCGGCAAAACCTGGAGTCTGGTGAATGCGAATATTCCCGGTGTACCCGCGTTTGCATTTGTAACCGGAATCGAGACCGATAATTTCGATAAAGGTGGTGCTTACGTAACGTTTGACGCACATCGCAATGGCGACATGAAACCATATGTGTTCTACACCAGTGATTTCGGTAAGACATGGAAAAGCCTTGTAAATGAATCAGTTAAGGGTTACTGTCACGTTATTAAACAAGACCTCGTTAACCGCAATTTGTTGTTTTTAGGAACCGAGTTCGGGTTATACGCCAGTATCGATAAAGGTGTTACCTGGTTTGCTTTAAACAGCAATATTCCACAGGTTGGTGTGTTCGATATGGTGATACACCCGAGAGACAATGACCTGATTTTAGCTACTCATGGTCGTGGAATTATTATCATTGACGATATCACTATCCTGCGCAATTTCACGCTTGATATATTGGATAAAGATGTTGCCTTTTTACCAACACGTCCATACTATCTACCTCAGGGCGGTATCACTCAGGATTTCCCCGGCGACGACGAGTTTGTCGGCGAGAACCCGAATGGCAGCGCAGTGGTAGCCTATTACCTGAAAAAACGCCATATGGTTGGCGATATGTATATCCGAATTTACGATAGCAAAGGCAATTTTGTGAAACAACAACCTGCCGGAACCCGCAAAGGGATAAATATCGTGCGCATCCAAACCATGATGCCGCCACCAAAAGTTCCCGTATCACCAAATGTGCTTGGAGAAGCTGCTTTTGGTCCCGACATGGAACCCGGAACCTATCGTATCGACCTGATTAAAGGAACGGATAGTTTTTCAACACAATTAACAATACGCGGTAATGCTGCATTAACCCATAGTGAAGCCGATAAAGCCTTGCGCAGGGAAACGCTGATGAAAGCTTACCATTTGCTTGAGGAGCTGGCTTATGTAGACAACCAGGTATTGGAAATTCGTGATCAAACGCGTGCTTTGGCCGATAGTGTTAAAAACAAGGGCTTGCGCGCTAATTCGATGAAATATGCTGCTCAAATGGATGTTTTACACGAAAAAATATCCGCCACCCAACCAGGAGAAGGTGGTATTACCGGTCAGGTGCGCTTAAGGGAAAAAATTGCCGAAATATACATGTCAGTCGGCGGTTACGAAGGTAAACCTACTGATGTTCAAATAACAGCACTTGAGTTGTATGCCAAAGAAGTAGAAAAACTACAAAACGAAATCAAACGCGTTAGTAAATGGCGACCTGCAGAATTACAATGCTGCGATTATTCGGTCAAAATTGCCTCCTGTGGTGTTGACGGATCGGGATACGTTTTTGAAGTCGAAGTAAACCACTTCTGTTGTCGTGGAGTTTCTAACTCCAGGCTGTGTTGTCGTGGAGTTTCCAACTCCAGACGCCACCCCGGTCTCCTGACCGCGTGGGCTTCGAAAGTTAATTCTGAGACTTTTGTCGCAGACGCTGTTTTGAGGTCGAGTCGACAGTCGTGGCCAACAGGTTTTGAGTTGAAGTTAATAAGTGGATTTCATTTGCATGAGTCGAGTCGCCGGTCGGGAGACCGGGCGACAGCGTGGGCTTCGAAAGTTGATTACAAGACTTTTGTCGCAGACGCTGTTTTGAGGTTGAATCGACAGTCGTGGCCAGCGGGTTTTGAGTTGAATTTAATGTGTCGATTTCATTTTCATTCATCGTGTTGCCTTTCGGTTGACCGGCCGACAGCATCCTAGTCGCTGATTATAATTTGTAAATTTGCGGTAATGAATGATAAAAAACTTTACATAATTGGAGGTTGTAATGGTGCTGGCAAAACAACTGCATCATTTACTATTTTACCGGAAATTTTGGATTGTAAAGAATTTGTCAATGCCGATGAAATTGCAAAAGGATTATCACCGTTTCAACCGGAAAAAGTGTCTTTTGAGGCTGGACGCATAATGCTCAACCGAATCAATGAATTACTTTTCGAAAATAAAAACTTTGCTTTTGAAACAACCTTATCAACCAAAAGTTATAAAAGTAAAATCATCGACGCTAAGGCAAAGGGTTATCGTGTTACATTGTTATTTTTTTGGCTTCAAACCGTTGAATTAGCAAAAGAAAGAGTAAAAATAAGAGTTTCAGAAGGTGGACATAATATTGAATCTAAAATAATTGAAAGAAGATATGTAAGAGGAATTCAAAATCTATTTGACATTTATCTTCCAATTGTTGATGGCGCTTTATTTTTTGACAATTCGGAAGGAGAACACAAGCTTTTAGCGGAAAAACAAATTGATGGTATACTTAATATTTTAAATCAGGAGAAATTTAACCTCTTAAAAAAACATTATGACAACAATTGAAATCCAAATAGAAGAAAAAATTAGAATCATAAAGGGTCTTGAAAAAGCTTATGAAAAACTTTTGGAATTTAAGAAAACTAAAAACAGTGAATTGGTGGTAATACGAGACAATAAAATCGTAAAAATTAAACCTTAACAAAATTGCAATTTAAGGAAAACTTGCACTCACCTTACAATTAAAATTCTGATTATTAATCATAATTGATGTTGTCGTGGAGTTTCCAACTCCAGACGCCACCCCGGTCTCCTGACCGGTGTTGAGGTGGTTGACTGAAGGGAATTTGGATGAAAAATGATATGGTGTGATCCATATCTAATTCGGAGACTTTTGTCGCAGACGCTGTTTTGAGCCGATTCGACAGTCTTGGCCAACAGGTTTTGAGTTGAATTTAATAAGTCGATTTCATTAGCATGTGTCGAGTCGCCGGTCGGGAGACCGGGCGACAGCGGGGGCTTCGAAAGTTGATTTTGAGACTTTTGTCGCAGACGCTGTTTTGAGGTTGAATCGACAGTCGTGGCCAGCGGGTTTTGAGTTGAATTTAATGAGTCGATTTCATTGTCATGAGTCGAGTCGCCGGTCGGGAGACCGGGCGACAGCGGGTTTCAAGTTTATTAGTAATCTCCTAGTATTTTCCCTTCTATTGCTTGTGTGATAGGTTTCCACTTTTCTAATTTTTTAAAGCTCTTGCTTTTAGTTGCCATTATTATTTCAACAAGTGCTTCAATTGAAATTTTTCGCCAAGGTGTTGATGTGTATGCAAAAGCTTCGCAAGCGAGAAATTCATTTCCATCAAATCCGGTTCGTTGAATTAATAAATTGCCCAGCCTTTCATCTGACCGCCCTTCATCTTCAATACCAACAAGTAATTGTTCTTTATTAGATAATTTTTGCAGGATAGATTTTATTTCCCTTGATTTGGTTTTATCGTTAAAGTTGTAGATTTTGGAATGTATAGATGTGGCCATTTCTAATAATTTTTTTAGGATTTTGAGCTTGGAAAGATCCAAACACATGTAACAATAAGTAAAAAAAATTGCCGATGTTTAAATGTAAGAATACTTTTAATTTATTTCATTTATTTACATTAAATAACTGTTCAAATCTAATCAATAAAAAAAAATGGTATCCTTTTCGGGAGAGCGGACTACATCGGGTGCAGTAATTTTAAATTTTTCTGTTTTTGTCACTTTAGGGAATTATTTAGAGCAGCAACATTCACCACGCCAGGGCAATCTGCACCGGTTTTCCGTTGCAATAAACCGCTAATTCATAGTTACCATCAAATGCGGTCGTTTCATTGTCCGCCGAGGCGGAATAATTACATTGGTACATTGGTTTATTTCCACTACAACCCGGGCTAGGTGATACTTTTGAAGCCTCTATCAAAAATTGTTTCACCCCATACGGGGTTCTACTCGGTCTTGGGAGAGGGAGTTGTTAAAAATATGCTACCCCTGCCTGATCGGTAGGTAAACCTAAAGGGGTAGAATGCAGTTTTGGGACAGTGTTTGTTAAAAATATGGAACCCCTGCCTGATCGGTAGGTAAACCTAAAGGGGTAGGATTCGGTTCTGGGAGGGTGTTTTGTTAAAAATATGGTACCCCTGCCTGGTCGGTAGGTAAACCTACGGGGTTCTGTTCGATCTTGGGAGAGGGTGGTGTTAAAAATATGCTACCCCTGCCTGATTGGTAGGTAAACCTAAAGGGGTAGGATTCGTTTATAATCCTGAAACAAAGTCAAATCCGATTAGACTGAATTAGTAAAATTGATTTTAATAGAAATTTAAAGTGTGGGGTTCATTATAAAATCAAGTCGGCTATTTTGAGACCGGACGACGGCAGGTGTGTTAACGATTTTGCTATTTAGGTATTTGGATTCCTGCTTGATAAATCAGTTCGTCTATCTGGTATGTTGAATTATCAAGTTCCTTGGCTTT
Organism: Bacteroidota bacterium; assembly: GCA_016706255.1. Lineage (NCBI taxonomy): Bacteria > Pseudomonadati > Bacteroidota > Bacteroidota bacterium. The sequence continues at coordinate 150,268 of JADJJZ010000011.1, read as the reverse complement.
AGTAAATAATTCCAATGCAGTTGCATATTCTTTTATATCGAAAAAGTAGATACCAAGATTACGATAACTATAAGCATTATTTTCATCAAGTTTGAGTGAATAATTAATGTCTTTAAGTCCTTCTTCTAGCTTACCAATTTTTATTTTTGCGAGCCCTCTGTTATTGTATGAATAGGCAAATGCGGTATCAATCGCAATCGCTTTGTCAAACATCGGTATTGCTTCTTCATATTTTTCAAGAATATTTAAAGTAAATCCTTTGTTATTCAAAGAATATTTATTTTTTGGATTTATTTCTAAAGATTTATTATAAAATTCAATTGCCTTGTCATGGTCGTTTAAATGTGAATAAGAAATGGCAGTGTTTGCAAAATCATCGGAATTTAAACTACCATGAATCATAAATTCGTCAGATATTTCTTTTGCTTGTTTATAATTTTTCACCTGCAAAAAGCTTGCTATTGTTAATCTATAAATATTTTCATTCTTCAGCCCACTTTTTAAAATGCTGTTAAATTTGATGGCGGCCTCTGCGTAGTTTTGTTGGTTGTATAGATCAGCAGCGACCATATATTCTTTAGGAAATTTTTTGTAGTAAAAGAGTTCTAATAATCGATAGCCATCATTAAAGGCGAAACTGCCGTCATAAAGTTTTATGGGGTTTGAATTAGGTATTAGATTTATTAATAAATCCAAAATTGATGACCCTATAAAAATTATGAGAATTATTCTTAGAAAACTATTAACGTCATCTGTTAATGTAAAATAGTATGCAACTATTGCCATCATTAGTGATGTTAAAGGTCCTGTTAAGATGTAAATGATTTGTTTATTTATAGACATCTGTGTTGCCGACGGAATACAGAGGCCAAGGCGCCATAAAAATGGGTTATACTTAAACCATACTTCTAAAAGCCCTAATTTAAAATGCCAGCTCTTTTTTGGGTCACCATAAGAACCAATATAAATTGTAACGGCTTTTTTTGACATAAGTATTGCCGGAATTGCATGCCCAAGTTCATGCAATAAAACCGTGAACGTTCTTGTGATGAAAACAAGCAGCGCAAAAAATAAAAGTATGACCGGGAAGTAATCCATGATCAGTTAGCGGTGTTTTTTTTATATATGGATTGTATATGATACCTGTTAATAATTATTTGCTTTCCAAGTATACAACTTTAAATAGAAACAATAACTCGAAGGTGTTTACAACCAACCAATTTTGTCATTTGTATCAAAACTACTTAATATTCAAAAAAACAAGTTATAACATTTAAAATTTAGAGATTAGGTTAATTGAAAGTAGGTTGTTAAACCAAATAAAAGTTTGTTACTAATCAGTTTTGTCGCAGACGCTGTTTTGAGGTTGAATCGACAGTCGTGGCCAACAGGTTTTATAGTTGAATTTAATGAGTCGATTTCATTGCCATGTGTCGAGTCGCCGGTCGGGAGACCGGGCGACAGCGAGGGCTTCGAAAGGTAATTTTGAGACTTTTGTCGCAGACGCTGTTTCGAGCCGATTCGACAGTCGTGGCCAACAGGTTTTGAGTTGAATTTAATGAGTCGATTTCATGGTCATGAGTCGAGTCGCAGGTCGGGAGACCGGGCGACAGCGGGGGCTTCGAAAGTGGATTTTGAGCTTTTGTCGCAGACGCTGTTTTGAGGTTGAATCGACAGTCGTGGCCAGCGGGTTTTGAGTTGAATTTAATGAGTCGATTTCATGGTCATGAGTCGAGTCGCAGGTCAGGAGACCTTACGACAGCGCGGGGATTTTTATGGTGTTTATTGGTGACGATAAAGATGTTCTAGCCCGGACTGTAATGGAAATAAACTAATGTACCAATGTGCGAATGTACCGATGTACCAATGGAACAGCCGAATTATGTGATAGAGCGAGCATTTGTGGTTTATTGGAATGGAAGGCCGGTAGGGATTGATTTAGCGGAGCGGGATGGTGTTGCTCCAAATTTTTAAAATTTTATTTTTACGAAGCATTTCTGGCAATGAAAAAAGGCTGCTGTGGGCAACCTTTTTTCATTATTCTTTTCTTTAACTTTTTTGACTACAACTTTATTACGAGGCCTACCTGGATGGGGGTTTTGGCTACGCCGACTTCGCCGTAAATACCGATGTTTTCTGTTAAATACATGCGGGCACCTATGGTGAGGTCGGCACCCATGTGGAAGAAGCCGTTGATGTCGCTGGGCTGACTGTCGGGATCGCCACCGGTGTAGCTGTAATTGTTGTTTCTGTAACCAAGGCCGATACCTGCGTATGGGTCGAAACGGTCGCTGTTACCGAAGTGGAAGTTGAAACGGGCCAAAATGCTGAAGGCCTTGTAATTAACACCTGAATTGTAAAACAGGGTGTCGATTTCGTTATCCTGAGTCAGATATGTGGCTGAACCGGAAGCATAAGCGAAGTTTACACCAAAACCAACGGTTTCGTTGAGGGCAAATTCGGCTTTTCCGTAAAAAGGACCATAAAACGATGAATTAATATTGTCGCCCTCCACCAATTTAAACGTGGTTTTGGCAATACTTGGAAAACCGTAGCCGGCAGAAAAGGTGAGCGAGCCGGGTGTAAAATCCTGCGCTTTAGCGAAATTGGAAAGCATGATAAAACATGCAATAGCTGCAACCATTAATTTCATCTTTTTCATAACTGTAAGTTTATTGTTAGGGGTTGATTTATTTTCATCAACTTGATTGCCCTTAAACCAAGTGTTGTGCCAAATACGATGCTCGGCCTGCTACAAAATGCGTGAAATATGCCAAATTTGAGGTTGAGGGTAAAAAAAAATAAAAAATAAATTTGATGCAGCTCAAGCGGGAATTGGGGTTCAGGCGAAATTACCATTTTGATAACCAATCATAAAAATTTTACATATTTTTATAAAATAATTTAATTACGTTAGTTTATTCGCATAATTTTTATCTATTTGTTACTGATACCATTATACATAAGTTTGGGTTTAAGTACAGGTTAGGTAGTTTTTTGACCTTGCATAATGCACATATTTAGGTGCTGACCTGTGGAAAAACCGCGTACTATGTTAATTATGCGTACCTTTGTCTAAATTAAAAATTACAATGAATACAGGAACAGTAAAATTCTATAATGAATCAAAAGGATTTGGTTTCATTAAAGATGAATCAACACAAAAAGAATATTTCGTACATGCCTCAGGCCTGATCGATAAAATTCGCGAAAACGACAATGTTGTTTATGACCTTCAGGAAGGCAAAAAAGGATTGAATGCAGTGAACGTAAAACTTGCGTAAATTATATCTGTAACATCATTTTCATTAAAAAGGGAATCGGTTGAAAAACTGATTCCCTTTTTGCTTTTCAGGCCTTGCTCCTTCTGAGTTTCAGCACAGGTTTCAACACAATTAACGTGAGCGGCGGAATGGTAATTTTTAAACTGTGACGTTTCGTAAGTGTTGTATTTCCATCGTCATCAGTAGTATTTTCTTCAATTGTTTCAGGTTTCAGTAAACCGGCATTTAACAAGCCGGAGCCGTAATATTTTTCGGCATCGCTGGACAATAACTCAACATAATGGTTGCGTTGCAGCACGGGAACCGGGAAATCGATATGGGTTTGCTGGTCGAAGTTGCCAACTATAATTAAATGATCATTCGCATTTTTGCCCTGGCGTTTCCAAATCAGGATACAATCGTCGCGGTGTGTGAGGTCGAGCCACTCAAAACCTTCCTGTTTGTAGTCGTTTTCGTGCATACTTTTTTCGCCGGTGTACAGGTGGTTCATGTCTTTAACAAATTGCTGCAAACCTTTGTGCGGTGTATGTTCCAGCAGGTGCCAGTCGAGGCTCTGGTCGTGGTTCCACTCTTTTGTTTGTCCGAATTCGCCACCCATAAACATGAGTTTCGGGAATGAATGGGTGAACATGTATCCAAACATCAAACGCATATTGGCAAACTTGTGCCACTCGTCGCCGGGCATTTTGTTGAGCAGAGATGACTTGCCATGCACCACCTCATCATGAGACAAACTGAGCACAAAATTTTCGCTAAAAGCATACCACATGCTGAATGTGAGCTTGTCCTGATGATATTTGCGGTAAAATGGTTCTTCCTTAAAATAAGCGAGCGTATCGTGCATCCAGCCCATCATCCATTTCATACCAAAGCCGAGACCGCCGTCGTATGTGGGTTTGGAGACTTTCGGCCAGGAGGTGGATTCTTCTGCAATGGTGATTGTTGATGGTATTTCGGTATATAAACGTTCGTTGAGCTCTTTGAGAAACTGAATGGATTCGAGGTTTTCGTTGCCGCCGTATTCGTTGGGCAGCCACTCTCCTTCTTTTCGCGAATAATCGAGGTATAACATACTGGCCACGGCATCAACCCGCAAACCATCGATATGGTAGCATTCCAGCCAATATAGCGCACTGCTGATAAGGAAACTTTTTACTTCATATCGTCCGTAGTTAAAAATATAGGAGTTCCAGTCGGGGTGAAAACCTTTGCGTTTATCCTCATGCTCATACAAATGTGTTCCGTCAAAAAAGATGAGTCCGTGACCATCATCAGGGAAATGTGATGGCACCCAATCGAGCAACACACCGATATGTGCTTTGTGAAAACATTCGATGAGGTACATTAAGTCCTGAGGAGTTCCATAGCGGGATGTCGGCGCAAAATAGCCGGTGGTTTGATATCCCCAACTACCATAAAAAGGATGTTCGGTAATTGGAAGCAGTTCAACATGCGTATAACCCATTTCCTTCACATAAGGCACGAGGGTTTCTGCGAGTTGACGGTAGGTTAAAAATGCGTTTGGATCGTCCTGTTGGCGCCCCCAGGAGCCGAGATGAACTTCGTAAGTGCTCATGGGTTTATTGAACTCAAACGGCTTCCGTTTTACCATCCACACATTGTCGTTCCAGGTGTATGTATTGTCCCAAATTACACTTGCTGTTCCGGGAGCAGGTTCAGCGCGACGAGCGTAGGGGTCTGATTTTTCGTAGGTTTCGTTGTTTTTGCCAAGAATGATGTATTTGTATAAATCGCCCGGCATGGCGGTATTGATCACGCCTTCCCAAATGCCGGAACCATCGCCGCGCACTTGAAGGGGAAACTGTTGTTTATCCCAATTATTAAATGTGCCTGTAATATGCACTGCCAATGCATTTGGCGCCCAAACGGAGAAGTAAACACCGGTTTCCGTTTCGGTGTCTAAAATATGTGCGCCGAATTTTTCCCACAATTTAAAATGTTTGCCTTCGCGGAATAAATGAATATCGTAGTCGGTAAATTTTGAGTAATCGTAGCGAATCGTCATCTCCATGATGCAAATTTAATTAGCGCATAGCATTATTAAGCAAGAAATAAGGTTATCGTGTGCAGGAACGTAATGTGCGGAAAATGTATGACAGAAAAAGCACATACTCGCATACGAAAGTGTAACCGATTTACGTATTAATGCTTATCATTGCATAACCACTAACCTATTTAAACATGAAGAAAAACTCAGGACTCCTCATTACGCTACTACTCTGCTACACGGGCATTCAGGCACAATCGAAATCACTTTTATGGGAAATTACGGGCAACGGATTGACACAGCCATCGTACATATATGGTACGATGCACGTGAGCGACCGCATTGCTTTTCACCTTACAGATAGTTTTTTTATTGCGCTGCACAGTGCAGATGTTATTGCGCTGGAAAGTAATCCGGAAACATGGATAGAAAATGATTTTGGCAATCCGGATAAGTCGGATAATAATACTTACAGTGAATCATCTTACGGATTTAGGTCAGATTATTATGGCGGAGATATCTATACACGAATAGCTGAGTTAGAGATACCGGACGACAGAGCTTATGGCAATATGTTTCAGGATAACAGCTGGCTGATAAACGGTTATTTATATCGTTATGAAGCTGAGCGCACGGAATATGAAGAAGAGACTTACCTCGATTTATTTATTTTTCAATGCGGAAAAAAATTATCGAAAGAAATTGCTGCATTGGAAGGTGAACAGGAAGTATTAAAATTATTAGAAAAAGCATACGACACTTCGGATGATGAGGATGAAGAAAAAAAATACATCGAGAAACGTAAAATGATGGATGCGTTTGATGAAGAAGATGTAAGTATTCGTGAACAAATTGATCAGGCTTATCGCGAAGGTGACTTGGACAAACTGGATTCATTAGAATTAATTACCACACCTACTGCTAATTTCCATAAATATTTTATTGAAGAAAGAAATGCGAATATGATGCGTCGCATGGATTCGATTTTAAGAACCGGAAAAGTGATGTTCACCGGAATTGGTGCAGCACATTTACCGGGTGAACGCGGAGCCATTGAAATATTGCGCGATATGGGTTATACCGTGCGCCCTGTAAAAGGAAAAATTACAGGAAAAAGCATGAAAGAAAAAAATAAAATCGATGCAATTTATTTTAGTCACCCAACCAGCATGCAATATGCCAGCGATTCTTTATTTACAGTAAGTTCGCCGGGTAAGCTGTATGATTTAGGTGGAAACGCCACTTACAGTTATGTATTATATCCCGACATGGCGAACAGTGCCTATTACAATGTAATTCGTATGGCGCATTATGGCATGTTGCAACATCAAACGCAGGATGAAATTTTAGCGAATATTGATAATTTATTATTTGAAAATGTTCCGGGTGATATTGTTTCAAAAACGGCAATTAAATCGAATACAGGTTATCCGGGATTAGATATTGTGAGTAAAACAAAACGCGGCAATTATTTGCGGATTAAATTATTTGTGACACCATTTGAAACAATTATTTTTAAATCGTCGGGGTTGGGTGAGTTTGTTGTTAAATCGAAGGAAATGCAAACATTTTTTTCGAGTATTAATTTTAAACCGGTAACTAAAAATACCTGGGAAACTTATACGCCGAAATGGGGATTGTTCAGCGTTTCGGTGCCTGCGAATCATATAAGTTATGAAGTTTTGGAAAATGAATCGGTGTATAATCAGCAGGCAATTGCAACGGTGCAAGCGCAGGAAAACGATAATTATTATTATGCAAATACTTATTATTACAATAATAATTCTTCATTTGAAGAAGACAGTTTTGAGTTAAAACGTATTGCGGATATGTTTACCGAACAATTTAAAAAAGATAAATATGCGGTAACAAGTGACGCTTATCAATTAGTAAATAATAAACTCAGTTATGAGCAGGTAAGTAAAAGCAATGCTAATTATATACATACCAAGGTGGTGGTAAATGGGCCGTATTTTTATTTGTTGGCTAGTATGTCGCCAAGTGAAACAAGGCCTGACGCTTATTTTAACAGCTTTAATACTTCCACATTTAAATATTCAAGGCCATTTGAACTATACTCGGACACTGCAATGTTGTTCAGTGTTAAAACGATTGTGCCTGCGGTGGATACGCTACTTACCATTGATGAAATTGAATACAACAGTTATAATTCATACGATTATGGTTATGATGATGAAGATGAGGAAAAAGATGTGAGTTATTTATCTGAAAATAAACATAGTAATTTCAGTTCGGAAATTACACCTGAAAATATTGCGGTTAGTTATCATAAATATCACAAGTTCAGATATTATGATGATAAGATTGAATTTTGGAATTCGTTTGACAGCAATTATGTGGCATACGACAATTACACGATCAGCAGAAGAAAATTTGAAGAAAAAGGTGCTGTGCAATCTCTGGAATTTATTGTGACGGATACCGGTTCAACACGTGCAGTTTATCGCAAGTTTATTTTGAAGGATAATGTGTTGTTTCAACTGAGTACAGTAATTGATTCAGTTGACGGACCTAGTGCTTTTGTGAGCACATTTTACAATACGTTTACACCTTCTGATTCTATTTCAGGACGTTCTATTTTCAGCACGGCATCTGATAGCTATTTTGAGCAATTAAACAGTGAAGATTCAGTTTTGCGGAAGCAGTCGATTAAATCGGTTCGTGTGAATCAATTTGTTGATAGTGATGCACCTAAGCTGATTGAATTTATAAACAGTAGTAATTTCCGCAAACTCAAGGCCACTGAAAAGGAAACGTTTATAATGGCTTTGGGCGGATTAAAAGACAAGTCTGTAATTCCAGCATTAAAACAAATTTATATTAATGCGGGTGATACTTCGAATATACAGTTAGCAGTATTATCAGCATTGTCGGCTAAACAAACAGATACTGCATTGGCAACCTTTATGGAGTTATTGTATGTTGAAACACCTTTGGCTAAAAATGGTAATTCGTTGAGTTATATTTTCAGTGGATATTTAGATACACTAGAATTGGCAGCGAAACTGTATCCTCAGGTTTTAGATTTTTCGGGCTTCCCGGAATATCGTTTTGCAACCTATCGTTTATTGTCGCTGGTAATAAAGCAGGATAGTTTAAATACTGCCAAATACGCGCCATTTAAAAAACAATTAGTAGCGGAAGCCAATGCTGAATTTAAACGCAATGTGAGTGGATCGAATGAAGTTGATCGTTATTCGTATAATAACTACCGCAATAAAAACTATTTTACAACGCTGAAATCATTAATTGGAAGTAAAAATTATTTTGATGAGTATCACTATGGACCTGATCAAACCAGTTCAATTTTCAGCAGTGACTATTCTTCAAGAAATTACAGTTCAAATTATAGTTCGAACTATTCCGATTTGTATATTAATGACATGAAGTACGGTTGGGCAACGAATTTGCTTGACTATTTCACTTTAGCACTGTCTGAGTTTTATGACGACCCTTTAGTGAAAACGTATTTCGATAAAATTTATAAAAGTAAAAATGATGAGCTCATTTATAAAACTGCATTGACGGCGTATTCTTCAAAAATATCTGTTCCTGATAGTGTTTGGACGAATTTACAAAAAACGCGTGCTTACCGTTATACAGTGATTAATAAATTAACGGATTTCAAGGCTGTGTCGAAAATTGATACAGCTTATGGTAATCAACGTAGTATTGCCGAGGCTATTTTATATCAATATGAATTGACGGATGAGGAGGACAGTATTGAATTTGTAACCCGTAGAGAGGTTGATTGCGAGTTAGGACATGGTTATATTTATTTTTATAAAAGTAAATTAGATAATGATAAAACCTGGCATTTGGACTGTGTTGGATTACAGCCGATGGCAGACAGCACTTATAATTTAGAACCTGATTTTGTGCACTATGGTGATGTAATTTTGGATGAAGAGCAAATGGAGGAACAAATTACCGATATCATAAAAGCGATTGAATTAGCGGGTCGCAGTCGTGTGCGGGTTGAATTGCCGGGTACTAATTATGGTTACGATTATGATTACGATTATTAATAGCTTGGTTTTAAATTATGCGTTATAATTTCCGGTTTTTGTTATTGCTTTTTTGTGTTGTTTTATTTACAACAGCTAATGCAGGTAATTACAAAAACTTTGGAGATACTACCAGTAAGGTGCAAGCGGTTTATGCTTTAAATTTTGAAAATGAAGTTAAACTGTTTGCACCTTCACTTTTATTTCTTGGCAGTGATTTATTTTATAAACCGATACCATTAACGACATCGGATTTATCTGCATTATCTGTAACAAACATTCCTACATTTGAGCAGTCGGTTGTGTATTTCGATTCGCTGGATGCTGCGCATGCGGATGTAATGAGTGATTTAATTAACTATGTTTCATTTGGTATCAGCGGTTTGGTAATTTTATCTACCTTACCGGATAAAAAGATATTTTTTACGAATGGTGTAATTTATGCAGAAGGTGCTTTGCTTACGTTGGGTATTACTGAAGTTTTAAAGAGCACTGTGAGCAGGATACGCCCTTATGCTTATAACACCAATTATTCAGATAGCTATCGCTTATATAAAGATGAGAGCAGTTCCTTTCCGAGTGGGCATACGAGTTCGACTGCATATAATTGTTTTTTTGCTGCGCGATTAATTAATGATTATTATTTGGACACTGACCAAAGGGGATTAAAAATTATAACCTGGGGAGCAGCAGCAACGGTGCCTTTGGTGGTTGGGTATTTGAGGACTGCAGCAGGAAAACATTTTTATACGGATGTTGTTGCGGGGTATCTTTTAGGTGCGGGTGTCGGATTGTTGTTGCCGGAGTTGCATGAAATGGATAATATAGATGTTGTGGTTGCTCCGAATTTTAATATGGGTTTTAAAGGTGCTAATTTATTATTAACCTTTTAATTTAATTTTTGGAACAGCCACAACACGAAGACGCCAAGGCCGCGAAGATACGCGAAGGTTTAATTTAAGTTTTTTACTTAGCGCAACTTTGTGGCCTTTGTTACTTTGTGTTGGAACAGCCAAACCACAAAGAAACGAAGGCCTCGTAGATGCACGAAGTTGGTTTAGTTATCGTAAGGGTTTTAATTATTCTCCCTTCCCTCCTGCTGATTTAATTAAATCCATTATTTCCTGATTTCCGGAGCTTTTGGCGTAACCCATAGTTCTACGTACTGTTAACATGGGGCATGTGCCTTGTTTTTTGCTGACAAAATCCCATTTTGCTTCAACAAAATCATCTTTATCAAATCCTTTTTCGAAAAAATATTGAACGATAGCTAAATTTCCATGTTCAGCGGCAATCATTAATAAATTAACTCCTTCAATTGTAAAATTGGCTGTTATTTTATCAGAATTGCATTTAACAAAACCTTTGCCATCGTACTTTTTATGAATAAGATCCGGGTATTTTTCAGCCATACATTTTACAAATTCCAGATTGCCTGAAATTACGGCTACGAGCAGATAATCACCATTTGTATATTCAACATTCGGAAAAACGGCATTGTCGTTTCCTTTATTTTTTACAGTTATGGCTAGATCAGGGTTAGTAGTTGCGCCGTGTGTAATTAACTGCAATGCAACATCATATTTTCCCATATCGATTGCCTGGTTTAAAATATTGCCCCACCCACCCTGCACTGTTTGATTTGGATCCAGACCATTTTCTAATAACAATTCAGCAAGTTCTCCGGGAGTGGAATAATCGCTTTCCGTTGCATTAATTAGGCGAGGTGGAAAGGTAACCCCCATACCGGCAAGAGTAGTTTGAATTGATTTAAGGTTTTCGATTTTTGCTTTTGGATACATCACTGTCAATAATGCATTCAGCAATGTTTGGTCTTTTGTTGCCAGTATATCATATTTTTCCAAAGGATTAGCACCGGCATTAATCAGCATATCAATTATTTCAACTTTGCCTGAACCCATTGCAACTGCAAGTGTGGTTTGACCTAGTTTATTTCTTACATGCATATCACCATTTGCTGCTAATAATATTTTGACCACCTGAATATTCCCCCAGGCTGCTGCATTCATTAATGGTGAATATCCGTTTGCTGCTGCAATATAATTTAAGGTTGCTTTTGCGTCTAATAGTGCTTGAACTACCTCAACATCGGCCCAGCAGGATGCGAAATTTAACGGCGAACCAAATGCAGGATCGTCTGCATTAACATCGGCACCAGCTGCAATTGCGGACAATGCTTTTGCGTAATCTGCCTGTTTTAAGCCGGCCCATAAGTCGTCTGTAGCATTGGCAAACAAGCCATTTATTGTGCACAAGAAAAAAGTGGCTATCCAAAAACAAAATAATTTTTTCATAATATTAATTTTAGTCTGTAATTCATATTTTATTTGGCAATTATAAATTGCTGATGAAACTGCACTGCTCCGGATAATGCGGTAAGAAAATAAATTCCATTGGGCAGATTACTTACATCAATTTCATTATTACTATTTGCATATTGGGCTGCAATTTTTCCGTTGATATCTGTTATTTGTATATACATATTTTGATAATTGATATCATTTAATGTTTCAACATACAAAGTATTAACGGCAGGGTTTGGATATATTTTAATGCCGGAATTAATTTCATTCTGAATGCCAACTTCATCAATACCAAGGTCTTCTAAAGAAACTCTTATAACCCAGCTTGTAGTTGCGCCAAATAAATAGCCATTGTCTATAATAAATCTGTTAAATACATCGAAGCCACTCCCTGTTCCTTGTGGAATGAGGGTCCAGGTTTGACCGCCGTCTGTTGAAAAATGTGCTTTACATAATGAGCCGCCAACAACTGCAATATCACCATAGGTATAATATCCGCCAACAAATAAGAATCCATCAAATCCAGCGGTTATTTGAGTCCAGGATTCACCTAAATCGGTAGACCTGAATACGCCAACTCCGTAACCGGATGTAAGTAAAGCTCCTTGCGAGAAGGCGATTCCATTGCATTAAATCAGGCAAACCGGAATTTTTTACCACCCAGTTAGCGCCACCATCGGTAGATTTTAAAACGCCGCCTAAGGTTGACATATATAAATCGCTGCCCACAATTATAATTTGACTGATATAATGGTTATTTCCTCCAAGCCCGCCTTCGCCAAGGGTCCATGAGGCACCGTTATCATTTGAATATAAAACACCTAATCCATCTATGGCAGCATAAATATTATTTCCTTCTGCCACCATGTATGGAATTGAAGCAACCATTCCAAAATCATAATTTAAACTCCAGTTTATTCCGTCGTTTGATGCATAAATATGTCCGTAAGGGTCACCACTAAAATAGGTATCCGTAGATTTTGTGAAAGCGGTAACAAAAGGAGTTGTGCCCATACCTAACAAAGTATCTTTTGTCCATGTATCTCCATTATCAGTACTTGAATAGTCTGCCAATAACCCGTAGGTATGTAATTCACCACCAACGTTAGCAAATTCAGCCACATTAAATGGCCCAAGAGCAGTGCTTTCCCATTGTGCGTGAGCAAAGGTTAACTGCAACATCAAATAAGTAAGTATCAGATAAAATTTTGTTTTCATAATGTTTTATTTATGATACAAATCTCTATACACGCCGGATTCCGGGCAATAATACATATGCAGTATTTTTAATGGTTTGCGCTATAGTAAACATGAAAAAGATTAATTTTAAAGCACCTTTATCCCATCTATTGAGAATTACCTACAGTGACCCTGCTTAAGAAGGGTAATTCCAGTTGAAATAATACATTATGATAAAACCTATTATTAGTATACTGTTCCTATTGATTTGTCACTTCACATTTGCACAAGTGCCATCATCAATATTGACTGTAGATGATGGATTGCCATTAAACAGCGTATGGTCAATAACGCAGGATAAAAATGGTTTGATTTGGTTTGGCACATTAGATGGATTATGCAGTTATGACGGATTTAATATTACCATATATAAAAACAACTCAGGTGATTCGAGCAGCATTTCTGAAAATTGCAGACATGATGTTTATGCAGATATTGAGAATAACTTATGGATTGCACACACCAGCGGTATCAGTAAATTTTATCAGCAAACCGCAATATTTGATAATATTTTTCTTTATCCGGCAAAAAAAAACAGAGATATTATTAATAAAATAGTTGGTGAAGATAAAAAGGGAAATGTTTGGACGTGGATTTATGGTGAAGGGATTGTTGAGTTTAACAAACAGGGTAAAATTGTCAATAAATATGGCTTTAAGGAAATTAATAATGAAAAATGTGTAACTGCGAAGTTTGACAGCCAGGGCAATATTTATCTTGCACTTGAAGTAAGTGGCATTTATAAATTCGATATTAAAACAAAACAATTTAATCGTTTTCTTAATCCGCGTTTAGGTGGGATTTGTATTACATCAGAGAACAACTTTTTAATTTCAGGTAGCCATAACAGTATATTATATGTAAATGAGCAAGGTATTAATATACATGAATTTACAATTACGGATGCCTATTTAAGTGATCGGGACAAATTGGTTTTTGTGAACTGTATTATTCCTTATAGCAGTGACCTTTATTATGCCGGTACAACCGATGGTATTTTTATTCTAGATGTGAAAAATTTATCGATAAAACGATTTGTTTTCAGTAAAATACCTGCCGAAAACATTGCTATTGGCGATTGCCTTTTTAAAGACCGCAGTGGAAATTTATGGGCAGGCACTACAGCAAGTGGCGTAAGGTGTTTTTTAATGAACAGCAAAAAATTCGAATTATTAACGCCATACAACGAAAATTTTACCATTGTAAAAGCAATAAACAAAAGTGATAAAAATTTATTTGTAGGCTATTTTGATGGTGGAATAGATGTATATACAGACAATAATGAACTGGTTAAACATATTGACACTAAAAATTCGAATTTGCCAGCTGACGCTGTAAATTCGATAATGCCATTATCTGAAAATAAAATTTTAGTCGGATTTACACTTGATAATGATGTTGGCATTTTAGATTGGAAAACGAATCACTATGAAAGTGTAATTTCCAATTTAACAAAAATTAAACCTGATTTTAACTCCAATGATAATTTCACGAATTGTTTTTCAAAAATCAATGATTCTACCATTCTTTTTGTAAGAAATAGTTTTATTTACCGCGGAACTTTTAACAGTAGCAAATTCAAGATTGAACAAATTGACAGTATTCCTAATGCAAATACCAACTATATATTTTCTGATAAAATTAATCATTTATGGGTTGGGAGTTATAATGGCGCTTATGTTAAAACGCGTGAAAACTGGCACAAGCTTGATTTACCGGTTGATTTAAACGTAAAATGTATTGCACAGCACCCTAACGGTGATATTTGGATTTGCGGGGATAAAGGTTTATTTGTTTTAGATGTTCAGGGTAAGTTGAAAAATACTTTTAATACTAGCAACGGCTTGCCGAATGAATATGTTTACAGTATTTTATTTGAAGCAGATGGAAACTGCTGGATGAGCCATAACAAGGGTATTTCCCAATTTAATTACGATAAATTATCCTTCCGCAATTATACCAAAAGTGATGGTGTTCAGTCAAATGAATTTAATACAGGTGCATTTTATCGAGATATTAACGGGTATTTTTATTTAGGTGGTATTAAAGGCGTAAATTACTTTAAACCAAAAGCGATTTCTGATAATCCGATTTTGCCTATTACCCTTATAAATAATATATTAATAAACGACGAGCCGCTAATAAGTGACACTAGTTACGCCTTTTTAAAATCGTTGCATTTAAAATATGATGAAAATACGGTTTCTATTCAGTTTGCCGGAATTGAATTTACGAATCCGGCTTTAAATCAATATAAATATCGTCTTGTAGGTGTGGATAAAACATGGGTTGATGCACATAATCAACGATTTGTTCGTTACCCGAACCTAGCACCGGGCAATTATGTATTTGAAGTTATTTCCAGTAATAATGATAATGTGTGGAATTTTATACCGGCGAAATTGTATATCAATATTAGTCCGCCCTACTGGCAAACAGTATGGTTTAGAATGTTGTTAATTATTTTGTTTGTTGCACTGCTTGTTTTTGTCATGCTGCAAATTAACAGATACAATACCAGAAAGCAGCGCAGACTTGCTGAAATTCAAAAGAAACTGCAGGATGAACGGGAAAGGATATCGCGCGATTTGCATGATAATGTTGGGGCTCAGTTAAGTTTTATTAATTCAAATATTGATTGGATAATTAATCCGGTAAAGGTAAATACCGAAGACGAGAAGCGAAAGCGGCTTTTAGAAATAAATAACACTGCACAACATGTAATCAGCAATTTACGTGAAACCATTTGGGCATTAAATAAAGAAAGCATAGAAGTTGAGGATTTAAGTGACAGGTTAAAAGCATTTTTTCAAAAGCAAATGCAGTTTAATCCTGAAATCAGTTTAGTATTTAAAGAGGAGATTATGATGAATGTTACCTTTAGCCCTTCAGCAGCATTACATATATTCAGGATTGGTCAGGAAATTGCGAACAATTGCCTCAAATATGCAAAAGCTAGTAAAGTTGAGGTAGAAATAACCACTACCTTAGAAGGTACATTTTTGTTGAGTATAGCAGATAATGGAATAGGGTTTGACCCTTTACAGATTGATGAACATGTACATTATGGACTTGAAAACATGAAAGCCAGGGCAAAGGAAATTGGTGGAAACATTAATATACAATCGGGAATATCCAAAGGCACTACGATTAACTTAACTGTATTACATAACAAAATACTTCAAATGTAGTATTTCAGAACAGGCAAAGCCTGAGTAAATTTACATCTTATGATTAAACTTGCGATAGTTGACGACAAATATCAAAACAGGCAATCTATTTCTGAAAAGATTGTGTATTCCAATGAAGTGGAAATTGTTTTTACCGCAGTAAATGGAAAAGATTTTTTGGATAAGATGAAATTGTCAACCTCTAAAACAAGGCCGGAAATTGTATTAATGGATATTGAAATGCCTGAAATGGATGGTATACAGGCCGTTTATAATGGGAGCATATTATATCCTGAAGTGAAATTTATTATGCTTACCGTTTTTGATGATGACGATAAACTTTTTGAAGCGATAAAGGCCGGTGCATCTGGGTATTTTCTTAAGGATGAAAAAATTACAACAATTTTGGAAGGCTTGAAACAGGCCATTTATGAAGAAGGCGCACCAATGTCGCCCAGAATAGCACGGAAAACATTAAATCTGATGGTTAATCCATTGGTAAACGAAAAAAGTGTTACAGAGCCTAGTGATTTATCGAACAGGGAGATGGAAATATTAAAGTTATTAGTACAAGGAAGCGACTACAAAGCCATCGCTGAAAAATTATTTATTAGTCCTAATACTGTTAGAAAACATATTGCTAATATTTATACAAAACTGCACATTAGCAGTAAAATACAGTTGGTAAATTTAGCTGCAAAAAATAACTGGTAAAATTCAGCTCAATCAATTTATTTAACAATTTGTGTATACGATAGCTACACGAATTATAAACTATTTTATCGTAATATTTAATGCATTTAATTCCTCAACATCTACAGAGGGTGGCATTTCGTTGTTTTGAATTTTTTGGGCTACTAGGTCAGCCACTTTTTGGGCTTCCTGTTCGGAAATAAAAACGTGATTGCCATTTATTGCGGGAATATGTACCTGATGAATATAAGGCTGACCATTAAGCGATACATCATAACCCCATCCACCGTCAACGGCGATAATTGTTGTTTTTACTTCAGCAGTTGCCACGCCGATATCTGGGTTGGTACCGGGATTAGTAACAGCGTTATCAGTAGTTGAATTAATAGAATTCGTTTCCGGCTTACAGGAAATGAACCTTCCCCCCAAAAAAATAATTATACCAATGTAAATGATGCTTCTAAACATGTTACAATACGATAAATTGTTTTACACCGATAATATTTTTGTCTTTAATAACACATTGATAAGTGCCCGGAGGTAAATCACGATTTTCAATATTGCAGTTATACGTATTATTGACATATTGCACATCGGTGATGCGGCATTGTTGGGTAACATCTTTACCGGATAAATCGATTATTTGAATTTTAATATTTTCGTAATGGGTTGTCGATTGAATTTGAATTGTTGCATTTCCATAAATTGGATTTGGTGCAATTAAAATTGTTGCCGGATTTGCATAAATATTATAAACTGCAATGGTAGTATCAGCTGTATCCGGTTTAATTATTTCGGACGTATCGCCCCAAAGCCATAAATCGTAATAAAACGAAGTGTCGTAACCCATACCAACAAATGCGAGTGTATCGATAACAAATGCAGCAGCATTCGCGCGCGGACCACCGGGGAAATCCACCAATTGTGTCCATGTATCAAATGTTGGGTCATATTCCCAGAAATCACTTCTATTTGCTAATGTAGTATCATAACCACAAGTGAGGTATCCTTTTCCGTTAACGGCAAATGCAGTTGCGCTGTAACGCGGACTGCCTGCGAAATCATTTCTTATAATCCATGAATTTGTGAAGGGAATATATTCATAAAAATCGTTGGTGAATGCGCCGTCATCACCGGTGCCAACAAATACTCTTTCATCAACAACAAAAGCAACAGCAAATCGGCGTGCGCTGCCAACAAAATCTGCTTTTTGCGTCCATGTATTTGTGAGTGTATCAAATTGCCATAAATCTTTTCTATAACCGGAAACATCCTGACCTAAACCAACATATCCTTTTCCGGCAGCAGCAAAACCAATTCCACCACGTCTGTCGATACCACCAACATTTGGTGCCGGTGTCCAGATATTTGTTGAATAATCATACTCCCAAAAGTCGTTCAAAAACGGATCTCCACCCTGACCTGTTGCGATAAATCCTTTGTTGCCAATGGTAAAACTTGCAGCGAGGTTTCGTTCCAAACCCTTTCCCACTGCGCCTCCCAGACTTTCGGTTTGAATCCAACTATCGTTAACCGGGTCATATACATAAAAGCTGCGACGAAAATCTTCACCATCGTAACCGAGTCCGATATAACCATAATCGCTAAAGCTGAAAGTTGAAGTTGCACTTCTTCCATCGCCGGGAAAATCTGCCTTTTTTTCCCATGCCGGTTGTGCAAAAATGGAACTTGCTGAAAGTAAAACAATACTATTGAGGAGTATAAATTTTTTCATGTATGTATTTCTGAGTGTGATTATTGTAAAAATAATTTTCCGGATAAATAATTTTTTTCAGTGTTATTAGTAACTGTTATTTCGTATACATAAATACCATCGGGTAAAATTCCGCGGTTGAAATTAAATGTATTGCCTTGTATTTTCTGATGTGCTACCGCAGTACCGTTTGCATTAAAAACAGTTAATTCTAAATCTGCATTTTCAATATTTTTAACGGTGATATTTGCATGTTGCTGAACTGGATTTGGATATACTTCTGCAGCAATTTTTTCACCTATATTTTCATTAGCAAATAAAAAATACGGTTTGTATTTATACATACTTCTTTTAACACCATCTACTCCTTTTCCGGTACCTACATAACCATAACCATCGATGGTAAAGGCAACGCAGGAGCGGCGTTCAGCGCCGGGTATACTTGCTTTTTGCATCCAGTGATCTGAAACGGGGTCATATTCATAAAAATCTTTCTGATAACCGCCATCGGTTCCTAAACCGATAAATCCGCGACCATTAATTGCTAAACCAATTGCATTAAATCGTGGTGAACCCGGAAATGGTGCTCGTTCGGTCCAAACGTCGGTATTTGGATTATATTCATAAAATGAATTCACATAATAATTTTCATCAGCACCGCAACCAACATAACCTTTGCCGTTCATTGCAAAAGCAGTAACACCATATCTTGTTCCTCCCGGAACATTTGCTTTTTTCGACCAATCATTCGTAACAGGATCATATTGCCATAATTCATTTGAATAATAACTTGGTCCGAATTTTCCGCACACGAGATATCCTTTATCATTTACAGAAAATGCAGAAGCAAAATAAACGCCGCCTCCAAAATTTCCTTCCCATTCATCTTTTGTTGTCCACGTATTTGTTATCGGATTATATTCATAAAAATCTTTTCGTTTTGTTCCTGCCCATGCAAGAATTCCATTTAACCCGGTGCCAACATAACCACGGTTGCCGATAGCAAATGCGATAGCATCTCTCCTCCCACTTCCGGGAACATTTGCTTTCTGCGTCCAGCTGTTTGTGCCCGGGTCATATTCCCATAAATCGGATTTACAAATATTGGCCGAATCGATACCTGTTCCAACGTATGCCCGGCTGCCAATAACAAAGGCTATGGCTCGTTCGCGTTCACCACCACCGAAGGATGCGATAGTTGACCAGGTGTTTTGTGACTTACCCGTGTAAAAAACAAGGCATAAAATGAAGGAAAAGAGGAGTTTTTTCAATGTATATGTGTTTGGTTATCAGGCATTTATGTTACAAGGAATTCCAAAATTGATGTGGAAAACCTCAAAACTATTTGAAAACATAAATTTAATAAAAATTAACACCAAATTACAAATTTGCCCGATTTTTCATTCGGTTATTGCCCAAATGCCGTGGTTGTTGCTAAAATATTAAGGTTATTTTAATGAATTTATTGACGGAAAAAGGGCAGCTCAATTTATATGTATACACATTTAATTTACAAAAATTCAGGTAAGTAAACCCTGCTATTGGGGATGCATAAAGCGATACAACCTATTTAGATTTAATATAATTAAAATTGTAATCCGGAACAGACTGTATCGCGGAGAAATTGTGATTGGAAGCAGGTGATTTTTGTCCTTTTATTCGGGGGTTTGGCTTATCACCTTTGTTTTCAAATTGAAGTATATGATAAAAAGGATGTTTTCCCTTAATGTACTTCGCACACAATTTTTTTTCTTATTGTTAAGTTTAACCTTTGTTCAACCGGCAAAGTCACAAATAATGCCGGCAACAACTGTCAGTTATTTTATTGAAAATCTCGGTCAGTTTAAGGATATGGATGGTAATGCCGTTCCTTCAGTTTTATTTACTGCAAGTGTTCCCAATATTGACATATTCATCACGAAAAAAGGACTTACCCTTTTATTTTTAAAACCGATATTATCCAATGACAGCTTATTGAATGAAAAAGTATGGCATTGGGAAAGAATGGATATTGAATTAGATAATGCAGTTATTTTGGCTGAAAATGTTTATGGTTATGATACAGCCGGCTGTAAGCTTAATTATTTTAATGAGCTGGTGCCACTAGGCGTTGCTGCAGATGGGTTTGGGAAAGTGGTTATTAAAAATATTTATGAAGGAATTGACTGGGAAATTTTATTGGATGATGAAACCGGTTTAAAATATAATTTTATTTTAGCACCGGGCATTAATGCGGCAGCAATTAAATTGATTTATAATTCTAATTTCCCAATTACCCTTGATGATGATGGGAATATAAACATAAATACAATTATTGGAAATATTACTGAACTTGCTCCAACCAGTTACGAAACAATAAGTGGCATTAACATACTATCCAATTTTGAGCTACAACAAATAAACGAACATAAAGTTGCCGTAAATTTTCATTTGAATGAATATGACAATGATGTATCGGTTACTATTGATCCGCAATTATATTGGTGCACCTATTTTGGTGGTAATAAAGAAGAATGTTTTAACAGCGTAACAACGGATGCCGATGGCAATTTAATTGTGGTAGGATGGACAGATTCGCCGGGATTTCCAACATTAAATGCAGGCACTTTTTACCAGGGAGCAAAAGCACCACTTGAAGATGCCATGATAGTGAAGTTCTCACCAACTGAAGCACTGTTATGGGCTACATTTTATGGTGGAAATAAAGAGGAATGGGCATATTCAGTTACTACAGACGGCAGTAACAATATTTTTGTATCGGGAGAAACTGTTTCTCCAAATTTTCCGGTTTACAATGCGGGCACTTTTTATCAGGCTGCATTAACCGGTGATGAGGATGTATTTATTTTAAAGTTTGATGCATCAGGGTCACGCATGTGGGCAACATATTATGGTGGTGATAAAAAAGAAGGTGGTTATGGCATAACTACAGACCCTTCCGGTAATATTTTTGTTACAGGATATACTGAATCAACAGATTTTCCTAAACTAAATGCAGGCACTTTTTATCAGGCAGCAATGGGAGGTGTTCAGGATGCATTTATTTTAAAATTTAATAATGCCGGAACACGCATTTGGGCAACTTATTATGGTGGCAGTTTATATGATGTTGGCAATTCCATTGCATCAGATGGCAGCGGAAATATTTTTGTAACCGGCGAAACACGTTCTACAAATTTTCCAATTTATGATGCCGGTACTTTTTATCAAAATACGATGGCCGGTGATACGGATTTATATGTTTTAAAATTTACCAATACCGGTGCACGGCAATGGGCAACATATTATGGTGGTTTAGATGCAGATTATGGCAATAGTGTAATTACAGATGTAAGCGATAATATTTACGTTGGCGGATGGACGCGGTCGAACAATTTTCCTACTGCTGATGCAGGATATTTTTATCAGTCGGTTTTGAGTGGAATATCTGATGGTCAAATCATAAAATTTGACAATACCGGTAATCGTTTATGGGCAACTTATTTAGGCGGAAATTCAAATGAAAGTGCACATAAATGGGATATTTTAGCAGAAGATTTTTGCGGAAATATTTATTTTGTAATTACAACAGCATCAACTGATATGCCTGTATATGATGCAGGTTGTTCAAGTTATTACGACGACCAATATGAAGACTTTGGTGACATTTTTATAACCAGATTTACTGACTACGGATTAATAACCTGGGCAACTTATTATGGTTATGATAATGAAGAATTAGATGCCTGTATTGGCGTTTCACAATTAGATGGAAAATCACTTTATATGACCGGGCAATATAATGAGTATGATCCGGGTGCTGCGGTGCCTTTAGTAGATCCGGGTGGAACTGCTTATTATGATGGAACACATAACGGCGATAATGAAGCATTTATAGGCAAGTTCGTGGCTGTTCCGTTAAATATTACTACCGAAAATTCTAATTTTTGTTTTTGTATTGATACTGCTGTTGCCATTCCTGATTGTGGTGTAGAACCGTATTCCTATTTGTGGAGTGATGGTCAAACTACTGCAATTGCAACCGGGTTATGTCCTGATGTTTATACCGTAACAGTAACGGATGCAGATTGTAATATTAATGTTGCCAGTATCGATATTGTTTGCGCTTTACCTGTTGATGTTACCGAATTTACCGCTGTTCAGATAAATAATTTTGTACGATTAAACTGGTCCGTATCAAGTCAGTTACATACAGAATTTTATTTGTTGGAAAAGTCACTTGATGGTGAAATATTTATTCCTGTTGGTCAAATAACTGCCAAAGGCAATAGTACCGAAATGATGAAATACACTTTTGATGATTATGGTTTGCAAACGGGCACCTGGTATTATAAATTATCTTCAATTGATGATGCAGGTGATATCGTTGAAAAGGGAATAATTCCGATAACCGTTACATCGCTTCAAAATTCCATCGAAGTAATTACCAGTGATAACAATGGTATTGAAATAGTTATACAAGCTATTTGTGATTTACAAAGTGGTTTACAAATTATCGATTTAAATGGCGCAACTATTTATTACTCAGACTTCATGATTAGTTCAGGAGCAAATACACTTACTTTAAATTTACCAAATTTGTCTAGTGGAATTTACTTTATTAAAATAAATTTTGGAACGGAATATTTAGCAGAAGATTTTTATTACTTCCGGAATTAACATCACAATTCTTTTAATTCCCACAAATCGCGCATGTTTGTTCCACTGGTGCCGAGTCCGCAATAGGCGTGATTGTCGATAGTAAATGCACTCATATATCTGCGACCTATTCCCGGAAATTCAGGAACAGAATCCCAAGTATCGGTTTCAGGGCGATAACGCCACCAGTCGTCGTAATTTGTGCCACTTGAATAATCATCACCGGTGCCGATATAACCGGAACCGTTCATTGCAAAACCGCATGCTTCCTGTCGTGTAGGTCCGGGAACATCTGACTTCATTGACCAGGTATCGGTATTGGGATCATATTCGTAAAAATCGTTTGTGGAAGAATAGGCATTTCCGGTTCCGATATAACCTTTGTTGCCAATGGCAAATCCCACTGCAGCAATTCGGCCTGCTCCGGGGAAATTGGTTTTTTGTGTCCAGATATCTGTTGCGGGATTGTATTCCCAAAAATCTTTGCGGTAATTAAAATCGCTGCCGGTGCCAACATAACCCTTATCACCAATGGAAAATCCAACGGCACCATGTCTTGCTGTTCCGCCAAAATTTGCTATTGGTGTCCATTCGTTTATTTTAGGATTGTAGGCATAAAAATCCCTGTGCTCAACAAATCCTTCATCTCTCCCGGTTCCTACATATGCGATATCGCCAATGGTAAAAGCTGCCACCTGCAACATTTTTCCGCCAGGATAATCCGCTTTTTGTGCCCAGGTATTGGTGCCGGGATCATATTCCCAGATGTCGTTAAACAGCACATCTACAATTGAATTATAATGCCCAAGACCCATGTAACCACGACCACCTACCGAAAAACCTATGGCTCGGTGACGGGCTTCACCACCAAAATTGGCTTTTTCAACCCATTTGAGTTCAGCATCAATGGGATTGATGGAAAAACATAAAAACGCTGCTACGGCAAGGGTTTTGAGGAGAGGTCGCGACATAAATCAGGTTATTTTCGTGTTATTTTCATGTTAAATTTACAATAATTTGTAAAAATTGCAAGTAGCCATGTTTTATCATAAAATTATTTGACACAACATTTTACGCTACATTTTCTTCAGATATAATAATTTCGCTTTATGAAATATCAAAATTCAATAGTCATTCAAAAACCGATAGACGTAGTAATTGCCCTATTTGATAATCCCGACAACATGAAACACTGGCAACCAAGTTTACAATCTTTTGAGTTGATAAAAGGTGTTGCAGGTCAGCCAGGTGCTGTTTCAAAATTAATTTATCAAATGGGTAACCGACTTGTTGAAATGACTGAAACTATAACTGAACGCAATTTGCCAAAAATATTTGCAGGCATTTATGAAGCTAAAAATGTGTGGAATCACGTCAGCAATTCATTTATTGATAATGGTGATGGAAGCACTACATGGATAACTGAAACTGAATTTAAATTTTCAGGATTCATGATGAAAACAATCAGTACGCTAATGCCTGGAGCTTTTAAAAAACAGTCGCAAAAATTTCTTGATGATTTTAAACTATTTGCTGAAAGCAGCAATTAAAATCATATGCAAAAAATAATCCCGGTTGCTGATATTGATTGCAACCGGGATTATTTTGTGTAATAAATTAATTTAATCTAGTAAGTTCAACAGTTTGCACAGGCGCATAAACTAAAGGCACCTGCTCTACGAGCACATCACTTTTATCCAAACCGAAGGCACGTTCATCACGCTGACTGATCCGTTTTAAAAAGAAATAAGTGTTCATTAATAAACCTTCTTTTAATGAGAATTCATTTTCAACAGAAAGGAATTTTTCGATAACAACAAATTTAAAATCGGGTTCCGCATTATATTTTGTAGAACCATCGGGGCGGATATGGAGATTTAATTCTTTGTTGGCAACGAGTTCCTGAACAATTTTTTTGAAATACAATTCTGTCCTCAACTGCACGCGGAAGCCGACATGGATGGTTACTTTAATTACCTTATCATCTACCAGTTCTGAAACATCGTAGTTTAAAGTGTAAGGATGTTCAGTGCGATTTATGTGAACAAACCAGTAAACATCAGCACGTTTCGGTTTTTTGGAAAAGATGGAGCGAATTACTTTATCTTCAATTTCGTGGCGATAATCAGCTTTTGTTAAATAAATTAAATGTGTCGAAAATTTTGCAATCGCATCATCGTGACTTAATTCAATTAATTGTTTGGTATATTTTCCGATGTCAACAAATTTGGTAAAACGATTATTGATTTTGCGCGCTCTATACCAGATATACATGGTGAGGAAAATAAACATTGCAAAAAACAAGAAGGTCCAGCTTTCTTTAATTTTAACCACGTTCGCAATAAAAAAGGAAATTTCGATTGTTGCAAAAAATGAAACAATTCCGAATACTAAAAACTTATTCCATTTTAATCGATACAACATGAAATAGGTTAATAATACGGTAGTCATTAACATGGTGATGGTGATAAAAAATCCATACGCTGCTTCCATGTGTTCTGATGAACGGAAATATAAAACCGTTCCGACACAACCTAACCACAACATAATATTTACACTCGGGATATAAATCTGTCCTTTTAAATCGGTGGGTTGGCGAACCAAAACTCTCGGCCAGAAGTTTAAGTTCATGGCCTCATTAATTAATGTATAACTACCACTGATTAAAGCCTGAGAAGCAATAATAGCAGCCATTGTGGCGATTAAAATGCCCGGAATAACAAACCAGTGTGGCATCATTTCAAAAAATGGATTTCTGCCATCCAGAGTTGCTCCGCCTTCGTGTAATAACCATGCTGCCTGACCGAGATAATTTATCATTAAACAGGTTTTAACAAAACCCCAGGTAATACGAATATTTTTTCTACCACAATGCCCTAAATCTGAGTACAATGCCTCGGCTCCGGTTGTAGCAAGAAATACAGCACCTAAAAGCCAAAATCCTTTTGGATATAATACCAATAATTCATATGCATACTTTGGGTTTAGCGCTTTAAATACATCCGGATAATGTATAATCTGACTTATTCCAACAACAAACAACATCGAAAACCAAACAACCATTACCGGTCCAAAAGCAGAACCTACTTTTTGTGTCCCGAATCGTTGCATAAAAAAGATGAGTGATAAAATTCCAATTACAATTGGCACAGTTGGAATATGTCCCATTCCCGGAACAATTTCCAATCCTTCCACAGCCGATGAAACAGAAATTGGTGGTGTAATAATACCATCAGCAAGTAATGTAGTTGCACCTAAAATTGTTGGTATCACCAATTTTTTTCCATAACGACGGACTAATGAATACAACGAAAAAATTCCACCTTCACCTTCGTTATCCGCGCGCAACGTAAGCACGATATATTTTAATGTAGTTTGAAAAACAAGTGTCCAGAATATACAGGAAACACCTCCTAACACTAATACTTCTTCAATGGGGCGGTCTAAAACAATGGCTTTTAAAACGTACAGGGGACTTGTTCCGATATCACCATAAATAATTCCAAGAGCTACTAATAATGAGGCTGCTGTAATTTTATTGATCTTACTATCTTTTGCCAGATGCATATCTAATTTATTTTACTATTAATCAACAGACAAGCGATATCCCACGCCTGACTCTGTTACTATGATTGTTGGATTATTGGGATCGTTTTCAATTTTTTTGCGCAATTGTGCAATAAATACACGCAAATATTGTGACTGCTGAATATAACCGGGTCCCCACACTTCACGCAATAAATACTGATGCGTTAATACTTTACCTTCGTTTTTTACAAAGAGCGATAATAACGTATATTCTGTTGCGGTTAATTTAATGAATTCACCGTTTTTACGGACTGTTCTTGCAACCAAATCTATTTCAACACCTTTAAATATGGTTACCATTGCTTCATTTTCTGTAGTTGACTGACGCATGGCTGATCGAATTCGTGCTAATAGTTCACCCGTTCTGAATGGTTTAATTAAATAATCGTTAGCACCTTCATCCAATGCTTTTACAATTTCACTTTCTTCAGAATGAACAGATAAAATAATAATCGGTTTATTGTACCATTCGCGTAATTGTTGCAACACAATGTGACCGCTGGAATCAGGCAAACCTAAATCGAGTAGAATGCAATCCGGTGGATGGTTTGCGGCTTTAATCAATCCTTCTTTTCCGGTATTGGCAACAGCAGTTTTGTATTCACTGCTTTCGAGTGTTATTTGCAACAACTTACAAATTTGCAACTCGTCATCTATGATTAATATTTCCGGATTATTCATTTTTTAAATTTTTCATATATGTAGTTTCAGCAGGAATTATAACCGTAAATTTCGCTCCACCATCTGCAATATTTTCCAATCTTACTGTTCCACCCTGTGCTTCAGCAAAACCTTTTACAATACTTAATCCAAGTCCCGTTCCACCTGCATGTGCATGTTGTAAACGATAAAATTTATCAAAAACATTTTCCAGTTCATCTGCAGGAAAACCGTCACCATTATCCTGAACAATTACTACCAGAAAATCATCCTGAGCAAATGCTTTTATAGTGATTAAAGCATGTTTAGGTGTATAAATTGCTGCATTATAAACCAGATTGTAAATAACCTGATCCATAAGTCCCTGGTCAATTTTAAATAATGGAACATCTTCTTTTACACTTACTATAAAAGGATGTGTTTTGTAATTATCCTTTAAGCGGTTTACAATATCATAAATTAATTCATTGATATCACACCAGTCGAGTTTAGGTGCAATAATTCCTGATTCCAACCGCGACATGTTTAATAAATTTTCCACTTGACGGTTCAGTCGCCATGCCGCTTTGGCTATTTCCTCGGTAAGTTCTCTCCTGTTTGTTTCTGTTAACTTGATATTATCGGTCTGCAAATTATCTGTTGCCCCAATAATAGCTGCTATCGGTGTTTTTAATTCGTGTGATAATGAATTTAATAAGGTATTATATAATTTGAGGGTATTTTCTTTTTCCTCTTTCTTTTGTGTTTGTTTTTCTGTTGAACGAATTTTATTTGTCAGCACAGCATTAACCAAGGCAATTAAAAAATACATCATAAACATCAATGTATCTTCTGTATTACTGATGTGAAAAGTAAAGTGCGGCGGGATGAAGAAAAAATTCCAGATTAAAGCACTCAATACAGCTGCACATAAAACAGGCCAGATGCTGAGAAACATCGCTACCACAGAAACTGTTGCCATTAAAATTAATGCCACTGTTTTGTAACCGATATAGGCTGATAAAAAATAACAGCCGGTGGCCATAATTAACACAGCGAGTGTACTTATAATAAATTGTCGCTGTAAAGAATTTTTGGAAGATAACATACCGGGCATAGCCAATTGTTGTTTAACAACACAAAGGTAATCCTGCTTTTATCAATTTGGTATTAAACGACATGCCCGGGATATAAAGATTTTATAAAGATTTCAGCACATACCGGCAGTGTTGTTTTGTATCACAATGAATAAAACAACATACTAAAATGCTTATGCAGTAGCACTTTCAGCTATTTATCTTACTAAGGTTATATTTCCCTGCATCGATAAATTTTCACCCGTTGTCGACAAATAATTCAGCACATATACGTAACTACCTAAAGGCTGGTCTTCACCTTCAAAGGTGCCGTCCCAACTTAAGTTTGAGGCATTACCGTCAAATACTAATTGCCCCCAACGGTTATAAATTAAAAATGAAATAACTCTGTTCGGATCAATTACAATTACATACACATTATCATTATAACCATCTCCGTTTGGACTAAATGAATTGGGAACAGCAATATCTTCACAATAAGTTATGCGAATGGTATCACTTGGGTCGTTACATAATAAGTCGGATGACACAAAATAGGTGCCTGGTGCATCAACTGTTATTGCGCTTGTTGTTTCACCTGTGCTCCAGGTATAATTCGGCAGACTGCCACCTGCATCAATTAATAGTGTTTCTATGCCTCCGGGAGGACATAAAACCAAGTCTTCTCCCAGTTCAATTGTTGCATTTAAATATGGGTCTTCAGTAAATGTTACTTCATCAGAAAATGTTTCGCAGGCGCTTTCAACGGTTATGGAATATGTTCCTGCTGAAGAAACTGTAATACTTTCATCTGTTTCACCGGTGCTCCATTCGTATGATTCAAAACCCGATGGAACAGTTAAAACAATTTCCCAAGTTGCATCACAAATTAATTGATCATCGCCTAATTCAGGAAACAGTCCAATTGGTTCAATAACATCAACAATAAATGAATCAATAAATGTTGCACAATCGGCATAACCCTGCACGTAATATGTTCCGGATTCTGTTACAACAATATTATCGGTAGTTGCTCCGGTACTCCACAAATAGGCATCATAAGATGGTGAGGCATTTAAAGTAAAAGGCAATTCCGTAAAACAAATTTCTGTTGTTTCTTCTGAGGTGTAAACGGAGTCTTCAACAAATAAAATTGTTGCAGTATCATTAACTACTCCACAGCCTGTTTCCATTTCAAGCCAATAATCTCCTGAGGCATATACCGTAATTTCACTCGTTGTTTCTCCGGTGCTCCATAAATAACTGTTTGCACAAGTTGGTGCAGTTAAAACCAGCGGGGAACACACAACAGTATCAGGCAAATACAACATTGAATCAATTGGACTCACCAGTACATCTTCAATAAATAAATACACCAAAGGTGATGCTGCTAAAACACCACCCTCATAAGCAACAACGGTAACTTCATCATCACCATGAAAATTCCCGATACAAATCCATTCTTCGCCACCTTCTGCTTCAAAAAATCCACATATTTTAGTCCAGTCGCCGGGTGTAGAAATATAATTTCCTGAACCGTTATTATCAATTTGAGGTGTATATGGTAAAACCTCACTGCCAAAAGCATCACCAACCTTTACCGTCGAAAAATAGGCGCCAATTGCATCAGTTGTAGCATGATCGGAACCCGCAAAGTCCGATTGTGTTGCGGGTGCACTCCAAAATTCAACATAATAACATTCGCCGGCAACAAGCGGAGTAGCTAATTTACGTTGCACATATTCGCGATATATAAATGAATTATTGTCGTATAAATCGGTCCAAAACCCGCCATAAGCATCACCGGTTCTGGCAGGTTGATCATCAGAAAATAAATTATCGGGCACACTAACCATAGAACCCGGCCCCGCACAAGCGTTATAATAATCGGGGGTTCCGCCACTTCCTGCATACCAATCATCGCAATAATTATCTGTTGCAAATTCGAAGCCTGAAATACTAACAGGGCATGCATTATACACTTCAAAACTCGGATTAGGGACAAGATTATACTGAGCAGATGATATCTGTATAATCACCATACCGCACAACAAGAGGAGGAGTTTTGTTTGCATTGGTTCTTTTTTTCAAATATAGAAAAAACCAATCAGGAATTCAAAAGTTAAAATTGTAACGATACGTTTTAAGGCATTGGGCCAAACAATTCAATTAATTTTTTCTCCCGGTAATCGAAAATGTTTTTTAATTGTGCTTTAATAAATAAGCTATTGGCAATACTGCCTAAAAATCCCATTGGAGGCTGATAAGTAACAATATCGCGCATTTCAACGCCTCCGTTTATTTCTTTTAAGTGATGTTCATGATGCCAGATGCGGTAAGGGCCTACACGTTGTTCGTCAATAAAAAATTGCAAATCTTTTACCTGCGTAATTTCGGTAACCCAAACCATAGGGATATTTAAAACCGGACGAACAGTATATTTTATCATCATGCCCGGATATACTTTTTCGGGCAAATTTTCTGTTAAAATGTGAAACCCCATGTGGTCGGGCGTAATTTCTTTTAAATTTTTTGCAGAAGAAAGAAAATCCCAAGCCTGTTGTAAGGTGATTGGCAAATTTTGTTTTGTGTTGATTGTATATACGCCCATAATTTTATTTAATGCTGTTCATGCCACCGTCCACATGTAAAATTTCTCCGGTCATCCAACTACTGTTTTCCGACAACAAAAATGCAGTCATTTTTGCAATATCCGATACATTTCCAATTCTTTTTAATGGGTGTCGTTGTGCATTCGCTTCAATTTTTTCCGGTGTGTTTAATAAATCTGATGCCAATGGTGTGTTGGTGATAGAAGGTGCAATACAATTGAATCGTATTTTAGGTGCAAATTCGGCGGCTAAAGCTCTGGTTAATCCTTCCACAGCTCCTTTTGATGCCGATACCAGCGAATGGAATGTAAACCCGCGCTGGACGGCAACTGTAGAGTATAAAACAACCGAAGCCTGTTCACTGTTTTTAAGCGCAGGTAAAGCAGCCTGAATTATTTTTATTGCGCCAACAACCTGCAACTGATAATCTTTTAAAAAATCAGCTTCGTTAATTCTGGCAAATGGTTTTAATAAAATACTTCCCGGACAATAAACCAAACCGTCGAGCTTTTCAGGAATAAATGTTATCGGATTGTTATTAAATACATCAAATTCATGAAAATTTACATTTGAAATATCCTTTTTGTAATTTTTACAATAAGTAGCGATTACCGTATTTTTTTCAGCAAGTTCATCAACCACTGCAGCACCAATTCCGGATGAACCACCAACTACTAAATAAGTTTTCATTTAAGTGATACCTTTTTTATTTCTTTTACATTTTTCGCTGCAATAAATTACTTCGTTCCAAACCTTTTCCCATTTTTTTCTCCATGCAAATTCACGTTTACAAACAGGGCAGGTTTTTTGGGGGAGATGCAATTTTTTGTGCACTGTTACTTATCGATATTTAATTCAACTTTACGTGTTTTAATTAACTCATTTACATAAAGTGTATCGCCTTCTAAATCAGGTGTAACGGTGAGTAATAAATATTTCTTTTTATTTTCATAAAAGAAAATTTCCTGTCCCTCTTTTAATGAAACACCACTATTCGAAAATGGCGACAAGTTTGGATTCATCACAGTTGGAATATTGAGCGGGATTGACTTTGCGCTGTCGTTGCGCAGTGTAAACGAATAATAATCTTTAGGTGCTGAAGTTACCATTACCAAACTCAGCAAAGTGGCTAGAATCATGTTCATAGATGCAATTTTTATTAAAACACGGTATGGTGAGGATTGTTCATTTGGGGATTAATTAGCTTATTAGCAAATTTGCTGAAGGGATTTCGTGCTAAAAATTTCAATTATTCGACAAATTCAGCTACTTCATTGGCGCAATAGCACATTAATATTTTAGATGTTCATTTTAGGAACAAAACCACTAAGGCGCTAAGGCCGCTAAGTATCGCTAATTGAATGGTATTAAAACTTTGTGTCACTTTGTGGCCTTTGGTTCTTTGCGGTTATGGCTGTTAAATTGATTAATTAGCAAATTAGCCGATTAGCAAATTAGCTAATGTGGGTTTATCGATTAGATGACAATTTGAGTTTAATTCGGAAGTATAGCATAGAGGCTGTGGTTTTCGGATGACAATTTGAGTTTAATTCGGATGGTGAATCAGAAAATTAGCAAATTAGAAGATGTTGGCTTTTCGATTGAATGACTATCGGAGGTATAATTAGCTAATTTGCTAATTAACTAATTTGCTAATTACCTTATTTGCTAAATAGCTCCTGCTGATTTAAAGTTTTACTACCTTCTCAACAACCGTATTTGTGCCATCTGTAATTTCTACCAAATAGTTACCTTTTTGTAATCCCTTTAATGGAATTGCATAACTGTTTATGCCCTCTCGTCCGTTTTCTGAACGTGAGTATAATTGTTCGCCTTTTAAATTATAGACATTTAGGGTGATATTTTCGTTTTGCTGCAAGGTAAATTCAACCACAATCTGATTATCAAATGGATTCGGATAAAGATTCAGTACATTTATAGGCTCCTGTTTCTGATTGGGATATATAAAACGAATATACTTTTGTTCTGCTATTGGCAAACCGCTGATATCAGCATACCCACCCTTCATATACAGGCAAATAAACATATTATCTGTAGCGGTATCCAATTTAATATGACTGCCATTTTGAAAAATTAATGAATCACCTTCGTCGAGGGTGATATAAACATTATCAAATTTGTCGCTTGCATCAGATATTTTAACCGTATTTCCGATAATTAATTTGGCATTTTTTCTTAATTCAATCGCACTTCCGGAATGCAACCATAACATACCTGAACCCGATAAACCATATTCGAGTTTTGCATTATCATCAACAATAAAAGTAGAGCCCGGGTAAAAATTAAAACAAGATCCCGGTGTCGGCAAATCAATCATACCACCACGGTAAATAAATGACACGCGATTGCCATAAATAACATCGTAGGCTTCGCACATCATACCATCATCTTCTAAGATTAAATTTACAGCATGTGGAACAGTGTCAACGAGCGGCATACTTCCTGCTAATAACGTATAATTTTGTTGTATAAAAGTATTCCAATTTGAGAATGTAATATCAATTATTTTACTATAATCCGTATTGGGTTCCGGCATTGCTAAAAGTGTATCTATTGTTAGAACGGATGGGTAATCAGGCTTATCATACACTCCAAGATAGTATTGAGTCCCTCCTATCCAGTCGATGTAATTTATGTTATAATGATCATCTGCACCAAAATATCCTCCACCAATAAAATCTTCAATAATTTCAGTTTCATAAACCGGCTCTACATATGGTATTTGCAAATAAATGATATCTTCTATATCCATCTTCAGATTAAGCTTAAAAATAAAAGAAGCGATATACTGCTCTTCAAATTTAGAACTTGCAAAACAAATATCGTAGCTGTAACCGTTTGTACTTAGGTTCAGGTATTGTTGTTCAATTACAAAGGTAGTATCAGTATTATCAGGATGTTCGAGACCAAGTATTATTGCACTTTTGTAATACTCAATTGTATCGGCTCCAATTTCAAAATCTTCAAAATAATAACCATAAAGAGATAAATGATACACAAAATTTGAGTCCAACTTAATCTTATTGGTATCATTAAAAACTGCTTTTAAAAATACAGGTTTTGAAGTGTCCATTTCATCAATATCAAACGAAATCCCATAATAACCTGGATCTGCCTTGGTGGAAATACATAATGTAGTGTCTACCGGGCCATACGACGTATTATCCAATGTTTGGTAAGCTATCCAACCTGCAGCCAGGTCTACAAATTGTATCGTGTCATAAGTGCAGGGAACATTAATCAACTCGCCAACATTTTCCTGATCAGGAATTTGTTGGGCAGATATACCAAAAGGCTTAAGCAACAACAGGGCAACCAAAATATAAAACGTTTTCATGATGCGAATTTGAAATCAAATTTAACAAAATAAAATCTTTGAGGTTAATTAGCTAATTAGCTGATTAGCAAATTTGCTGAAGGGATTTCGTGCTAAAAATTTCAATTATTCGACAAATTCAGCTACTTCATTGGCGCAATAGCACATTAATATTTTAGATGTTCATTTTAGGAACAAAACCACTAAGGCGCTAAGGCCGCTAAGTATCGCTAAGTGAATGGTATTAAAACTTTGTGTCACTTTGTGGCCTTTGGTTCTTTGCGGTTATGGCTGTTAAATTGATTAATTAGCAAATTAGCTAATGGGAGTTTTCGTTTGGATGGCAATCAGAGAATAAATTAGCAAATTAGCCGATTAGCAAATTAGCTAATGGGGGTTTATCGTTTTAATGACAATTTAAGATAAATTCGACAGTTCAATTAGCAAATTGAACACAGGTTTAATATTTATTACCCTCAACGGGAGCTCCGAATTAAATTTTAGCTCAAATTCGGCTGTTCCATTGGTACATTGGTACATCGGCACATTGGTACATTATCCGGCTGTTAATCAGCACATCAACAAATTAGCACATCAGCACATTAGAAGAGCTTCGTCTGCTCCCCTTTATCCTTCGCCTTTTTATCTAAATCCCATTCCATTTGAGTGCCAACTTTTACATCAGTTTTCTTTTTGGAGGGAGTTTCTTCTTCGGTTGTTTCTTCAGTTTCACCTTTTTTGCCGGTTACTTTTTTAATTTCATATTGGCTCAAACGGTTGCCCTGACTTTTCCAGCCTTTGATGTCGATGAAGTCGGCTACTTCAATTAATTCAGTTACCTCCTCTCCTTTTCTGCCTTTTACAAGAATCAATTCAAGAACAGGAAATGGATGATTGGTTGCATAATATAATTTTGAACCGGGGGTTTCCGAAATAAATGGGTATTTTTTGTCGGGCACAATTGCTTCTATGTAGAAACGTTTTACGTACATATTTTTCGAAGCATTATCCCAATAAGCTGCAGAAATCACATCATTCTCATTAAATTTTTCTACCAGCATCACATCGCGCATTTCGAATCGGTTGCTGAGTTCAAAATTAGTGAGCTCATAATTGCCATCACGATATATAACCAGTATATTATCTCCTGTATCAAATTCACCTAAATATCTGCCTCTTGAATCAATATTTAATCTGCCTACTGTTTCATCCAGCCACAATTTTCTTCCGCCTAAAGTGGAAGTGCCTTTTTCTTTTTGCACCACTTTGCGCAAACCATATTTGGTGATGGTATTACCCATACTGGAACGTCCCTTCACAGCCAATTCACCAAAATCAAAATCGAATATTTTTATTTTAGCTTTTGCATTTGGATGTAATTGAATATTTACAACTTCACTTTCGCTGTTCGGATTTGCAGAAAAATACCATACTTTACTTTTAGGATTACCCTGTGTAAGATCATATTCTTTATCACGCGTTATAGCCGTAACATTAAATCGTTTTGCAAATGCCTTTCCGCTTTTACTGTCGGAATAAATCATGTGATACGTCATACGCTCGTCTTCTTTTTTCCACACTGCCGCGTAAACAATCTTTTTACCGATAAATACTTTATCAGCAATGCGCACTACTTTCATTTTACCTTCATCCGTAAAGGCAATAATATCATCTATATCGGAACAGTCACAAATAAATTCATCCTTTTTCAATCCGAAACCAACGAAACCCTCTTCCCTATTGACATACAGCTTGGCGTTGTTTGCCACAACCGCTTTGGCTTCTATGGTATCAAATTTTCTGATTTCCGATTTGCGTTCTCTTCCCTTGCCGTATTTTTTCAGTAAATCTTCAAAATATTTAATTGCATAATCGGTGAGGTGACGTAAATTATGTTTCACCTCTTTCATTTCATTTTCCAATGCACGAATATATTCATCCGCTTTAAATGCATCGAATTTTGAAATACGTTTGATTTTTATTTCCGTCAACCGAACAATATCATCTTCCGTAACCTCACGAACCAATAATTTTTTATATGGGTCTAATCCTTTATCGATTGTTTTAATTACTGCTTCCCAGGTTTCACATTCTTCAATATCGCGGTAAATTCTGTTTTCAATAAATATTTTTTCGAGCGAGCTGAAATGCCATTTTTCGTTTAATTCCTCTAAACGTAATTCCAACTCCAGCTTGAGCAGGTTTTTTGTATTTTTTGTTGAGCGGCGAAGAATTTCATCTACCGTTAAAAATAAAGGTGTATCATCTTCAATCACACAAGTAGAAGGTGAAATCGAAATTTCGCAATCCGTAAACGCATATAACGCATCAACAGTAACATCAGGCGAAACACCCGCTGCTAATTCAATGGCAATTTCAACATCTTTGGCAGTATTATCCGTTACTTTTTTTATTTTAATTTTCCCTTTATCATTTGCTTTGATAATTGAGTCAATTAAGGATGATGTTGTGGTACCGTAAGGTATTTCTTTTATTAAAATTGTTTTTTTGTCCGCAACTTCCATTTTTGCGCGACAACGAATTTTGCTTCCGCGTTCTCCGCTGTTGTAATCGGAAACATCTATATATCCGCCATTGGCAAAATCGGGTAAAATTTTGGTGGGATTTCCCTTTAATACTTCAATACTTGCCAAAATCAATTCACAAAAATTATGGGTCAGGATTTTGGTTGATAAACCCACCGCAATACCTTCAACACCCATTGCTAAAACAAGTGGAAATTTAACCGGTAGAAAAACAGGTTCGGCTTTACGGCCGTCGTAACTTAATTGCCATTCGGTAGTTTCTTTATTAAAAACAACTTCTAAGGCAAATTTGGATAAACGTGCTTCAATATAACGCGGAGCAGCAGCATCATCGCCGGTTCTTACATCGCCCCAGTTACCTTGCGTTTCGATTAGCAGATCTTTCTGACCAATATTTACCAAAGCATCGCCAATTGCAGCATCACCGTGTGGGTGATATTGCATGGTTTGTCCAATAACATTGGCCACCTTGTGAAAACGACCGTCGTCCATTTCGCGCATGGCATGTAAAATGCGGCGTTGAACGGGTTTCACACCATCGCGGATATCAGGCACAGCGCGTTCCAGGATTACATAACTCGCATAATCCAGAAACCAGTCCTTATACATGCCCGAAACATGCGTAACACCGGTTTTCACAGGCATTGGGGTAATATCCTGCGATTTTCCTTCTTCCTCTTCTTCGTTTTTATCGGTTTTTTTCTTTGCCATGATACTTATAAATGCTGCCTTTTAAGGCAAAGCCAAAAATAAACATAAGGTATAGAGCATAATACAGAAGTTTTCCACCTAACAAGTGGCAAAGGGTGTTTTTTGTGACAAATAGCTAACCCTACCCAACCATGGAAGCATTAGTTACGTGTATAGTATTGAAAGTATTTAATCATAACTAAAAACAGGTTTTATGAACAGAAATTTGAGTAAAATGTATGCGCTCCTCCTCGTGTTACTCGCCATTGCTTATGCATCTTGTGATGAGTTTCCTTTTGATGGATTAGGCGGTGCTGACCCTGACCTGACAGACACAATTTATGACCCGGGTGACTCCATTTGGATTGATGAAGGAGACACGACAGATATCGGATGGCCGGATGATTCCACCGATATCGATTGGCCCGGCGATACTATAGGCTGGCCTGAAGATTCAATAATCTGGCCCGGTGATTCAATTTATGAAGATTCGATTCCGTAAATGCTGATAGGTTCCTTCCCGCTCCTTTTTTGGGGTGGGAAGGATTTTTAATTGCTGTTCATAATTACAACTGTTCAACATAAAAAACTTTGTTTACGATAAAACAAATACAATATGACCGTATAACTTTACCACTTAAAGACAACACATTTGTCTATAGCCACAACATGGGCATAACGCCGGAATTATTAAACCAATCAGCAACAGGGAATAAGCAGGCCCAATATGCATTATACAAACAGAGTTATAGTTTGTTAATGGGTATCTGTTCACGTTATGCCAAAAATTTCGACGATGCAATGGCTTTATTAAATGAAGGTTTTCTCAAAATTTTATTAAACGCAGACAAACGTAAAAGCCACGTCCCACCTGAGTTATGGATGCGACGTATTATGATTAATACCATAATTGATGCCTTCAGAAAAAATAAACTGTATAATGAACAAACACGATTAAAAGATTTTTCTGATCACCAAACCGTTAATTATGAGCAACATTCCGTTGACAATGATTACGATAAAGAAATTAGCAGTGAACAGTTAAACAATATGCTCCAAAAATTGCCTGAAGTAACGGGGAAAGTATTTAACCTTTTTGCAATTGACGGGTATAGTCATAAAGAAATTGCCGACTTACTTAAAATAAGCGAAGGCACAAGTAAATGGCATGTAAATAATGCCCGCACACTTTTAAAACAAATGATAAACGAACTTAGTTAAGTAATTTAATTATGTCAGATAAAAGGAACAATAAAAACGAGCAGCATCCGGTAGATAAAATCTTTCGGGATGGACTGCACGACCGTCCTTTTGAGTTTGATGAAAAATACTGGGATGATGCTCAAAAAACCCTAAGTAATTTCGATACACTCAAAAAAGGTAAAGGTGGCAACAGATTAAAATTCTGGTTGTTCGGTGCTGCTTTTGTCGCAGTAGGTATTTGCACCTATCTGGCATTAAACAATTACAATAAGCAACAAAATGAAGATCAAATTGCTAAAAACAACAATACTGAAATATTTAAGGAAGATAGAACTGGCGAAGAATTAAACACTAAACACCAATCAACATCAAAAAGTTCCCAAAAAAATGAAAATATTTTGGGGGTAGATGACAATTCACAATCATCTGATAATCAACAAGTTAAAAATGTAAATTCAGGCATCAAGGACAAAATCCTGAAAAAAACGAAAGGTTTACGGAAACAAAAGATGGAAGATAAAGCAGCAACGGAAAATAATGCAATGGTGAAGAATGGAAATTCCGCCACAGTTAAGCCGGCTACCATTATTTCATCCGAAACCAAAACAAATAACAATCAGCAAACACTAATAGATGATGTAACAATCGTGGTAGCTAATAATAGCGAAAAAACAGCCGACCCTGTAGCGACTAAAGATGAAACTCCGGCAAATAAAACTGAGGTAATTCAGGAAGCCGATAATGTTATTGCGGACAATGAAAATCAAGTTAAAAGTAATGAGCCTTTAGACATCCTAACAAAGACAAACGATTCAATTGGTGCAGAAACTAAACAAGAACCAACCATTTCCAATAATACGAAACAACCTTCTCCAAAAAAATCGTTTACGCCAAAGTGGTTTGCAGAAGCTGCTTTTGGAGTTGATTTTGTTCAAACTAACTTAAGCACCAACAATCCTAATTTGAACGACTGGATTAATTATCGCAATAACAATGAAAGTATAGTTAACAGTTTTGGGTTATCTGTTAATGGCGGATTATTGATAAATAACTTCAGCATTGCAGCTGGTGTAAATGCTTACAATTATCAATCTGAAGTGGATTATGCTTTTACAAGTTACACAAGTGATACTATTATGGAATACATTTATGATACTTTCATGATAGTGATTGATTCCTTTGCTATAATTACGATCGATTCTTTCGAAGAAACGTTTTCAGGAACCAACAAAATCAGTTACCTCGAATTTCCTTTATTAGTTGGATATCAATATCATGCCGGTAATTGGGTGTTTGCCCTACAAACCGGTCCTGCATTGGCTTTAACGAATTCGGTTTCGGTGACTTATCCAAATGATTCGGTGAGTGGTTTCGAGGAAATTAGTTTAAGTTATTTCAAACAATCTAATTTTAACTGGATAGCAAAACCTTCCATTCAGTATATGATTACCGACCAAATCGGATTAGGTTTAAACGGATTAATGCGATGGAATTTAGGTTCAGTAAATTCAGATGCAACAATTGATCAGCGATTTACAGGATACGGAGTTCAACTCGGATTGAGGATAGAATTTTAAGGAATTGATAATACACTGTAATATCAATTCCTTAAATCAATAAAAAAGTATTTTAAAAGAAAAAATTTATTCAGCTTCCGCCTCAATAACTTCCTCTTCTTCTATTACATCTTTTTCAACACGTAAATTTTTGATAATAAATCCCTGGCGTTCAGGTGTGTTTTTTCCCATATAATATTCGAGCGTACTTTGTATGGTTTGTTCTTTGCCGATGATTACGGGTTCAAGGCGAATATTTTCACCAATAAATCCGCTGAATTCATCAGGTGAAATCTCACCAAGACCTTTGAAGCGTGTGATTTCCGGCTTATTACCCAATTTGTTTACGGCATTTTGTTTTTCTGTTTGCGAATAACAATAAATGGTATCTTTTTTATTCCGCACCCTGAATAATGGTGTCTGCAAAATATACACGTGATTGTTTTTTACCAGGTCAGGGAAAAACTGAAGGAAGAAGGTCAGCAATAACAATCGTATATGCATACCATCCACATCGGCATCTGTTGCAATTACAATTTGATTGTACCGTAATCCTTCAATACCATCTTCTATATTTAATGCGTGTTGCAATAAATTAAATTCCTCATTTTCGTATACAATTTTTTTAGTTAGTCCGTATACATTTAATGGTTTACCTTTTAACGAAAATACAGCCTGTGTTTCCACGTCACGGGCTTTGGTAATACTACCACTGGCGCTATCCCCTTCCGTAATAAATAAGGTCGAATTATTTGTTTTTTCGTGTTTATCTTCCCCTAAATGGAAGCGACAATCACGCAGTTTTTTGTTGTGGAGATTTGCCTTTTTAGCACGTTCATTAGCTAATTTTTTAATACCTGCTATATCTTTTCTTTCACGTTCATTTTGTAAGATACGTTTAAGTAATGCATCGGCTGTAGTCGGATTTTTATGGAGATAATTGTCGAGTTCTTTTTTAATAAAATCTACCACAAAACTTTTAACCGTAATGCCATCGGGAGCAATATTGATAGAGCCCAGTTTAGTTTTAGTTTGCGATTCAAAAACGGGCTCCTGCACGCGTATAGCAATGGCTCCAACAATAGCCTGACGAATATCGGAAGCATCAAAATCTTTTTTGTAAAACTCACGCACGGTTTTTACAATTCCTTCACGAAAAGCAGCAAGGTGTGTTCCACCCTGAGTGGTAAATTGTCCGTTTACAAATGAATAATATTCTTCACCATACTCATTATTATGGGTAAGTGCCAATTCAATATCGTCGCCTTTTAAATGTATAATCGGGTAACGTAAATCTTCTTCATTCGTTTTGCGTTTTAATAAGTCGAGTAAGCCGTTTTGCGAATAATATTTTTGTCCGTTATAATGAATAGTTAATCCGGCATTTAAAAAAACATAATTCCACAACTGATTATCGAGATATTCAGGAATAAAATGATAATTTTTAAAGATGGCATTATCAGGGATAAATGTAACTAATGTGCCGTCTTTCTGATCGGTTTTAGTGATGCTATTATCTTTCTTCAAAATTCCCTTTTCAAATTCAGCCATTTTAGTTTTTCCTTCACGAAAGGCCTCTACACGAAAGTAGTGACTTAAAGCATTAACCGCCTTGGTTCCCACGCCATTTAAACCAACCGATTTTTGAAAAGCCGCAGAGTCATATTTCGCTCCGGTGTTCATAACGCTCACACACTCAATCACTTTCCCCAGCGGAATACCCCGACCGTAATCGCGAACCGTAACTTTATATTCTTCTATTTCAACTTCAATTTTTTTCCCGTAACCCATCATATATTCATCGATGGCGTTATCGATAACTTCTTTTACCAGAATGTAAATACCATCATCCGCCGATGAACCATCACCAAGTTTACCAATATACATCCCCGGACGCATCCGCATGTGTTCAATCCAGTCGAGGGTCCTGATATGATCTTCCGAATAATTATAGTTCGTGTTAGCCATAGCGCGAAAATAGCAGATTTGAATCCGAGTTCAGATGAATGATATGCACACGTTTACGTTTGTATGTCGCTCTGCGCTGTCTCCGACTGCGCTGAGGCTTACATGGTCTTTGACCATCTTGTAAACAAAAACAAATATCTAATTCAAACTTCAATAGTTACTTAAATCAAGACGGTCGGAGACCGCGGAAGCCTCAGCGCAGTCGGAGACAGCGCAGAGCGGTGATGGTCTTGGACCACCTTTATAATTGGAATTATTTGGTTACTTGGAATTACAATTTAAACCTATCGGTCGGGAGACCGCGGTTCGGCTGCGCAGTCTCCGACTGCGCAGAGCGGGGTTGCTTTTTTTATGCTATTTTTTTATAATAATTCGTTGGCCAGGTTGGCGAGTTCGCTGCGTTCGCCTTTTTGGAGGGTGATTACGGAGCACATTGGGTGGTTGTTTATCTTGTCTATCAAATAACTCAATCCGTTGCTGTGGGTATCGAGATAGGGTGTATCGATTTGATTGATGTCGCCGGTGAAAATGATTTTTGTGTTCTCTCCTGCTCGGGTGATGATGGTTTTTACTTCGAGCGGTGTGAGATTTTGAGCTTCATCGATGATAAAATAAATATTGGAAATACTGCGACCACGAATATAAGCAAGTGGCTGAATGACGAGTTTTTCCTGTTCAATCATTTGCGCAATTGCTTTGTATTCGCTGTCGTTTTGCTCAAATTGATTTTGAATCATTTTTAAATTATCCCAAAGTGGTTCCATGTATGGATTCAGTTTGGATTTAATATCGCCCGGTAAATAACCAATGTCTTTATTATTTAATGGAATAATTGGGCGGGCAAGAAATATTTGTTTATAATTTCTTCTTTGTTCTAATGCAGAAGCCAATGCCAGCAAGGTTTTCCCGGTTCCTGATTGTCCCTGTAATGCTACCAGTTTAATATCCGGATCCAGTAAAACATTTAGGGCAAATACCTGTTCAGCATTACGTGGTTTAATACCGTATGCAGTAGCTTTATTAATTCGTTCAAATACTTTTTCTTCAGAATTATAACTTGCTAATACACTGCTGCTGCCATTTTTCAAAATAAAACACTGATTGGAAAATGGTTCCTGTTTTAATATTTTTTTAAATCCGATAAATCCGTCGCTGTAAATTTTATCAATTGTTTCGTGATCAATCCCTTCAATTGTTTCAATTGGTTCCTTTAATAAATCGGGATTTTCAATTTTATCGTTTTTGTAATCTTCGCTGTAAAGTCCGAGCGACTTGGCTTTCAGACGAAGATTAATATCTTTTGTAACCAAAATAACCTTATGCGTCGGATATTTTTGTTTCATAACCAAAGCCGTATTCAATATTTTATGATCAGGCTTTTCTTCTCCAAAAACTTCTTCAGCATTTAAACCGGTATGTTCATACATGGCAACCAGCATGCGCCCTGTAGTGCGTCCGTTAATTGGTCGCCACTCCTGCAAAGTACTTTCCTTCGATTTATTATCGAGAAATCGAATAAATTCCCTTGCTTCAAAATTGATGGTTTCGTTACCCTTCTTGAAGTTGTCTAATTCTTCCAGCACTGTTATGGGAATAACTACATCATGTTCCTCAAATTTGTTTACAGAATTATGGTCGTGCAGTATAACCGATGTGTCTAGAATGAAAATTTTTTTCTCCTCCTGCACTTTAGCTTTTTTCTTCAATGCCATATCGTGGTTTGTAATCCAAGATTAGCTTATGTTTGCAGAACTACAAACAAGGTTATACCACATAGTTGTTGATAATTGTACGTACCAGCGTACAGCTCAGGCCGGAAGCACCTGTACAAGGGCAGTTAAAAAGAATTCAATTTGCTGCTGTTTTTCGACTTCATCTAAATTTAATCTATCAGCAATAACATTTGCCACATCTGTATATATTGCCTTGGCAGTTGGCATATCGAAATATAATAATCCTGTTCTGCGAATAATAAAATCGCTCACGTTGGTTACCATTTCATTTTCAATACAATAAATTATTTCAGCCGTTAATATTCTTAAGTGTGCATTTTTAACCGAATTTCCTATTTCAAATGCCAGGTTAATGATATCTTCTGTAGCAGTGCCGTAATTATGTACTAAATAGGTAATTGTTTTTCTGCTTACCTCAATTTGTTTTGCCTCACCTGTTCTTCTTTCAATATATTCTTCAATTGGG
Organism: Bacteroidota bacterium; assembly: GCA_016706255.1. NCBI lineage: Bacteria > Pseudomonadati > Bacteroidota > Bacteroidota bacterium. Next base: position 105,756 of record JADJJZ010000011.1, on the reverse strand, counting down.
ATATTAAAATCAGCGCCAAATAATTTAATATTTATCGTATGACCTGCAGGAATATGTTTACCGAGTTTTTTTTCTTTTTTTGCGAGCAGATTAACAACCTTTTCAGCCATTTTCCGGTAACCGGTTAATTTACCTCCTGCTATGGAAATCAATCCCTTATCTGAAATAAATATTTCATCTTTTCGAGATAATTCAGATGGTGACTTTCCTTCCTCATGTATTAGCGGCCGCAAACCGGCCCAACCCGACAAAATCTGATTATTGCGTAACGCAAGTTCAGGAAACAAAGCATTTACAGCCTGAATCAGGTAATTGGCATCTTCTGTAGTAAGGCTGATATTATCTTTGTCGCCGGTATAATTCGTATCAGTAGTCCCAATATAAACGATATCACCTCGCGGAATAATAAATATCATACGGTTATCACCCGCAACATCAAAATACAAGGCATGTTTTACAGGTAAATCCGATTTATGAACAACAATATGTATACCTTTGGTGAGATGTAATTTTTTCCCTTTAGGTAATGTTTCTAAACTCCGAACATCATCTACCCATGGGCCTGCAGCGTTAATTACAAATGTGCCTTTAAATTCCATTTGTTTATCGCTAATTAAATCTCTTGCGATAACGCCGGTAATTTTATTATTTTCAAATAAAAAATTTTCTGCTTTCAGATAATTAAAACAGTCTGCACCGTATTGATTTGCTGATTTAATAACACTCAATGTTAATCGTGCATCATCCGTTCTGAATTCTTTATAAATTGCCGCACCTAATAATCCGTTTTTATTTATGAGGGGTTCCAGTTCAGACATTAATTTACTATCTACAAGATAATAACGGTCTTCTTTTTTCACCTGCGCCAGTGCATCATAAATGCGTAATGCCAGCGATGTGGAAAATTTGCCGAGACTGCCGTCCTTATAAATCGGCAACACCATATTAACAGGTTCAACCAAATGTGGTGCAAGTTTATGAATAACAGCACGTTCAATTCCAACCGTCCGCACCAATCCAAATTCCAGCTGTTTTAAATATCGTAATCCGCCATGAATCAGCTTAGTCGATTTTGAAGAAGTTCCACCTGCGAAGTCGTATTTTTCAAGCAAAAGCACCTTCAATCCTCTTGCAGCGGCATCAAGTGCAATTCCAGCCCCCGTAATTCCGCCTCCAATAATAATAAGGTCATAGGTGACCTGCCGGGCTTTTGCCAAATTTTCGTTCCGAAGTAATGTGTTGAGCGACAAGCGTGGAATTTTTACAAAGGTGTGAAATTAATTAGCAAATTTGGCAATTAGCAAATTAGCAAATGGGGTTTATCGCTTGTGCACATGCGTCGATATATAGTCAATTTTGAGAATGCTAAAAGTGATTAATGAAATTTGAGGGTTATTTTTTTGCAAAAAATAACAGGATGTTGATTTGTAAGAATAATTTATAGTTTACGAATCACCCCATCAGCTAATTTGCTAATAAGCTAATTTGCTAATTCAACCAAGCGTGCCTTGTAAAACTCTAAATCAACATCTACCTCCTCACCCAATTAGCTAATTTGCTAATCAACCAATTTGCTAATTCCCTAATTTGGCTATCTTTGCCGCATGACATTCGAACATTTAACAGATTTAAAAGAAAAACTGCTTGTTTTGAGGAGGTTTCTTTAACTTCGATGATAAGGTTACACAAGTAAGAGAAGACGAACAAATTACACACCAGCCGGGTTTTTGGGATGATCCGAAAAATGCTGAGGTGGTGTTGAAGCGAATCAAGATTAACAATATCTGGATTAATAGCTATAATGATGCCGCAGCAGCCGTTGACGACCTGGAAGTGCTATATGAATTTTCGCAAGCCGGTGAGGCGGGTGAAGAGGAATTGGAAGCACAGTATGTAAAATCACAGGCAATACTGGACGAGCTGGAATTTAAATCGACACTTACCGAACATGAAGATCAATTACCTGCAATTTTAACGATAAACTCAGGTGCTGGTGGCACAGAAAGTTGCGATTGGGCGAGTATGTTATACCGCATGTATAATATGTGGGCGAGTAAAAACGGATTTAAAGTAACGGAACTCGATTTTCAGGCAGGTGATGTGGCGGGCATTAAAAGTGCTTCATTACAAATTGATGGTGAGTTTGCTTATGGTTTGCTGAAAAGTGAAAATGGCGTGCATCGTTTGGTGCGCATCTCTCCTTTCGACAGCAATGCAAAAAGGCATACGAGTTTTGCCAGTGTGTTTGTTTCGCCATTGATTGATGATACCATTGAAATTAATATTTCACCTTCCGATTTAACCTGGGACACCTTCCGAAGTGGTGGTGCCGGTGGTCAGAATGTAAATAAGGTGGAAACGGCAGTGCGGGTAACCCACTTACCTACCGGTATTGTTGTTGCCTGTCAGGTGAACAGAACACAGGGTTTAAACCGTGAAATGGCTATGCAAATGTTGCGCAGTAAATTATATGATTTAGAATTGCAGAAACGTCAGGAAGTAAAAGATAAAATTGAAGGCACCAAAAAGAAAATTGAATGGGGTAGCCAGATTCGAAATTATGTTTTACATCCTTATAAATTGGTTAAAGATGCCAGAACAGGTTATGAAACCGGAAATGCAGATGCTGTATTAAACGGAGGCTTGGATGAATTTATCAAAGCCTACCTGCTTATGGAGTAATAAAATAAATAATTATGAAAGGTCCGGAGTATTATAATTCCGGATTTTTTATGCGGTAAATGTGATTTTAATCAACAATAATTTTATATTTTTTATCCTTTGAAATGCATTTATAATTAATATAACTTTACCCAAAATTTTAAATTATGCGCACACAACACAACCTCGTTTTAGCCTTTTTAATGCTTTGTTTCAGCTTGGGACTACGGGCTCAAAGTATTGTTTTATGTGAGTCATACGACCAAAGTGGAAACCCCTCCGGTGTATATGCATCATGGGATGTAGCAAAGGAAGGCGGATATGTTTACATATTATATAAGCAACCTTCCAATTTTGCTAGTGGCGTTTGGTATTTGTATATTGATCAATGGGATGTAACTCAAAATAAATACATTCCGTTTGAAACGATTCCTGCTTCAGATAACACGACTTCCTGGTTTGTACGCGATCAATTTTTCACAACACCCGGCGATTACAAAGCAACCATGATGTTTAATGGTAATGAAATGGCTAGCGTAGAATTTGATGTAGCTATAGATTATACAATTGTTAGCGATACCAATAAAATAGATACTTACTATTATGAAAATTCAGAAATGCGATTTTGTAATACTGTGGATGCCAGTATCAATTTAATTGGCGAATCGAGCGTATTTTACTTAACCTCTGACAGTGTTACTGTTACCTGCTATGTAGCAAATAACAACCGCCCTTTTGAATCAGAATATGTTTATGTAGATATTTTTAACGAAGAGGATGATTTATTTGGAGAACCCACCATGAGTTTTACGGTAAGTATCGAAAAAGATTGGGATTATTTTGCATTCAAAGCCACTTTTAAAGAAAAGGGACTTTATTATGTAGATATTTATAATGAGGAAGATGTTTTTATAAATACAGCAAGCGTCACCATTGAATAAATAAGCAAATTGCAGCCCAAAATTGAATAAAATTGTTAAGTCGGTTGAAATATATTTTCAGCCGACTTTTTCGTTTTATAATGTTTCAAGACATAAGAAATGCGCCATAACATTTGTTTGATACTGTTTAATTTAATTTTGTTAAGTGCAGTATCCGGACAATTATTTGAGGAAGGATACTTGTCATTTTTTGAACGAAATATTCCCACTTGCCGGGTAATGATTTCAAATACTTATTTTGGAGATGATAGTTTGCCGATTAAAACTGATACAATTCGTTTTGATAGGTCAGGAAATCGAATTGCAGTTACAAACTACACAAATAATGAATTTTATTTTTCCAGACGCTTTACCTATTATTCGTTCGGGGATGTTATTGCAGAATATTATATCAATGAAAAGCGGGATACAATGGTAAATTTTTACAGTTGTAGTTATGTTAGAAACGAGCTTGTAGAGAAAGTATCATCCAGTGGAATTACAAATATTACTTATCAATATAACTCAAAAAATTATTGCGATTATATCGTATCCCAAGGCGTTTCTGACGAAAGAAAGTTTATTTTCGGCTATCCACAAATATTCGAATACGAAGAATATGGAAATTTCAGTAAGCTCATTAAATATAAAAGGAATACTCCTGCGCTGATTATTAAAACTGAATCAAATGAGTTGCAATCATTTCTCTACAGCGAGCAGTATACCATTCGATTTGGACGAATAACTAAATGTATTGTTACATTCTATAATGGAGACACAACCAGTTTCAAAATTAAATATCATGGCATTCAGCCGGTTCAATTAATTTCTTCAGAATTTACTATCGATGCAACCTATAACAAAAATGGGGTTTTGCAAGAATTAATCGAAACGAATCAGGACAATCAGATAAAACACGTACTTTTTGAATATGTATATTAATACTGTTCGAATTTCGCTTCTTTTTTCAATTTGAGTTGCGCATTTAAAATCAGCAAAATTAAAATAGCCCAAAGTAATTGATGCGCCTCTTGTTCCAAAATTGAGTCCGCCCTGATCTTTTGTCTTAGTAAGCAAATCGCCGAACGTAGCGCCAAAAGGGCGTGTTAAAACAAATGCCGCCCAAAATAAAACCACATGCGAAATTTTAGAAAAGTAATAACAGGCGATTATTATTATTAATAATGTTCCAATTAATATGGCTCCACCAGCAAAGCCCAAACCGGAATCATCAGCAAGAAAATCGCCCAAGGCTGTGCCAAGGGTATTGGAAAATAATATGGCAGTCCAATAAAACAATTCACCTTTTTTTGTGCGTATTTCAGTAACAGAAAGTGATTTTTCTGATTGAAACCAGATAAATAATGTTGTAAGCAGCAAAACAATTAAAATGCAGGAACCTAAGGCATAACCCAATCCGAGTGTGCGGTCCATGTAATCGGACATAGTGGTTCCTGCGGTGCTGGTAGATAAAATAACGGCCCAATAAATAACAGGATGATACTTTTTTACAGATAACTGAATAATGAGCGTTATCAAAAAAACGCTTAATAAAATGATAGAGGATAAAGCATAACCAACATTTAAAGTCATAGATAACAAATCGCCGGCAGTTTCACCCAAAGTGGTGGCACAAATTTTCATTACCCAGAAAGCCAAAGTAATTGCCGGTAGCTTGTTATAAATTTTCATTTAATAAAGTTCAATGTAATCAGTAAAATGATTATGAGAATACCGGCAAGAGAGGTTACAAAAAGGTAGTCAGCAATTTTCTCCAATCTCCTTTCCTTAGTTGGATGAACGGTTCTGATAGAAATAAATGAAAACAAACATGCAAAAGTCAGCAAAACCGCCACGCCTGAAGTAAGCTCATCAATTATATGCGTTTCAGTGCGACTGGCAATATGGAGTGATGTAATTACGAATAAACAGAATCCTAAAAGGTTGGCAGCGGTGTTTAATATATGTTGCGAAGTGTTGTTAGCCATGGTAATAAATGATAATTTAGTTTCAAATTTACAATAATCGCGCCGATAGTGAACATTATTACAATGATTAACCTTTATTAACCAACAGATACAATTCTACTTAATTAATTGTTTATTTACATTATTTGGCGTCATTCCAAAAATACATAATGCGCGGACATCCATGAGATGATTAATCCGAAACCCCGCGTGAGTGATTGCAGCGTAAAACCCGCAGGACTGAGGAACGAAGGACGAGGATTTGGAGCGGAAAGCACGGTGCCGTATCGGATTGTTTAGCTATCAACTAATGTTCATTTCGGCACACGCCCCAGTTATTTAAATTAAATATCTTAAGAAATTGAAATAGCACTGATTTAATATTGAACCCAACACATTTCAATTTTTTCACAAAATAGCTACGTAGTTTTTAATTTTTCAAGACATCATGATAATCATCAATTTTATCAAAAACCGATTTCGCGAATGGACAAAGCGGTTTAATTTTAATACCTTTTTCTCGTGCAAACGCCACTGCTTGAGCAACAAGTTGTTTGCCGGCACTTTTACCTCTTAATGCGTCGTCAACTTCCGTATGTTCAATAATAATTATACCGGCCCCAGCCCAAACATAGGTCATTTCAGCCATTTTTTTTCCATTTATCTCAATGAAAAAACTTCCCCTCTTATGGTTATCAGTTTGTTGAATTTCCATTGTGTAAATATAAATATTAATGTGATGATGCGCTAATTAACAGGCTTATAAGTTACCGATAAACAGCCGGTTCAACTCTCCGCTTTATCAGTGTACAATTGGTGTAAAAACTTAGCGCGCTTGAAATAACACATTATATAAACCTTAAACTTCGCGACTTTGCGAGAAACTAATCAATGTGCAAATGTACCGATGTACCAATGTACCAATTAAACAGCCGGTTCACGACTCCGACTTTTTCCTTTCTTCCGCGTGAAATTGGTTTATAGACTTAGCGCGCTTGAAATAACACATTATTTAAACCTTAAACCTAGCGACTTTGCGAGAAAATAATCAATGTGCAAATGTACCAATGTACCCATGTACCAATTGAACAGCCGAAACCACAGAGGAAATACAAAGAAAACAGCCCACTGAGTGCACAGAGGAATTTAGTGTTACCTTATGATATTTATTTTCCATGATTAAAAAACATCCATCTAATTTACAAAATAAACAGCAGGCTCATCGCTCCGCTTTTTCAGCGTACAAATGGTGTAAAAACTTAGCGCGCTTGAAATAACACATAATTTAAACCTTAACCTTCGCGACTTTGCGAGAAAATAATCAATGTGCAAATGTACCAATGTACCCATGTACCAATTGAACAGCCGAAACCACAGAGGAAATACAAAGAAACAGCCCACTGAGTGCACAGAGGAATTCAGTGTTACCTTATGATATTTACTCACCCTAGATAAAAAACATCCATCTAATTTGCCCAATAAAAAAACGTTTCAACGCTCTGCTTTATCAGTGTACAATTGGTTTAAAAACTTAGCGCGCTTGAAATAACACATAATATAAACTTTAATCTTCGCGACTTTGCGAGAAAATAATCAATGTGCAAATGTACCAATGTACCCATGTACCAATTGAACAGCCGAAACCACAGAGGAAATACAAAGAAAACAGCCCACTGAGTGCACAGAGGAATTTAGTGTTACCTTATGATATTTATTCACCGTAGATTAAAAAACATCCATCTAATTTACCCAATAAGGGGCAGGTTCAGCTCTCCTTTTTCAACGTACAACTGGTGTAAAAGCTTAGCGCGCTTGAAATAACACATAATTTAAACCTTAACCTTCGCGACTTTGCGAGAAACTAATCAATGTGCAAATGTACGATCACTGGTGTCCGGTAAAAAATAATTATAAATAAAAAGGGAGCTCCGAAGAACTCCCAATAAGTGTTAGTTTTGATTTGCGACCAAAAACTAAACTTATGCGCAAAGGTACTTTTTTTACCGGACAGCCGGTATTCAATCAACTACTTTCTTTAATACCCCGGGCACAAATCGAGCGTTTGTCTAAACTGCATAATGCAAATCGATATTGCAAGAAATTTATGGCATATGACCATTTGATCACGATGTTATATGGTGCATTTTTCAATGCCACCAATTTGCGTGAAATCACTACAGGAATGCAGGGTTACGGCCTAAATAAACTCAATCATTTAGGGTTGCTGGATACACCAAAAAGAAGTACGTTATCAGAAGCAAATCAACGCCGTCCTGCCAAATTCTTCGAAAGTGTGTATCACATGCTTTATGATACCTATTTCGGTTTACCGGACAGCCGCCGTCCATTAAATATCGATGATGACTTATTTATCATCGATTCAACAACATTTAGTCTCTTTAATTCAGTGATGCGCGGTGCCGGTACCGCTAAACAAAATGGAAAAAAGAAGGGTGGTGTTAAAGCGCACATGATGATAAATGCCAAGCATGATTTACCTGCATTTGTTTTTATTAGTGAAGCCAAAGAACATGATTTAACTTTCTTACACCAACTTAAAGTGCCTGATAACTCTACTGTGTTGTTTGATAAAGCCTACACCAATTACAAGCAGTTCGCTGAATGGGGTAATCACGGTATTAGATGGGTAAGCCGACTTAAAAGGGATGCTTCTGTAAAAGTGCTGGTGCACCGCCCTGTGTCGGAAGCAGCCTATGACTCAGGTGTCCGCTCTGATAATTATGTGGAATTAGGTCGGCCAAGTAATCGAAAAAAAATCCCCTTAATTAAAGCCCGAGTAGTTGAATTTTGGGATGAGGAAAAGCAACGCATGTTTCAATTTGTTTGTAATGATTACACTAGCGATCCGGAAGTCATTGCAGACTTGTATAAGCGCAGATGGCAAATTGAAACATTATTCAAGCGCATAAAACAACGTTATCCATTAAAATATTTTTTAGGCGATAATCCCAATGCAATAGAAATACAAATATGGGCAACTTTGATATGTGATTTATTAGTGAGAATAATACAAAAAACAGTTAACCAAACAGGAAATAAGCATTGGGCTTATTCTACAATATCAGGCATGATTAGGCAACATCTGATGAACTATTTTAACATCATTGATTTTTAATCGACCCCGAAAAAATGCTTAGCATTTATAAACCACCATCACCACAACTGTCTTTTAACTTCCTAAGGGCTTCACCTTGAAAAAGCAACTATCTGCAACCTAAAACCACCGTAAATAAACAACTTCGTAAAATCATATGAGTTTTACCGGACAACAGTGATGTACCGATGTACCAATTAAACAGCCGGTTCACGACTCCGACTTTTTCCTTTGTTCCGCGTGAACCTGGTGTAAAAGCTTAGCGCGCTTGAAATATTACATTATATAAACCTTAACCTTCGCGACTTTGCGAGAAACTTAATGCGCTTGTTTTATTTTAACGGCTCCGGTGCATTTGCAAAATGATTGTATTTACCACGTATTTTACCAATTAAAACAATTATTGGAAATATTACTTTTTTGACAAATGTAGGCACTTCTTTAATATCATATTCTGATTTGTATCTCGTTACCAGATAAGCACCATCGAAAGCCTCCGGTTGTGCATTACCGGATTTATTTTGTGCTGCATATAAAGCAGATAAAAAGAACACCACCGAGTTTGCAGGTTCTATCCATCCATTGGCTACCAGGGGATGGTTGTCGGCTGCCCAAAATTTATGTGGTGTGCCGCGTTTAAATAAAACGGTTTCACCCGGCAAAGCCATTTTCGGTTCCTCTCCTAAAACCTGATAACCCATTTTTCCCGAAACAACTGATAAACATTCATCTTGCTGAAAATGCACATGCATGGCAGGACCTGCACCGGGTTTACAATTTCCAATCACCAATACACGGTCGCCCTTAAGTGTTTTTTCTATTCCGGTAAATGTGAGTTTTTCGCCTATACAGTTTTCAATTGTAAGTGGATAAGTATGTTGCATAATTTTCAATTTATAAAACAAAAATAGCTATTTTTGGACATTGTCCAAATTTTATGACCACAAAAGAAAAAATATTTTCAAAAGCCCTTGAATTATTCAATAATGAAGGGGTGGAATATGTCGGTATGCGCGAATTAGCCGCCCATCTTAACATGCGCGTAAGTAATATCACCTATTATTATCCAACGAAGGATGACTTGGTATTTGCGATTTCACAAGGGTTAAAAGATGCCAACTCTAAGGTTGTAGTAGCCAGTGAAAGCATCACTTTGGCTGAATTTCTGAACATGCTACAACAAGTTTTTCACAATCACGTGCAGTATCGATGTTTGTTATTAAGTTTTGTGCATCTTATGGAGCAAAACAAAGTAATTAAGTCCCAATATAAAAAAACCGCTTCGAGCAGAAATATGGCCATCAGCGCAAATATTTCGCATCTTATAAAAAATGGGTTTCTCAAATTCAAGGATAAATCGGATGTTGAGTATTTAGTTTCTGCACTTTCGTTGATTATCCGTTTTTGGATATCAGAAGCAGCTGTCTCACAAAGCAGATTGAGTGTAGAAAACCAAATCCATCACTATTTAATTTTAACGGCAAAAACGATTCAACCCTATACTTCTAAAAAGGGAGAAAAAGAAATATTGCATTTTTTAGCAGGATTACAAGCTTAGTGGAACAAGCTTATACAATCAGCTCATCATAAATTTTATAGGTATAACACAACAAAATCCAACGGGCACACCGATTAGTGTAGCAGGTCCGTCGAAAGTTAATGAATTAAGCACTCTAGCAGCTTCTTTATCCAGCGTGACTTGTATACCGCGGTTCACGCTGACACTAGAAACTTTGCCTTTATCATCAACGATCAACGTTAGGTATATTGTACCTTCAATTCCATTGTCACGGGCCAACCGCGGGTAGTAGGTATGGCTACCTATATATTGAAAAATAGATTGCTCGCCGCTTGTTATTTTTGGTGCCTTGTATTGCAGCGAGTCATTATCTTTAAAATAATCAGCCATTTTAGGCGTTGTGTTAATACAAGTGTCTTTGCTATAAATTAACTGAAAATCATAATTGAGCACTTTGTGTTCTCTTTTAGGATTAATCCATACACCAACTTGTTCACTATTTTTAGTCGCCTCAAAAAAAATCACTTCCTGTTTAATGATATTAATTGCTTCAACAGTAATTGTTCCGTCTTCGGATTGTGTAATTGTTTTTTTATAAACTGCCTTTTCTTCAGGCACTTCTTTTTTCAAATTTTCATCTTTGTAATAAGTTGTCTGACTTGTTTGAGCAGTGGATATATATGTAATTAGGATAAACCCAAGTGTAAAACAAAATTTTTGCATGGTTGCTTTTTTTACAAATTTAGGAGAAAAATTATTAATCATTCTAGCCGTGAAAATTTCAGCTGCTTGGTTTATCAGCATAAAACTCCGCCTTTTTCCATTTTTCCGCGTGACACTGGTGTAAAAGCTTAGCGCGCATGAAATAACACATTATTTAAACCTTAACCTACGCGACTTTGTGAGAAACTAATCAATGTGCAAATGTACCGATGTACCAATGTACCAATTAAACAGCCGGTTCACGACTCCGACTTTTTCCTTTCTTCCGCGTGAAATTGGTTTATAGACTTAGCGCGCTAGAAATAACACATTATATAAACCTTAAACTCCGCGACTTTGCGAGAAACTAATCAATGTGCAAATGTACCGATGTACCCATGTACCAATTAAACAGCCGAAACCACAGAGGAAACCCAAAGAAAACAGCCCACTGAGTGCACAGAGGAATTTAGTGTTACCTTATGATATTTATTCACCGTAGATTAAAAAACATCCATCTAATTTACCCAATAAGGGGCAGGTTCAGCTCTCCTTTTTTCAACGTACAACTGGTGTAAAAGCTTAGCGCGCTTGAAATAACACATAATTTAAACCTTAACCTTCGCGACTTTGCGAGAAACTAATCAATGTGCAAATGTACCAATGTACCCATACCAATTGAACAGCCGAAACCACAGAGGAAATACAAAGAGAACAGCCCACTGAGTGCACAGAGGAATTTAGTGTTACCTTATGATATTTATTCACTGTAGATAAAAAACATCCATCTAATTTACACATTAAACAGCCGGCTCACCGCTCCGCTTTTTCAGCGTGCACCTGGTGTAAAAGCTTAGCGCGCTTGAAATAACACATTATATAAACCTTAAACTTCGCGACTTTGCGAGAAACTAATCAATGTGCAAATGTACCAATGTACCCATGTACCAATTGAACAGCCGAAACCACAGAGGAAATACAAAGAAAACAGCCCACTGAGTGCACAGAGGAATTTAGTGTTACCTTATGATATTTATTTTCCTAGAAATAAAACTTCCATCTAATTTACACATTAAACAGCCGGTTAATCGTTCCGATTTTTTCAGCCTGCAACTGGTGTAAAAGCTTAGCGCGCTTGAAATAACACATAATTTAAACCTTAACCTTCGCGACTTTGCGAGAAACTAACCAATGTGCAAATGTACCGATGTACCAATGTACCAATTAAACAGCCGGTTCACGACTCCGACTTTTTCCTTTGTTCCGCGTGAACCTGGTGTAAAAGCTTAGCGCGCTTGAAATATTACATTATATAAACCTTAACCTTCGCGACTTTGCAAGAAACTAATCAATGTGCAAATGCACTGATGCCAATGTCTCAATTAAACAGCCGGTTCACGACTCCGACTTTTTCCTTTGTTTTGCGTGAACCTGGTGTAAAAGCATAGCGCACTTGAAATAACACATTATATAAACCTTAAACTTCGCGACTTTGCGAGAAACTAATCAATGTGCAAATGTACCGATGTACCAATGTACCAATTAAACAGCCGGTTCACGACTCCGACTTTTTCCTTTGTTTTGCGTGAACCTGGTGTAAAAGCATAGCGCACTTGAAATAACACATTATATAAACCTTAAACTTCGCGACTTTGCGAGAAACTAATCAATGTGCAAATGCACAATGTACCCAATTAAACAGCCGGTTCACGACTCCGACTTTTTCCTTTGTTCCGCGTGAACCTGGTGTAAAAGCATAGCGCACTTGAAATAACACATTATATAAACCTTAAACTTCGCGACTTTGCGAGAAACTATTCAATGTGCAAATGTACCAATGTACCCATGTACCAATTGAACAGCCGAAACCACAGAGGAAATACAAAGAAAACAGCCCACTGAGTGCACAGAGGAATTTAGTGTTACCTTATGATATTTATTCACCGTAGATAAAAAACATCCATCCAATTTACAAAATAAACAGCCGGCTCATCGCTCCGATTTTTTCAGCGTGCAATTGGTGTAAAAGCTTAGCGCGCTTGAAATAACACATTATATAAACCTTAAACTTCGCGACTTTGCGAGAAACTATTCAATGTGCAAATGTACCGATGTACCAATGTACCAATTAAACAGCCGGTTCACGACTCCGACTTTTTCCTTTGTTCCGCGTGAACCTGGTTTAAAAGCTTAGCGCGCTTGAAATATTACATTATATAAACCTTAACCTTCGCGACTTTGCGAGAAACTATTCAATGTGCAAATGTACCAATGTACCCATGTACCAATTGAACAGCCGAAACCACAGAGGAAATACAAAGAAAACAGCCCACTGAGTGCACAGAGGAATTTAGTGTTACCTTATGATATTTATTCACCGTAGATAAAAAACATCCATCCAATTTACAAAATAAACAGCCGCTCATCGCTCCGATTTTTTCAGCGTGCAATTGGTGTAAAAGCTTAGCGCGCTTGAAATAACACATTATATAAACCTTAAACTTCGCGACTTTGCGAGAAACTATTCAATGTGCAAATGTGCCGATGTGCCCAATGCCCAATTAAACAGCGGTTCACGACTCCGACTTTTCCTTTGTTCCGCGTGAACCTGGTTTAAAAGCTTAGCGCGCTTGAAATATTACATTATATAAACCTTAACCTTCGCGACTTTGCGAGAAACTATTCAATGTGCAAATGTACCAATTGAACATCCGAATTTGAGCAAGAATGTCATCCCATCGATAAACCCCCATCAGCTAATTAGCTAATCAATCCATCGAAGCGTGCAATGCGCCTTACCTAGGTGTTCACTTCCGTTGCCGATCGCTGAATTCGCACCTAAACCCTCTTCACCCCATACCTCGCCGCAGTAAAAATCTGCCGTCTAAAAACATAAATTTCAAACCAGCTCCAAATGCGATATTTGAGCTTTTCGTGTTTTTGTAAGGGGCGATTTATTGTTTTTTGATGTTTGGAATAATTTAATTGATCGCCCCAATTAAATTGTGCAATACGTTCGTTCATGATGGCGGGATGGGTGCCTTTAAATAACGGTTTTCTTCCAACCGGACCGTAGTCAAATTTTGTTGCGGTAAAATTTTCGGTTGTGGTATCTGCACCGTGATGCAGCGTATTACTCATTTTGCGTTTTTGCATCATAAAATCCGGGGGACGAACCCAGCCGTAGTGATATATTGCTGCATTTACACGCGCTACTTTTAATTTGTAAACGCCCTCCTGCTGACGGTAGTTTCCTGTAAACTCCGGTATACGACGAAAACCCTGGGCATCACCAAATGAATGTATGTCAGGCCTGTTTCTGATGATGCGAATTTCGTGACTGTAAGCACTGTGGGAGCGGTTTTGGTGGCGATAATCGGCCCAGAAATGGTAATAATTGAACAATAAACCCTCAATTTCGTGGTTTTCAAGCAATTCCGCGCATCGTGACCGTATTGTGGCATAATCCATTTCGTGAAGCACTTCGTCGCCCTGAAGGTAAAATAACCATTCTCCGGTGCAATTTGCGCGTGCTAAGTCAGTTTGTTGCGCGTAAACCTGGGCTTTAGGGTAGGTTTTAGTGTCCCAAACGGTATGTATAATTCGAATTTTCGGGGAGTTAATTGCATGTATCAAATCTAAAGTGCCATCACCCGGGTCGTTGTCGCCAACTGCAATTACCAGTTCATCAACAAGCGGCAATAAACTCATCAGCGATTCCCGAATCGGATAACTGAGTTTGTCGGCATTACGAATAAATGTGAAGCCGGAAATGCGCATGCACAAATTTAGATATAAAAGTGAAAGTGCTAAATAAAATTATGCTGCTAAAATATCTTCCAGCCTTCTTAAATCATCAGCTTTATACTGGTCGGCAGGTTTTTTAATCAGTTGAATTAAATATTGCACATATTCCAGCAAAACCTGTTTGTTCGATGCCGGTGCAAAATATTTATCGTTTGGCTGAGCGCCAATTTTATTGAGAAAAATATTAATTTCTTTTTCGCTGAATGCTAACCCTTTGTTATAAGGATTAATATAAAACAACACTTCATTTTTTGCTGCCTCACGGTCGTCGAAATCGGAAATAAATTCGCGGGTGCGGGCTAAAATAAAATGTGAACTTAGGCATACACCATATACAGGTAAATCCAACTGCTGACATAAACTCAAATACAATAACCCAATGCTGAAATGGTTGCCCTTAAAGGCATCCACCACAATATTGAGATACATGTAACGCATCTCATCATCATCATTATTTAATCCGAGAAACTGATAATGTGAAAACAAGGTTTGATTTACCACATTCATTTGTTCCAGTGGCGAGAGATAATTATTTATGCCAATCCAGATATCTTTTTGAATACGCGAAATAGTTTTTAATAATTTATCTTCATCTAATTCAGGATACTGGTGACGCGTTACAATTAATAATCCTTTTAATAATTCATTATTATCGTTGGCAGCCCAAATTTGTAAATCCTGTTCTACGCGTAAAAATTGTATGTGATGAATTAATTCTTCGATGCGCTCCTGCATAACAGGGTTCGGAATGGTAGTATAAGCATCTTCCAGCTTCTCTATCACCATTGGCCCCAGCGCAATTAACCTTGCAGATACGTGGTCAAACACTTCCTGATCATTGTCGTCTAACAATGCAATCAACGCCGCTATTTCACTCTCATTACTCACTGTGTCCGTTTTTCCGCTTCAACTCAAAATTAAATCATACCAATTAAAAACCACTTATGCTTTTTTCTTTGCGAAACGTTTTTTTCCTTTTACTGAAGGGTCTGTATTTTTTATAATATCCAAAACATCATCAAGCGTTAAATCTTTAGCCACTTTATCTTTTGGAATTTTATAATTTTCTTTTCCCTTTTTAATATATGCACCGTATTGTCCGTTCAACACCTGCACTTCATGTTCAGGAAAATCGTGAATCAGTTTATTCGCATCTTTTTCATCTTTCACCAAAATTAATTCAATAGCTTCTTCTAAAGTGATACTTGCTGCTTCCGTACCTTTTGGTATAGAATAAAACTTTTTCATATTGCGCACATATGGGCCAAATCGACCAATGCCAACCACTACATCATCTTCGCGATAAGTGCCAATTGTTTTTGGCAACTCAAATAATTTAATGGCATCTTCCAAAGTTAATTCTGCCATGTTTTGTGTTTTGAGTAAACCGGCAAATTTTGGTTTTTTGGCGTCGGGATTATTCTTTAATTCTTTTGGATCCAGCGTCTCTCCCATTACCACCATGGCACCGTATTTTCCCATCATCACTTTCAGTGGTTCACCGTTTGGATGTAAGCCCAAATACCGCTCTCCTGTTATCTTTTGAGCTGTTTTGGTGGTTACTTCCATGTGGGCATGAAATGGCTTGTAAAAATCATCGATCATTTTATGCCAGTCGATTTTACCAACTGCAATTTCATCAAATTGTTCTTCCACATTTGCGGTGAAATTATAATCTAGAATTTGCGGGAAATTGGTAATTAAAAAATCGGTAACCAGCATACCTAAGTCGGTAGGAAATAATTTCATGCGTTCAGCACCATACGTTTCGGTAAGTGTTTGTTTTTGCACTTTACCATCTTTTAAGGTGTACTGAATAAACGAACGTTCCACACCTTCTTTATCTTTTTTCTCTACGTATTCTCTTTTCTGAATGGTAGAAATTGTTGGTGCATAAGTAGAAGGTCGGCCAATACCTAATTCTTCCAATTTTTTTACCAGACTTGCTTCCGTATATCGTGCACCCGGTTTAGAAAATTTTTGTGCGCCGGTCATTTCAGTTAATGCTAAATCCTGACCAATTTTTAATGGTGGTAATAATGTAGCATCTTCATCTTTAACATCTTCAAGCGCTTCGGTATATACTTTTAAAAATCCGTCGAATTTAATAATCTCACCTTTTGCAACCAGATTTTCTTTGCGTGATGAAATGTCGATATCTACTACTGTTTTTTCCAGTTCCGCATCGGCCATTTGGGAGGCCATGGTGCGTTTCCAGATGAGTTTATACAAACGTTTTTCATCGAAATCGGCTTCCACTTCATGATTTTCCATGTACGTTGGGCGAATGGCTTCGTGGGCTTCCTGAGCGCCTGCCGATTTTGTTTTGAATTTGCGCGGATTAGAATATTTATCCCCGTAATTTTTTACAATTTCAGCTTTCACCGCTTCAATTGCCTGTTCACCTAAATTTACCGAATCCGTTCTCATATAAGTGATATGCCCTTCTTCGTATAATTTTTGGGCAATCATCATGGTTCGGGCAACCGAAAATCCGAGTTTCGTTGAGGCTTCCTGTTGTAATGTAGAAGTGGTAAATGGTGCTGAAGGTGTTCTTTTTGCCGGTTTAACCGCAATATTGGCAACCGCAAATTTTGCTCCGTTACAATCGTTTACAAATTTTTCTGCATCACCTTCCTGCTCCAATTTTTCAGGTAAATCGGCTTTTAGCGTGTATTCTTTACCATTTTCATCTTTTACAATAAAATTGGCAGTTATTTTATACGACGATGCCGATTTAAAAGCATTTATTTCCAGTTCACGTTCCACCAAAACCCGCACAGCAACACTTTGCACGCGTCCCGCAGACAAGGAAGTTTTCATATTGATTTTGCGCCAAAGCAGTGGCGACAATTCGAAACCTACTATGCGGTCTAAAATTCTGCGTGCCTGCTGCGCATCAACTAAATCGATATTTATGAAACGTGGTTTTGCCACCGCATCCTGAATGGCTTTTTTAGTGATTTCGTGGAAAACAATACGTTTCGCATTTTTAGCATTTAAGCCCAAAACCTCACATAAATGCCAGGAAATGGCTTCTCCTTCGCGGTCCTCATCCGTTGCTAACCAAATTTCTTCAGCACTTTTCGCGAGCTTCTTCAATTCCTTAACCAGGGCTTCCTTATCGGGCGAAATCACATATTTCGGCTCATAATTTTTTTCAAAATCGATACCAAAATTTGCCTTCTCCAGGTCGCGGATATGGCCATAACAACTCTTCACCACAAAATCTTTCCCAAGAAATTTTTCAATAGTTTTTGCCTTCGCAGGCGACTCCACAATCATTAAATTTTTTGCCATCTCAACGGTTTACTTAGGTGCAAAGATAATTTTCTGCCGAACATACAAGTGTCCCGACTAATTTTTTATCTACATCTTTCAAACCAATATCCACCGAGTTTTGTTCTGCAGACAGTAACTTTACACCTTATTATATATATGGAAATCACCGAAAAAAGGATTTTAGACGCGCTGCGGAATGTAGATGATCCGGACCTGCACAAAGATATTGTAACCCTTGGAATGGTTAAAAACATTCAGATTGAGGGCAAAAAAGTAAGTTTTACCGTTGAACTTACCACCCCTGCATGTCCCATGAAGGAAGAAATTCACCGCGCCTGCATGAATGCCGTAAAACATCTTGTGGATAAAGAAGCGATTGTGGATATCAATATGAGCGCCCGGGTATCGTCGGTACGGGGCAATAATGAGGTTTTGCTGCCGGGTGTTAAAAATATTATTGCCGTTTGCTCGGGAAAAGGTGGTGTTGGAAAGTCTACCGTTTCGGTCAATCTGGCACTTGGCTTGTCTAAAACGGGGGCCAAAGTGGGCATTATGGACGCCGATATTTACGGTCCGAGTATACCCCTCATGTTGGGCCTTAAAGACGCTAAACCGAAAATTGTAGAGCAAAACGGTAAGGCTATGATGATACCGCTTGAGGCTTATGGCCTTAAATCGCTTTCTATTGGCTATCTGGTCGACGAAACCCAGGCGGTGGTATGGAGAGGCCCAATGGTGAGCAGCGCTTTACGTCAGTTTGTCACAGATTGTATTTGGGGCGAATTAGATTACCTCATCATCGACCTGCCTCCGGGAACGGGCGATGTGCATCTAACGCTGGTGCAAACGGTGCCAATTACGGGAGCTATTATAGTTACCACGCCTCAGGAAGTAGCATTGGCCGATGCGCGAAAAGCGGCAAGTATGTTTAACTTGCCGAATATAAATGTGCCGATAATCGGTGTGGTTGAAAACATGGCGTATTTCACACCTGCTGAGTTACCGGAGAACAAATATTACATTTTCGGAAAAGGCGGTGGCGATTTGCTGGCGAAGGAATATATGGTGCCATTGTTAGGGCAATTGCCGCTGGTTCAAAGTATTCGCGAAGGCGGAGATAGTGGTAAGCCGGCAATTTTGGACGATAGTAATCCG
This sequence comes from Bacteroidota bacterium, assembly GCA_016706255.1. Taxonomy (NCBI): domain Bacteria; kingdom Pseudomonadati; phylum Bacteroidota; species Bacteroidota bacterium. The sequence goes on along the minus strand of JADJJZ010000011.1, from coordinate 86,628 downwards.
ATTTTACAGGCAGCTTTCGACGAGGTGATTAATAATACAGCGCGGTTTATTTCGATACGCAACGATGAAAAAGCTGCCACCAAGGTGGTGGAAATCACAAGAGGGTAATTGATTAATTTGATTAATTTTGCATTAGTTATGACAACGAATATGACATCTATCATGGAGCAGGTTGAAATTTCGCTCGACACCATTCGTCCTTATCTCAAACAGGATGGCGGTGATATTCAAGTGGTAGAAATTACCGACGATTTAGTTGTAAAAGTAAAACTGCTGGGCGCCTGCGAAAACTGCCCAATGAGTTTCATGACCATGAAAGCCGGTGTCGAAGCAAGTATCAAAAAAGCAATACCGGAGATTAAGGGAATTGAAACGGTAGCTTGAAGTTGTAAAAGGAACGCAGATTTAACGGATTAGACGGATTTTGACGGATTAATTTATCGTAAGGATTGACATTTTGTTTCCAATTTTTGTTCTATTAATTTTTGGAGCAGCAACATCGCGCTTGCGATTGGAATTTTGTTCCGGTGTTCCGCTCCAAATCCTCGTCCGCCCCGGCGGCCTGCGGGTTTTCCGCTACACCCCGGGCTAGAATATCAGTAAATGTTATTATTCACATTTTATTTTTAGGAGGGTTTAATTTGAATATTTATTATTTGAATTAATTAAAAACTTTAAATAAACTATCAGGTATTTTAAAAAAGTAGAACATTTTATGTTCCAATTAAATGAACAGGAGGTTGAACTTATGGTATCGCAAAATGCGATACCATCCAAAAAACAATTAGGAGGAACATTGCCATATGCATTTACCGAGCATGGCATATTAATGTTAGCCAATGTTTTAAAAAGTGAAAGAGCAATAAAGGTTAGTATCAAAATAATTGAATTGTTTGTGAAGCTACGTGAATTCTTTGTATCACATGCTGAACTAAAATTGGAATTAGAACGAATCAAACTTAAAATTGAAAATCAGGATAAAAACATTGAAGTTGTTTTCAGTTATATTGACGAATTAATGAAACAAAAAAAACAGCCCCGAACACAAATTGGATTTCAGCTTCCTGAAAAAATAAAGAAATAAATGAACGTTTCAAAGTATATGTGTCTATCTCCTACGCTCCAAACCAGTCCTGTAAGGAAGAAAGAATGGTAGCAAAACCCACCCACACGCCTCAATCAAGTCCTGTAGGGACGAAAGAATGGTAACAAAAAGCCCCCGGCGAAGAATGGTAACAACACTCACCCACACCCCTCAATCAAGTCCCGTAGGGACGGATGCATTTGCGCCCAGTTAATTCATCATATCATTAAAGAGGTAAAAACGGGAAAAAGCGCGGATAACATATCAAATAAATTAACAACAAAACATTTAATCCTAAATAACAATAATAATTTCCCGATTTCCAAAACATTTCGCGCTCTTTAAAATAAATCAAACTATTAATTAGCAGCATTAAAGAGAAACAAGTAAAAATAATGCGGTCAAATTGTTTTGGCGTAAACAATTGCGATGCCGGTTCAAAATAATCGTATGTTAGCATAATAATTCCTAAGCAAACAAGGTTAGCCACTGGCAAAATGCGGCCGGATTTGTTTAATTGGTAATTATTTACAAACTTGGTTAAGTTCATTTAATTCATCATTTAGTGTGCCGGTCTCCAAAATAAATTTTATTTCTGTTTGGTCCAATAAAACGGAATCTTCCATAATATTGGAATAATACTTATAATTCTCCTGAATCTGTTCGCGGAAATAACAATTACCATTTTTCCGCATCCAATATACAATCATATAATCTTGAAGTACATTATTTCTTTTTTCAATTTGTTTCGTAAAAGTCCTTTTTAACTCTGCCTCACTCCTGGTATTGGCAAATAAAACGAAATACATTTCATCAATATTATACTCCTTAGAAACATGAGGATATTTATGTCCAAGAAGCATCATTGATAGAAAAACAACAAAAATATACAGTGCAATATTTATACCCTTTAGCATAATAAAATAAATAGTTTTGGCAGCCTACAAAATTATTTGAAGCTATAACTGCCCAAATCTCCTACCCTCTCCATTCAATTTGTTGCTTAACCCTCATTAACACATTATAAATTCCGTAGACAAATATTCCAATCAAACAATATTGATACCATGCACCCTGAGCGGACATATTTGAAATATGATACCCTAAAAACAAACTTACCAGAACAAGAATGATAATATTGGCATATACATTAAAACGAAACCCTTGTTTATAAATGAAAAAATACAACATCAAGGTCGCGAACATGGTGATGAGAAGGGTAATTAGGGTTGATTGCATGGTGGTTGGTTTAAAAAGTTATAGTCTACAAATATAGTAAAAATTATTAACCACAACAAATCGGCAACCCTATTGATATTGGGGCATTTAAGAATCAAATGAAATTAAACGTTTTGTGGTGAAATTATAATACAGGGTATGTATAAATGGGTCATCATAAACAAATATTATTTTTTTTAGGAAATACTGCTTTAGGTATGATGTCTCATCAGTAAATTTAATATATCGGACGAAAACAATTTTATTGCCATTACTGTCTAAACCACATACATATTGCTGCCAGGGAGATAAACTTATTACTGTTGAGTCAAAATATGCATATGTTTCTGAGAATATCGATTTCATCTCAATTTTATCCGGATTCCAGGGGCTTGCAAAAATTTTGCTCGCAAAACCGGGGATTAACAAAAATGAATTGAACACAACAACTGCACCCGAATCATTTTCCGGCGACGTATAAATGACATTGAAATTTGCTACTGAATCGGAATTGTTGCTAATTATATTTTGACCAAAAGACTTATCCCCATACCCGTTTAAGGATAAAATAACAAGGAATAATTTCAAGCATCGGGAAATACAATTTATTTTAGTCATTTTGATGAGTTTTGATACTTAATTACTTCCTGCTGATTCCTCAGAGAGTATTTTTTTTAAAAGTTTCATCAAAAATATGATTTTAGGCTTTTCTATTGAACATTTAGTTCGTAAAAAACAATATGAATTTCAATAGGATTTTATTAAGTTTAATTTTCAATCCATGTGCGAATCTCCTAAAAGACCAGTAGCAACTGGTAACAATGCACAACACCCTGAAGCAAGTCCCGTAGGGACGACAGAATGGTAACGAAAAATGCCCTCCACCAAACAACCAGTCCTGTAAGGACGAAAGAATGGTAGCAAAGAACACCCACACACATCGTTCAAGTCCTGTAGGGACGACAGAATGGTAACGAAAAATGCCTTCCACAGAAAAACCAGTCGTGTAAGGACGAAAGAATGGTAACAACACCCACCCACACCCCACAACCAAGTCCTGTAGGGACGACAGTATAGTAACTAAAAATGCCCTCCACCAAACAACCAGTCCTGTAAGGACGAAAGAATGGTAGCAACGCACACCCACACCCCTCAAGCAAGTCCTGTAAGGACGACAGATTGGTAACGAAAAATGCCTTCTACTGAACAACCAGGCTCCTTTTTGTTGCAAATAAAGCATAAAAAATGGCTGAACTTATTCAAACTAATTGTTTTATTCGCAATGATTTCTTATGTTTACTGAATCGACATGTTACGATATTGTAAACAATAAAAAATGAGCAAGATAAAACTGTTTAATCAATTCAAAAATTCAGGGTTCAGTTTGGATTGCAGACGATTCCATTCGGAATTATTTATACGAAAATTATTTAAAAGTGATTTTTAAATTAAAGTTGAAAAAATAATTCAAAATTAATGAAGTTAATTTTATTCTTTTTATTTTCATTTTTTTCAATTAAAGGTTGTCTGCTTAGTCAGACAACCTTTAATAAAACTATTGATTTTGCTAATGGGGATGAAGTTGGCTGGTCATTAGTAGAGCAAGATGATGGGTATATATTGATTGGAGGAGGATGGGGAATTGAAATTGGCGATTATTTTGACCAAAAACTTAAATTTGCAAAAACGGATTTAGAGGGAAATATCTTATGGACAAATTTTATCGGTGAGCCTTCCATACATCTTTTTTGCGGTCCACAATCCGGCATAGTAACCCAGGACGAAAACATTGTATTTTGTGGCAGTAAATTATCAGCAATAACATATTCTGCCATTCTTGTAAAATTTAATCCAAACACCGGAGATACAATATTTTTAAAGGAATTTGATTTTGATGATGACCTAAAAGGACTTCAGGTAATGGAGTTAAGCGATGGAAATTTGATAATTTTAGCTACAGATGATAACGATATATATGGCAGTATACTAATTAAAACAACTGCCGATGGTGAATTTATTTGGCAAAAACCCTATGGAAATTCAAATGAAATTGCCTCAACAAGTTTTGATATTAAAAATGATACCATATACTTAGTAAGTAGAAACCTCTTTTGCACACCAGAAGGATATAAGATTAGGTCAATAGATATTGATGGCGAAATAATCCAAGAACTCCTATTTGATGAGGATTGTCCTAGTATGGGATTTTTATCCAATCAAGGAGGATACTATGGAGTTGGAGCCAATTTCCCAGTCCCACCCTATCAATCATTTGTTTATCGAACCGATATTGATGGCAACATTCAGTGGCACTACAACACAAGTTTTGATTTGGATACATTAGAATATGAGGATTTATTCCCGGAACTTATTCGTGAATTGCCAAATGGTGACTTAATTGTCGGTGGTTATTTTGCCTCAAACTATCTTGGGACTTATTTTGGTTTAATTAGTAAAATAAATACGAATGGGGAACCATATTGGGAAAGGATTTATATTTCATCCATAGATGTTTATGACGATAGTCGTTTATTAGATATGGAAATTGGTAGTGCAGGTGAAATTGTTTTACTTGGATCAGGCTTTAGTGAAATTGGAATAGAAAATCAAAACTTTTGGTTGTTGAAGCTTGATAGTTTAGGATGTTTAGTTCCAGGTTGTGATTCAATGGATGTTCAAACCTTTGATATAACAATTGATAACGATCAAATTTCAGTCTATCCAACTCCATCGAATGGATATGTCACAATTTCGACACAATTGACACAAAGCGGACTATTTTTAATCGAATTAATAAATATTTCCAATCAGACTGTATTTAGAAAAGAAGATGTTTATATCGCCGAGGGAAAATTTGAAACAACAATACATCTAGAAGATTTGCCTTCCGGGATGTATTTAATTACTTTAACAAGTGCTGAATTTAAAACATCGCTTAAAATGATGAAGAAATGAGTATTAAATTGTAAAAAAAGGTGAAATAAAACGATGATCTTGTATGCTACTAATTGTTGTATATAATGGTTTTCAGTATAAACTTTGAGTTATTTAGAGCCTCATCGAGACTTAGTGGTACATTGACTAAAATAAATAATCCTCCCAATGTTTAACCATTTTAAAACTGCTTAATATTTTTTTTGAATCGACCAACTATATCTAATTTAAAAATCTACTCTTTAATAATTTTTAAAATTGTTTTATAATCGCCAGAACTAATTTCAATAAAATACATACCTGCGGGTCCTGGAATGTTGAGTTTCAAGTAATTGGTATCATTATGTTTTGACATTAATATTTGTTGTCCCCAAATGTTGGTTATTGTGACAGTAAGGTTATTATGGCTTGCACCTAAGTCGATATTCAATTCACCTTTAGTTGGGTTTGGATAAACTACAATTTTATTAGAAAAGTTTGTTTCTAAAATACCTACCTCAACAGCTGATGAATAAATTCGCGTATGGCCTGCATGATATCCTGAATTTGAATTATAACGAGCACCAATAGCAATTGTATTTGCGTTAGGCATGCTTACTGAGCAGCCGGACTCATCACCAACCAATTCACCGTCAAAACTACTTAGGAGCATCCATGTGCTGCCATCCCACTTATAGATGCGCGCTTGGCCGGCATCTAAACCGTTTCCATCTGCACGATGAGCGCCTATTGCTATTGTGTTATTATCAGGCATACTAATTGAATAACCAAATTCGTCATTTGCTGCTGCTCCATCAATATCTATCCCTTTTTGTGTCCATGTAACGCCATCCCAGGTGTAAACGCGAACATGGCCGGCGTTTGAAGCATTTCCGTCATTACCCCATGCTCCTATGGCAACTGTATTTGCATCAGGCATATTTACTGCTGAACCGGAATAATCGTCTGCAGCCTCGCCATCAATATCAGGACCTTTTTGCACCCAATTTAATCCGTCCCAAAAATAAATGCGCACATGTCCGGCATGGTAAGTTCCTCCGTCATTGCGATGCGCTCCAATTGCAACTGTGTTGGCATCAGGCATACTTACAGCGTGGCCGGAAAGGTCTTCTGCCACCTCACCATCAATGTCGCCACCTTTTTGTATCCATGCAACCTCATTCCAAACGTAAATTCTAACATGTCCGGCATCATTTCCATTACCACCGTTTTGATAAGCACCAATTGCCACTGTATTTGCATCGGGCATGCTTACTGACCAACCAGAGCGGTCATCAGCTGCTTCTCCATCAATGTCTGCACCTTTTTGTATCCAGGCACTTCCATTCCAATTGTAAATTCTTACATGACCTGCATTAATTTCACTTCCGTCATTTAAATAAGCACCAATTGCAATCGTGTTGTTGTCCGGCATATCTAACGACCAACCCAAACGGTCTTGATCCGCCTCTCCTTCAATGTCTTCTCCCTTTTGCAACCATTCGCTGCCGTTCCACGAATAAATTCGAACATGCCCTGCATTTAAACTACTTCCATCATTTAAATAAGCGCCTATGGCAATCGTATTACCATCAGGCATACACACCGAAGTGCCGGCCTCATCCTCAGCAGCTTCCCCATCAATATCTAACCCCATTTGTATAAAACTTTGTGCAGCAATTGGCCTTGTCAAAGCGAATAGCACAAATATTAATGTTAGTATTTTATTCATTCTATCAAATTTTAACTGTTTTCTTATTTCATTTGAAAAAAACAATTTACAAATTTAATGCACCGAAGTTTGTTTGATATACCACAATAGGGTGATATAAATAAATACGTTTTTTAATAAAAAGGCCGCATTTATTTGAGTTTGGTATAATTGTTTTATGTCCAGAGGCTACAGGATCAAGAGTTCTGTTTGTATCAAAAACAGAATGCGTAAACCACCAGTCCTGTAAGGACGAAAGAATGGTAGCAACACCCACCCACACCCCTCAAGCAAGTCCTGTAGGGACGAAAGATAAAATTATTTATAGATTTCTAAAAACGTGAATGTTTGTTCTTTTTTTCTTGTTTCAAATTCCTCTTTTGTAACAATTAAAACTTGCTCAGGATATAAAACATACCCTATACCTAAAATATAATACATCAATTGCTGCGATTTAAAGTCAAACCCTTCAATAAAAATATATTCATTATTAGCCCAAATTCGTTTTATGTCATGCACCAAAACCTGATAACCTGAAGCCCCTTCTAAGAGATATATTAACGTTTTACCCGAATGACTTGGAACTTCAGCCACATAATAATTTGTACCAATTGGTTTTGATTTTGAATAAATACCCGTATCGCAAGAAAATAAAATAATTAAAAAAACCGGCAGTGTTATTTTGTATATATAATTCATCAAATATAAAATTATTCAACACAAAAAATCAATACTCCCTCAATCTCCTACCCTCTCCATTCAATCTGTTGCTTAACCCTCATCAACACATTATAAATTCCGTAGACAAATATTCCAATCAAACAATATTGATACCATGCGCCCTGAGCGGACATATTTGAAATATGATATCCCAAAAACAAACTTACCAGTACAAGAATGATAATATTGGAATATACATTAAAACGAAACCCTTGTTTATAAATGAAAAAATACAACATCAGGGTCGCGAACATGGTGCTGAGCAGCGCAATTAGGGTTGATTGCATGGTGGTTGGTTTTAAAGGTTATGGTCTACAAATATAGTAAAAATTATTAACCCCAACAAATCGGCAAACCTATTGATATTGGGGCTTTTAGGAATCAAATGAAATTAAACGTTTGGTGGTGAAATTATAAAACAGGTTATGTATAAATAGGTCATCATAAACGAATATTATTTTTTTTAGGAAATACTGCTTTAGGTATGATGTCTCATCGGTAAATTTAATATATCGGACGAAAACAATTTTATTGCCATTACTGTCTAAACCACTTACATATTGCTGCCAGGGAGATTGACTTTTTACTTTTGAGTCAAAATATGCATATGTTTCTGAGAATATCGATTTCATTTCAATTTCATCCGGGTTCCAGGGGCTTGCAAATATTGTGCTCGCGAAACCAGGGATTAGCAAAAATGAATTGAACACGACAACTGCACCCGAATCATTTTCCGGTGACGTATAAATGACATTGAAATTTTCTACTGAATCGGAATTGTTGCTAATTATATTTTGACCAAAAGACTTATCCCCATACCCCTTTAAGGATAAAATAACAAGGAATAATTTCAAGCATCGGGAAATACAATTTATTTTAGTCATTTTGATGAGTTTTGATACTTATAATTCCCCTACCGAGTTACAATATAGTATTTTTTAATAAAAAAAGGAAAGGCAAATCAAATATATGGATTCAGACTCTTTTTTTGACTATGCAATTGCGTGAAATCAATATACATTGCTTGATCCATGCCTGTTTGACTGGCCTAGCAAACTGCTTCTATTTGCGATGACTCCCAAGAACCCACCCAGCGCGCCGTTCCTATCAACAGCCGTTCTGCGCTCATGTATCCTTCGACTTTGCAAGCAGCAAGCAATATACTTACTGCTCTATTTTATGTAAAATGCATCATTAAGCCGTAAGGCAACCAAGCTAATATTTTTTTTTAAACTTGGATATTTAATTGCATTTTCATATATTTACAGTAAATAGTAACAAAATGCAATTGACAAGTAACCATAATTTGTTCAAGAGGCTATATTTACCATCAGGTGCCTTGTTACTTTGTCATACTTTTTATAAATATTACAACAAGGTTTTACCTTTGTTATTACTCATATTAAAAAGTCTTATTTTATTTAGTCAACCTACTATTGTTCAAACTTATTGTTTTGGGACAACCGCCGATGATTATTTTACAGATGCCATTATTACAAACGATCAAAATTTATTAGCATTAACGTTTTATGGAGGTTCCGATGGAGATGCAACGGATTTTGACACCTTATCATATCCAAGTATTTTAATGAAATTTGATACTTCGCTTAATTTAATTTGGCAAGTTGGTTTCGGTGGCTCAGATGGATTTACAACTTTAGAAGATATTATTGAATTTAACAGTGAATATTTATTAGCAGGTATATCTACTGCAACAAATGGAACATTCTCAGGTAATAATGGAGGTCAAGACATTGTTATACTTAAAGTTGATTCAAATGGTAGTGTTATTTGGGGGGAATCCATCGGAAGTTCGGGTTTAGACACTTATACAAGTATTTTAGCAACATCAGATGGTGGGGCGATTATTACAGGCAGTTCTGCTTTTGAAGATGGCGATATCCCCAATCACTATGGTTCTTCAACTTCGAGAGATGTAATTGTAGTGAAATTAAATTCATTGGGATTAATTGAATGGGTTCATAATTATGGTGGCAGCGATGACGAAATTCCATTAGGTGATCCTGTTGAAATTGAACCCAATAAATACGTAATTCAAGCTCAATCGCAATCATCAAATTTTGACTTGATTGGACTTGGTTTGGTTGGAGAAACTAAACGATGGTTATTTGAGCTAAACAATTATGGTGACATTATTAAAACAAATGTTATTTCATCTTTAAATGACTTGACTATACAAGACGGTGAAATATTTATTAATGATAATCATACAATTACAATAGTTGGCTGCGGATATGCTTCATCTCTATTATTCCCGTCTCCAGAAGGACATTCTGGTTTTGAAGGTGCCGTTGGTTACATAAATGATAGTTTGGAATTGACCAATATGTCACAGTTTGGTGGTACAGGAACAGATTTCCTTTCAACTCACACAGAAGATGAAAATAAAAATAACTATTTTATCGGATTGAGTTCGTCATTAGATTTCGATCTACCGGATAACTATAATAATGGCTCTGCTTCTGATTATTGGCTCATGAAAACTGATAGCAATTTAAATTTAGTTTGGTCAATGAACTTTGGTGGAAGCACTTTGGATGGCGAACTAGGTGGATCGCATTTTTATGGGGGTCTGGTAAAACTTAACTCATCACTCTTTTTTTTCGGCAAATGTCCAGTCCCAGATACATTACCAAATTATGATATAACATGTGGGCACCAACTTGGAATTCCATTCATTTGGACAACAGATGCCTGGATTGTAAAATTCAAACTTGAAAGCAGTCCAATCGTTACAAACCCTATCAGCAATTTATTTAGTGTGTTTCCAAACCCAACTTCAGGACAAATCTCTATAAGATATAGTGGTAATCACTTTCCAGCTTTGTTAGAGATTTATAATACTATAGGGCAAAAGGTTTACTCAACCGAAATTGATTCAATGCTAACAGAGTTAAATACGAGTAATTTCAAAAGTGGGCCTTATTTTTTTACACTCATTATAAATGGTGAAATAATCTCGAGCTCCTTAGTTTATGTCAATCATAAAAATAATTGATTATGATAAAATTCACATCAATCCTTGTGCTTTTGACCTCTTTCTCAATCCGATTAACCTTTGGTCAAGATCCTGTTAGCTGTAATCCTTCGTATTTACCATCCAACTGGAAATTAATTGGGCCTGTTGATGACTATACTGTTAGCAATATGGGCCGAGCAATCAGTGTTTGGGTATCTCCAAATAACCCACAGTATATTTTGTTAGGAACAAGAGCTAGTGGCCTTTGGAAATCAACAGATGGTGGTGCAAATTGGTCAAATTTAACAGGGTTTCAACTACCTGCATGCGGAGTCCAAGGTATTGCTGTTTATGATAACGGCACGCCATTAGCAAACGACGATAGAATTTATTTAGCTACACAGTTCCTTGGAACTGAAATTAATGAATATTCGGTTGGAATTGCATTTTCAAATAATAATGGTATTTCATGGCAATATGATTATTCAATGGATATTGATCCAAGCTTAGTAGGACATCCGTTTACTAGAACAGGCAATATTGGAAGCATGCATCTGTTTTTAAAACCGGGTAGTAGTGATCTTTATGTATTAAATGGCCCCAATATTTATGTAAAAAATTTAACGACCAGCGACTGGACCTTTTAAAACCTTAGATGATTTCACAACTGGTTCACAGCATTATTCAAGCGAAATTGATTTTTTACCAGAGAATCCAAACTTTCAAGTAATTAGTTCAATTGGGGGCAGTACATCTGATGTATATTATACGCCAAACGCAGGATTAACTTGGTTGCCAGTTCCTACTCCTGCAGCTCCTGTGCCACCACCAGGCTCTACGTTAGTTGATTTTAAATGTAGTGCAGTTTGTGCAAATGCAACCACTATGTACATTTATTATTGTTTTTCTTTTGATGCAGGTACTGACATTACTATCTCCTATTTATATCAATATGACGTTTCCAACCCCTTTTCAATTTCAATCGCCAATACGCATGATATTAGTGGCTTGACATCAGGATACTATGCCGATGATAATCTTTATGAATTAAGAGAGTTGTTGGTTTGTCCAGACGCATTAGATATGTGTTTCATCCGTCGAGCACAGGGTGAATTATTCAAAGCTGATCTGCCAAATTCATCTGATCCGATTGTATTTTATACAGCAAGTCGTTATTATGGTGCAAATACTCATGCCGATATCAGAGCCATGGCTTATTATCAGTCTGATATTGAAGATTATATATTTATTGCTCATGATGGAGGTATTAGCCGTTGTGCAACGAAAGAACTAATATTTGATGGAGGGCCTTTAGATAATGACGGTCAATGGGTAAATATTAATGGCCACGGCTTAGCAATTACTGAATTTAATGCATTTTCTAACTCTGAGTTAGAGGATAATAAAATTTTGGCTAGTTCGGGCGATGGGAATGGTTACTTAATCACAAAAGACCCTTTAATACCCAATAACTTGACTTTTAATAATAGACTAGGGCAAGGTGATTATGAAAGAGCAAAAATATCTCCAATTGATCCAAACATTGGCGTATACCATGTTAATGGAGGTTTTTTCAAACCATCAATAACGTGGACGCTCACATTAGCCCCTGGTGGATATTCTGCGCACGAACTCTTTATTCCAAAACCGAATCCTGCAGCAGGTTTTACTATTAACGATGATGAAGCCGGTTGGTCATACCGGCCATTTGATTTTGATAAAAGTGGTAACTTTTTTGAAGGAACAGTCGATATTTTTCAATTTAGTAAAGAATTAAGTGGAACCTTTACAAATGGCCCTGCCAACACCTACTTTCAAAAAAGTGCAATTTATTATAAGGATTTGGATGTTTTAGCAACGGAACCTCAATCTAAGGAAGCAATTTCAACATTTATAAGAGTTGAGAATTGGCCGCTATTAACCGATACTACCTATTATATTGCCACCAAGGGCCCCAAAACAATAACTGATAATATTAAATTTGTCAGATCAATTTATCATAGTGCAGGGGGTGATCCATACGAAGTAAATGATCGAACACCTAATATTATAGATGGAGATGTACTTAGTCAAATTAATTATTCTTGGATAACAGACATTGTCATTGATCCTCATAACCCTCTAGAGATCTGGATTGCATTTGGAGGTACAAAAATGAGTTTTGACCATAACTACTTAACAACTAATTCTCGTGAAAAAAGTGGTCGGGTATACTATTCCATGGATGGCGGATTAACTTGGATAAATAGATCAATAGGTCTCCCCAATTACCCTGTTTTAACTTTGGAATATTGGAATGGGACAAATGATGTTTTGTTTGCTGGTACAGATGTTGGTGTATTTATATGGCACAAAACGCCAGGTACTACATCTGGGGAAGGTGCATGGGAATGTTTCAATGACAATCTCCCATACTGTAGCGTAAATGACCTCGAAATTAATAATTGTTCAAGCACGCTCCGAGCAAGCACTTTTGGATTTGGAATTTGGGAAACACCATTACCGATAATTTCTTCCCAAATAGAAATTACTGGAGATATAAATTGGACTCAATCAATGGATGCATATAGTGATATTGTCATACATACAGGTGCACGTCTAACGATTGTAAATTGCGAAGTTAGAATGCGGCTAAATGGAAAAATTATTGTAGAAAATGGTGGAGCGTTAATTGTTGATGGAGGAACAATTACTAACCATTGTGATTTCTGGCAAGGAATTGAAGTTTGGGGTAAAGGAAATAGTGTTGCTCATCCCATTTCTGTTGGAAATATTTATTCAGGTGCATATCCTGTTGATGGGGATGATCATGGTGTTGTTTTTATTAAAAACGGTGGCACTATTGAAAATGCTGTAACTGGAATAACAACATTTAATTCAACATCGCCAACGGACAATTCATTTTATGGGGGAATTATCGTAGGTAATACAGCAATTTTCCATAATAATCAAGTTAGTATAGACATGAGACCTTACGATTATTCACCTACAAATACTAATGATGATAATATCAGTGAATTTGTCAGTTGTAATTTTATTAAAGATGAAACATTGCCTTGTGAAACGATTTGTCCTGCTGATGTATTTTTAACCGATGTGGATGGTATTGATTTTAGATATTGCAATTTCACAAATACATTCAATAATTGTATTGATGTAAACTATCCAATTGCGATTAAAAGTATCAACGCAACATATAGAGTTGAAGGCGAACTTTGTGAAGGTCTTGCTGAAGAAGGTTGTGAAGTGCAATACTCAAATTTCTCCGGATATTATCGAGCAATTTACGCAGCGAATACAGCAGCAAGGCCAAGAAATATATCAATTTATGGAGTAAATTTTACAAATAATGAGCGGGCAGTGTTATTTTCTGCGGTAACGAATTCAGATATTACCCGAAATAATTTTAAAGTTCCAGATTACAGTACTAAAACCGGATATGGACTTTATCTTGAAGGTTGTATAAATTACCAAGTTGAAGGTAACTATTTTACGAAATATGAAACCTTAAGTTCAAGCTCCAATTATTGTTCAGGAATATTAATTGAAAATAATTCAAATGCTTCAACTGAGATTTATAGAAATACTTTTGAGGATATAGAAATTGGCATGAGAAGCCAAGGTAATAATTCAAAACTTCAAATCCATTGCAATACCTTCCTTTCACCTATTGCAAATTACAATATTATCGTTACTTCAGGAACTCTTGGTAATCAAGGAATCTGTAATGCTTCTATTACACAACCAGCAGGGAATCAATTTAGTCATGACGGAGGTTCCGAAAGTGATTTCAGAATTATCCCAAGCATTACGTTGAATTACAGGCATCATACTGAAAGCATTTACATACCAAATGATTATACAACAACAAAATTACTTTACACAATTGCAATGTAAGTGGCGATGAAGATTGTGCCTCAACCTTAGGAGGAGTGCATGAAGAAAGAATGATGATGACAGAAGCAGCAAATTTTCAAGAGGCAATTGATGTGGAAAACGAAAAAATTGACGGAGGAAATACGGAATTGTTAATTTCAGATATTTCTGGAGGTGTTTCACCGTCTCAATTGTATTATGAATTAACTGAAAAAAGCCCTTATCTCAGTGATAAAGCATTACAAACCTTAGTGCAAGAGGAACCTTTAGTTGCAAGCGATTTATTAGGTATAATGGGTAATAATTACCCTATTTCAGATTCTACTGCAAATACTATTGAAAGTAGCAACTATGAAGTATCTCCAACAATTGTTCAAACCTTGAATCAGAATATTATTAATGACGAATTAATAAACTCTCCAATGAACGATTTACTTGCAACTATTGATGTTCTTGAAACTAAAAGACAACAAGCGGTTACAGAATCAATAAGTGATCGTATCAAGGAAAGTGATTTAGATTCTGCGTTTGCAATCCTGAATTTGGAATCCGGAGATTGGGCAATTCAAAATAAAATTGGCTTATTGGCATCAACCACTCAATATAGTGATGCATTTGAATTGTTAAATAACTACAACGAAACTGATCAAAATGGCAGTGACTTCAAAGTGCTTTATTCAATAATATTGAGTATCGATAGTTCAGGAAGGTTATTAAATGAAATCTCTCTGATAGAAGAATCAATTATCAGAAACATAGCTAATAAAGAAACTCCCGCAGGCGTGGCAGCACAAAATATACTTAGTTATGTATATAGGGAAAACTACCCTGAAATAATTGACGATATACCTGAAATAGAATTACGAAAGGGATCAGATATTATAAAAGATCAACAACCAACTTTTAAAGTATTCCCTAACCCTACAGATGAGATTGTATATATTCAATTAAATAATATCGATTTAAATGTAAACAACATTGTAAATATATATAATCTTACTGGGATAAAAATAAAATCGCAGCAACTCCGAAGTGATTATTTTTATCATGGTTAAGTATTATAGATTTGCAATCAGGACTTTATATTATTGAAATATTGAGCAATAATGTAATGATTGGATCGGAAACATTGGTTGTTGAATAAATATTAAATTGTATGCGAATTTCAATCAATAACACCGCAGTTTTTAAATTTAATTGGTTATTTGTGATGAATTGTAGAAATGTTCATCTAGCCCGGATTGAAGCGGAAACAAACTAATGTACCAATGATTTAATGTACCGATGTACCAATGGAACAGCCGGTTCGCCGTAAGATTGGAGAAAATAAGTTTGTTGGAGCGCAAAGCCGGTGCAGATTTTGCCGGCGTGGGGGATGTTGATGCTCCAAATATTAATAATTTGATTTAGGAGGATGCAGTTACTTTTTAATATCGGTTTTTTGGGGTGGTGTTTAAATGCTTGTTGGTGAATGCTAATAATTCATTTACTTTGCAAAACATTATGCACAAAGCTGAACTCATACAACAAATTCGGGATAAAAAAAGCTACCTCTGTGTAGGTTTGGATACTGATTTAGATAAAATTCCGGCGCATTTGCTGGATACGGAAGATCCGATTTTTGAGTTTAATAAACAAATAATTGATGCTACGCGCGATTATTGTGTGGCTTATAAACCCAATGTGGCGTTTTATGAGGCTTATGGCGCTAAGGGTTGGACGAGTCTGGAAAAAACGGTAGCGTATATCGGCAAAACCCATTTTACTATTGCTGATGCCAAACGTGGTGATATTGGTAATACTTCGTCGCGGTATGCGGAGGCTTTTTTCAAAAATATGCCATTTGATTCCATAACCGTTGCGCCTTATATGGGTGAGGATAGCGTTACACCTTTTTTACAATTTGAAGGCAAGTGGGTTATTTTGTTGGCATTAACATCTAATAAAGGCAGCAGCGATTTTCAACTGATGCAGGAAAATGATGAGCAATTATTTGAACGCGTTATAAAAAAAGCTAACACTTGGGGAAATCCCGAAAATTTGATGTTTGTTGTTGGTGCAACACATCCGGATTATTTTACACGCATACGCAAAATTGCACCTGATAATTTTTTACTGGTTCCGGGCGTTGGTGCACAGGGCGGCGACTTAGCCGCGGTTACGCGGAACGGAATAGATAAAGATTGCGGATTATTAATTAATTCTACACGCGATATTATTTATGCAAGCAAGGGAACGGACTTTGCTGAAGCAGCTTCCAAAAAAGCACAGGCAGTGCAAAAAGAAATGGAAAATCTTTTGTTGGAAAATAAATTTTTATAACTTGCGTGCTATTATCGCAGGATAATAAAAATTTATTGTTTTACCCTTAAAAATTTGTTTATGAACGAAGCATTTCTCCAGTTTATCTGGAAGATGAAGTTGTTTACCACTACCGGTATTTTTACAACTGACGGTGACCCAATCACCTTAATTCACAATGGCGACCACAATACACATAGTGGTCCGGATTTTACGAATGCACGTATTAAAATTGGAGGAACTACCTGGGCCGGTAATGTTGAAATTCATATCCGTTCATCGGAATGGAATGAGCACAAACACAGCAGCGACAGGGCTTACGACAATGTGATATTACATGCGGTGTATATACACGACGATGAAAAAAGTAAAATGCCAACGCTGGTATTAAAAAATTTAATCGATGAAAAATTAATTGATACTTATAAATTTATGATGCAAACTGCTGCGTGGATTCCTTGTGAAAAAAGTTTGCATGCAGTAAATGAAATTACGATTAAACAACAACTTAACCGCTTATTAACAGAAAGGCTGGAACAAAAAGCGCTTAAT
Organism: Bacteroidota bacterium; assembly: GCA_016706255.1. Lineage (NCBI taxonomy): Bacteria > Pseudomonadati > Bacteroidota > Bacteroidota bacterium. Next base: position 69,273 of record JADJJZ010000011.1, on the reverse strand, counting down.
GTAGAAAACAGATTAATATTAAATAATCAGGATTGGGAAGAAACCTGTTATCAGTTAATTGCAAGAAATTTCGGCACCAATATTAATGCTGATCCATTTGAAGGTGTTGCAAGAAGTTTGCCTTATAAAATTATTTTAAAACATTTAAATCAGCCCAAACAAATTGAAGCATTATTGTTTGGTCAGGCCGGATTTTTGGAAGGCAGTTTCCGCGAATTATATCCGCATCAGTTGCAGGCGGAATATGTTTTTCTGAAATCAAAATACCGGTTGGAAGGAATTCGTCCGCTGGAATGGAAATTTTTGCGGATGCGGCCTGCAAATTTCCCGACGGTTCGGATGAGTCAGCTCGCGTCATTTTTATCCGCGCACGACCGTTTATTTTCAGCAATATTAAGTTGTGTAGATAGTAAATCGATAAAAAAAATATTTCAGGCGGAGGCTTCGGCATATTGGAAGGAACATTATCATTTTAAAAAAGCAGCAGCAGTTAAATCGGCAACACTGGGAAAGGATACTATCGATTTGATTTTGATAAATACCATTGCGCCTTTACTTTTTTTGTACGGTAAAAAAACCGGCAATGAACAAATTTGCGTAAATGCTGTTGATTTGCTCGAACATTTAGAAGCGGAAAACAATACCATCACTAGGCAGTGGGAACGTTTAGGCATAAAAGCAAAACACGCGGGTGACAGTCAGGCGCTGCTCGAATTGAAAAAAAATTATTGCAGCAATAAACGTTGCCTGGAGTGTAGTGTTGGTTTCACTATTTTGAAAAGCGGGAAAATTTAATATATTTGTAAAAACAACCAACTATGTTATATCGAATCAAACACCTTATAGAAACCGGCGCCTTTGGTGCTTGTGCCTGGTTGGGAGAAAAAATGGGTATAGCGTCGAGTCGTGTGCGATTGTTTTTTGTGTATGCTTCATTTTTAGCACTGGGGTCACCGGTGATTATTTATATGATAATTGCTTTTTGGGTAAATCTTAAAAATTACCTGCGCGATAAAATTGATCCGATTCGTGATTTATAATAGGTAAGTCTGCCTAATTATTTGTTAATCAGAATATTATACTAATTTTTGTTTTGGGAGGTAAGAAGTGCCCAGGACAAGATTCGAACTTGCACACCCTTGCGGGCGCTAGCCCCTCAAGCTAGTGTGTCTACCAATTCCACCACCTGGGCAAGGCGGGTGCAAAGGTAATACGAATTCCGGAATGTTCAAAAAGGAACCTACCACGGCAGGCAGGCACTGATTAAACGGATTAAACGGGTATGGACGGATTTTTTAAATTTTAACTCAATTTGCTATTGAAGTAGAAAAATTAATCCTGTTAAATCCGTTAAATCTGTTATATCTGTGTTCCTTGTTAATTATTTGAATCTCGGATGGAATTGAATTAAGGTGGCGCGGAGGAATTCGCGGTCGATGTGGGTGTAGATTTCGGTGGTGGTGATGGATTCGTGGCCGAGCATTTCCTGGACGGCGCGGAGGTCGGCACCGCCTTCGATGAGGTGGGTGGCGAAGGAGTGGCGGAAGGTATGGGGGGAGATGGATTTTTTGATGCCGGCTTTTTCGGCGAGTTGTTTGATGAGCATGAAGATATAAACCCTGGAAAGTGCTCTACCATTGCGGTTCAGGAATAAATGGTCTTCAAAACCCCGCTGCACACCAATATGACTGCGAACGGTTTGTTTATAGATATTGATATAATTTATAGCACTATCCCCTATTGGTACCAAACGTTCTTTGTTGCCCTTACCCCGGACTTTTACGAAACCATCGTCCATAAACATGTCGCTGATTTTTAAACCTGTTAATTCACTTACTCGTAGTCCGCAGCTGTATAAGGTCTCAAAAATGGCTTTATTGCGCTGACCTTCCGGTGTACTGAGGTCAATTGCGGAGATAATAGCGCTTATTTCGTCGTAAGAGAGGGTGTCAGGCAATTTTCTACTCAGTTTGGGCAAGTCCAGCAGCTGACTCGGATCGTTGTCTATAAGGTCTTCCATGAGCAAAAACTTGTAAAACGCCCTTACACCGCTGATAATCCTGGCCTGACTGCGGTCGTTCATGCTGATTTCGTGTAAAAAGATTAAAAAACCTTCCAGATGTTCGCGGTTGACGTTTTCGGGGGCTGTGTTGGGGTAATTTTTTTCGAGGAAGGTAGCTAATTTTCCAATGTCGCGCATGTAGGCTTCTACCGAGTTGGCGGATAGTGATTTCTCCAATTGGAGGTAGTTTTTAAATTCCTTTATCGCAGCATTCCAGTTCACGGTGAAAAGATAGATGCATTTTACTCAACGCTTTTATTCCTTATGCTATTTCGAATTGTGAATAATTGTAAATTTGTCCACTAATGAAAATCATCATCATAAACGGTCCGAATTTAAATCTGCTTGGTGTTCGCGAACCTGAAATTTATGGCAGCGAAACATTTGAAGATTTTTTCAAAACACTTGAACTGCGATTTCCGAATGTGGAATTGGAATACTTTCAAAGTAATGTGGAAGGTATTTTAATTGATAAACTGCATGAGGTGGGATTTATTTATGATGGAATTGTGATTAATGCGGGTGGTTATTCGCATACTTCTATTGCAATTGCTGATGCGATTAGTTCAATAAATACGCCTGTGGTTGAAGTGCATATTTCCAACACCTTTGCAAGAGAAGCGTATCGCCATAATGATGTGCTCACTGCAAAATGTAAAGGTTTGATTGTTGGTTTAGGTTTGGAAGGTTATGCATTGGCGATTAAATATTTTTTGAAGCAGAGTGATCCGCTGAGCGGATATTATGAGTAATGAGTAATGAGAGATGAGTGGGGACTGCAAGATATGAGGTGAAGTGTTACTCGATTTCAATTTGGGGATAATGGGGATTGATGGATTTTATTTCTTCTTTGATTGTAAATTATTCTTAGCTAATACATTTTTTTAACAGCCGTAACCGCGAAGGCTCGAAGGCCGCTAAGGGTCGCTAAGTTAAGTGTATTTAAATCTTCGTGTTTCTTTGTGGCCTCAGCGTCTTAGTGGTTTGGGCTGTTTTAAAAAATGAAATTAATTGCAAGGAATTTACTTTCTTGAAACAGCCGAAACCACGGAGCCCACAGAGAAAATGCACACAAAGTTCGCGGAGAAATTTTTCAACCATTTATATTTTTAGTATTTAATTTCAATTAATATAAATAATTTAATCTTACTATAAACCCCTCTGTGTCCTCAGTGGGCTGTTCTCTTTGTATTTTCTCTGTGGTTTCGGCTGTTTTAAAAAATAAAATTAAGTGTAAGTAATTTACCTTCTTGAAACAGCCGTAACCACGGAGCCCACAGAGAAAATGCACACAAAGTTCGCGGAGAAATTTTTCAACCATTTATATTTTTAGTATTTAATTTCAATTAATATAAATAATTTAATCTTACTATAAACCCCTCTGTGTCCTCAGTGGGCTGTTCTCTTTGTATTTTCTTGTGGTTTCGGCTGTTTTATAAAAATGAAATTAAGTGCAAGTAATTTACTTTCTTGAAACAGCCGAAACCACAAAGGCCCAAGAAAATACACACAAAGTTCGGGAGAATTTTTCAACCATTTATCTTTTAGTATTTAATTTCAATTAATATAAATAATTTAATCTTACTATAAACCCCTCTGTGTCCTCAGTGGGCTCTCTTTGTTCTCTGTGGTTTCGGCTGTTTTAAAAATAAAATTAAGAGTAAGTAAATTTCTGAAACAGCCGTAACCACGGAGCCCACAGAGAAAATGCACACAAAGTTCGCGGAGAAATTTTTCAACCATTTATATTTTTAGTATTTAATTTCAATTAATATAAATAATTTAATCTTACTATAAACCCCTCTGTGTCCTCAGTGGGCTGTTCTCTTTGTATTTTCTTTGTGGTTTCGGCTGTTTTATAAAAATGAAATTAAGTGCAAGTAATTTGCTTTTTACTTCCTCACCACTCATTACTCATCACTCATTACTCACTTGGAAGATCGTTGAACCGCTTGCGCTTGCGGATGAAAAACTGCCAGACGATGCTGCCGGAAAAATAGCCGGTTTTGCGAACACGAGTGGTATCGATGCGGTTGCGATGATAATTTTTCCAGTTATCGTAGCGCTTTTTTAATTGTAATGGTATTGAAATAACAAAATGCCAATCTGCCCTAAATATTGCAAAAGCCTCTTTCCATTTTCCCTGCAACAAGGCTTTTAAAAATGCAACATTTTCTAATAAAATTCTTACCGGTAACTTCCAGATTAATTCCTGCGTTTCATAATTTTTAAAAATCATGAACAAATTATTTCTGAAATTGAGATAGGTTTTATGCGGATTTTCTTTTGGCAAAGAACCACCACCAACATGATAAACCACGGATTCAGGGACATACCAGATTTTATATCCTGCACGCTTAAATCGCCAACACAAATCAATTTCTTCCATGTGTGCAAAATAGTCGGGATCAAATCCTTTAAACCGTTTAAATAAATCGGCCCGCACAAATAATGCAGCACCACTAGCCCAAAATATTTCACCTGCTGTGTTGTATTGCCCTTCATCCATCTCCGCAACATCAAAAATTCTTCCCTTACAAAACGGATATCCCAGTTTATCGATATAGCCACCGGCAGCTCCGGCGTATTCAAACTGATTTTTATTATGGTAAGCTAATAATTTAGGTTGTGCAGCCGCAATATTTACATCCGATTCCATTTTTTCCAATAATGGCTCAATTAAATTAGGCTCAACTTCAACGTCCTGATTTAAGAGTAAATAATAATCAGCAACTACATCTTTTAACGCAACATTATATCCTTTAGCAAAACCTTCATTTTTGCTGATACGAATAATTTTAATTGCAGGATAATGTTGTTCGAGAAATGTTATCGTATTATCTGTAGATGCATTATCCGCTACATAAATGTCCAAAGGCTGGTAACTCAGCTTAACAACCGAAGGCAGAAACTGCTCCAAGTATTGTTGTCCGTTCCACGAAAGAATAACCACCGCAACCAGCGGTTTTTGCAGAATATCTTCCTGATGCATGAACGGATAAAGATATACTAAAATTCATACATGTCAACTGCCCTGTAGCCGCCAATTTTATCTTCCACCTTGGTATTATCAAAATCCATTAATTCGGACGGAGAAGCCACATTTTCGTAAAGTTTCACCTTCCAGCGCTCGTCGTTTATTTCGCCGCGGGCATTGGAATGCATCAGAATATAGTCGTTGGAAACCATGGAAGGCTCATAAAACGCGAAGCCAATATTGGTTTGTTTATCCGGTAAAGTCGTGTAAAACCAGATTTCATACGGGTAAGCGCCCGGTTCATTCACACTGGTAACAACATCATAAGGTCTGCCGTATTGCAGAAATACCCTTCCTCGATCAGTTTTATATCCGGGGCGTGATGGTGTTCCGAAACTACTGTTTACTTCTTTCACCCTGTCGAGATAAGCCAGCCATTCTGCATAAGGATCCACCTGATTGCGTTCAACCCAGAAGTTGTATAGAAACTTCTTTTTCATATCCGGCTCTACCCTGTCGCTCAACGATTCAATTAAATTTCGATCCGATTCAGAAGCAACCGGTTTAATAACATCTAAAAAATAATTGAGTTGTTCTTCCGTATAATTATCGGCGAAAGTGCCTGATGTATTAATCATCTGAATATTTTCCCAATTGTTGATTGCTCCGGCATTTGCGCGTTGAATAAATACTTTGCGCATAGCAAGCAGTTCATTTTTTTTATTTCTGACCTCAACAATTAAATTATAATTTCCGCCCGGTAAATCAGCAATATCCATTTCTTTAACGAATGAAAATACCGGTTGTTTATCTGCTTTTGTGTATTGATAAAATTGCTGATTAAATTCATCAGTGCTGGCATTTTTTATCGAATACGTAATCATAAACTGATCATCGGTAAGATATTTATCGGTATTATAAACTTCTCCGTAAAAAATAATACTATTTCTTCCTGAAGGAAAAAAGTTTAATGGATATGGCTGTAATTCAACACCATTTTTAGTAAAATTATTTTTTACCGATGTCATTTTATACGTATCCGCAAACTGAATATCTGAAATCTGCACAACACCGGTCATAAATGAACTGAATACTTCGGTGTAGGTAAAACTATTTAATGAATCGTTGATATCTGTAATTTTAACTTCTACTACAGAAGCTACATTTGGCACGAATAAACGTTTTTGGTCAATAATGCTGAAATCAATTTTTGCTGTATCGTAAACGGTTGGTGTATTGAGTCGGTATTTATCGAAATTGAGCACTTTATCACCTTGTGTAATTAAAATTTGCACATCGACTCCGGCAGCAAAACCGCGGGGTTTTACCGGAACATATTTTAATGCATTAGCACCTGCAATGAGGTAAGTTTCAAAGTAGGCGCCATCTTCAGGATGCAGAAACATACATGCCCTTACGGTGGTGTTTTGGTTGAGCGATTGCCCAAAAACAAGGCTTTTGGCAATCATTACCACAAAGGCGACAAGTAGGATTTTTTTCATAGACCGAAAATTATGTTAAAATTACAGTTTATTTTGATTGAGACGGAATTAAACTATCATTTTAATGTCAGAAAATAACAGCAAAATTCTGTTAATTGAACCCCATTATCTGCCCCCGGTTGCCTGGATGAAATTATTGGATGGCCGTGACCGTATTTGTCTGGACATCAGTTCGAGTTTTGTTAAAGCAAGTTATCGCAATCGTTGTCATATTTTGAGTCCCAACGGCGTTTTACACCTCAGCATACCTTTACAACACAAACATGATGAACGTAAAACAGTAGGCAATACCAAAATCAGTTATGAAATGAACTGGCAAAAAAATCATTGGATGACATTAACGAGTTGCTATCGCAGAAGTGCCTATTTTGAATACTTTGAAGATTTAATTGCGCCCTTATATCATAAAAAATTCGAAACCCTGCTTGAATTGAATATGGCAGCGTTAAAGGTGGTGTTCACTATTTTAAAATTAAAACCTGAAATTACTTTTACGGAACAATACCTCGAAAAAGGTGTTGATGGTTATGAAGATTATAGAGATTTAATTAAACCAAAAATTTATCCGGAAAATACCAATTTTGAACCATACAATCAGGTATTTTCCGATCGCTTTCCTTTTTTTGAAAACCTGAGTATTATTGATGCTATTTTTAATAAAGGTAAATTTGAACTCAATGAAATTTAAAATTATGCTAAAATATTGTTTACTATCCTTGTTTCTGATAACAGGATATTGCTTAACTGCACAGCAACCGGCATTTATTACCGATAGTCTGGACATTTACATTCAACGTGAAATGCAGCGCTGGCAGGTGCCCGGATTAGCGATTGCCATTGTTAAAGACGGAAAAGTAGTTGCAACCAAAGGTTATGGTGTTACCGATTTGGAAACTAAAAAACCTGTTGATGCAAATACCTTGTTTATGATTGCCAGTAATACCAAGGCATTTACAGGCACATCACTCGCTATTCTCGAAAAACAAGGCCGTATTTCTTTAAATGATAAAGTGATTAATTACCTCCCCTATTTCGCACTAAATAATCCTGAAATAACCAAAATGGTAACGATTGAAGATGTTTTGTCGCATCGTTTGGGTTTTGAAACCTTTCAGGGCGATTTTCTGAACTGGGATAGTAATTTAAGCAGAAAAGAATTAATTCAGAACATGCAAAAAAATATTCCGCCTTACGATTTTCGTGATACCTATGGATATTGTAATGCCGGATTTTTAACAGCAGGCGAAATAATTTTAGCTGTAACCGATACCAGTTGGGACGATTATTTAAAATATCATTTTTTTAATCCTTTAAAAATGACACGCACATCTACAACTTATGCAGCCTTATTAAAAGATGAAAATAAATGTTCACCTTATACCATTTTTAATGGCAAACTGGTGAAACTGGATTATGACAATTTAGATAATTTAGGTCCGGCTGCAAGCATCAATTCTAGCGTTAATGACCTTTCACACTGGTTGTTATTACAATTAGCGAATGGAAAATTTGAAGGCAAAGAAATAATTTCTGCCGACGCAATTAAAAATACCAGATTACCAAGATCTGTCGCCGGTTCCGGTTCATCTGGGTTGTATAAATCACAACATTTTAATTTGTACGGATTAGGTTGGTTTTTAAAAGATTACGAAGGCAAAAAACTAATGACACATAGCGGTGGCGCAAACGGATTTGTTACTACAACACTGGTAGTTCCGGAAGCTCAACTTGGTGTAATTGTACTCACTAACACAGATGCGAATGGATTATACGAAGCATTACAAAATCAAATTTTCGAAGCTTACTTAGGTTTACCATATCGCAATTTATCATCTATTTATTATGGATTTTATGCGCCGGGTTATCAGGAAACGGATATTCAATTGGCAGAATGGGCGAAACTGATTGAAAAAAATCACAAACCTGCGCTTGATTTAAATGCTTATACCGGAAAATATTACAACAGTGTTTACGGTGAAATTACTATTGAAAATAAAAACGGCGCTTTGGAAATTCATTTCGCACATCACCCACAATTAACAGGCAATTTAAAATCGGTTGGTGAAAATAAATTTATCTGTTATTACAATCCTGTAAGCTGGGGAGTTAAGGAAACGCCATTTACTGTGGAAAATAATAAAGTAAAAAGTGTGACCATCACCATCAATGATTTTATTGATTTTTTACCTTATGAATTTGTGAAACAGGAATGATGGATGAAGTTTATTCTGCTGCAATTGTTCCCAATACGGAGATTGTAGAAAACAGTTAAAATATTTAAACAAGGCTTAGAAAGTGTGGTAGGTAAATTTCCTACCGCACAAGCTGACCCTTCTATCATGCTGTTTGCTGCAATGGCTGATGATGAGCGGGTTAAAATGCTGGAGAAAAAACTGGAAATTATTTGTCGCAACCAATTACCAATAATAGTGGAGTGCAATAATTTCGGTGAATTTTATAATAATAAAACCATTTTTGTTGAATTATCCGAACAAAGTAAATCTGCCATAACCACCTTCAGAAAAAAAATTGCGGCAGAAATTAAAATGGCGAAATATGATGAATTAGTTGATTTTAATGTCGGCAAAACACCACATATTACTATTGCGCGCGGACTAACAGAAGATCAATATAAAGTAGCACGCAAATATTTTACGGGTCGCAATTTTACTGCATCGTTTGAATGTAATGTAATTACATGGCGGAAATTAATTAAAACAAATACGGTAACGAAATACAACACGATTCGCAGCTTCGAAATGGCTAATAAAAACTTAAGTTTATTTTGAATGCACTGCAATATATTCCGCTATTCGCATACCATCCATAGCAGCACTTACAATGCCACCGGCATATCCGGCACCCTCTCCACAAGGAAATAATCCCGCTATTTGAACATGCTGCAATGTAGTAGCATCACGTGGAATTTTTACGGGAGATGAAGTTCTTGATTCAGGAGCAACTAAAACGGCTTCGTTGGTAAAATATTCGCGCTTAGTAGATTTAATTTGAATTAATGCTTGTTTGATATGTCCTGCAATAAATTGTGGTAATACGTTTTTAAGGTGTACAGATGTCAATCCGGGCTGATAGGAACAATCGGGTAACCTAGATGATAATTTTCCATCAACAAAATCCACCAGACGTTGTGCAGGAGCTTTTTGATTTCCGCCTGCAGCATCATAACAAAGTTGTTCCGTAGCTTTTTGAAATTGTAATGCAGCCAATGGTCCGTAATCTTCAAATGGTTTGGTATCTTTTAATTCCACACTCACCACAAATCCCGAATTGGCAAACGGATTATTTCTTTTACTCGGGCTCCAACCATTGGTTACCACTTCGCCCGGAGCAGTTGCGCATGGTGCAATAATGCCACCGGGGCACATACAAAATGAATACACGCCTCTCCCATTTACCTGTTGCACCAAGGCATACGATGAAGGTGGTAAATATTGTCCGCGGTCATCACAATGATATTGCATGCGGTCAATTATTTGTTGTGGATGTTCTATCCTTACCCCAAGCGCAAATGGTTTTGCTTCAATGAGTATTTGATTGCGATGTAATAACTCAAAAATATCTCTTGCAGAATGACCTGTAGCTAAAATCACATTGCTGCAATTAAAATCAGTATCCCCATTTAACTGCACACCGGTAACCTTTCCAAAGGAAGTTTTAATATCGGTTACTTTAGTATTAAAATGTATTTCCCCGCCTGCATCAATTATGGTGTTGCGCATTTGGGTAATTATTTTCGGTAATTTATTTGTTCCGATATGCGGATGTGCTTCAATTAATATTTCAGGACTTGCACCAAATCGCACAAATAATTCGAGCACCTTACTGATATTTCCGCGTTTATCGGAACGGGTATATAATTTTCCGTCGCTGTAAGTACCTGCACCACCTTCTCCAAAACAATAATTACTTTCCGGATTTACGATTCCTGATTTATTAATGGCCGCAAGATCATGTCTGCGCTCACGAACATCTTTTCCTCTTTCAAAAATAATGGGTTTAAATCCGCGCTCCAGTAATGTTAATGCTGCAAATAATCCTGCAGGACCTGCTCCGATTATCACAACAGTTTCAGCATTTGATACCTGCGGATATTGTGGTAAATCCCAGCTTGTTTCCTTTAAAGGAATGGTATCAAATTTCACACGCAGATTCACTTTAATTTGCCTGGAACGTGCATCAATAGAACGTTTCACCAATTCGCAATAAATTGGTTCCGCAATTCCTGCTTTTTCTGCAACAACATTTTTAATGGATTGCATATTTGCAGCAATTTCCGGTGTAACAATGATATCTATTATTTGCTCCATAATGTTATTCAGGCTTCCTCAGTTGAATCGTTATCAATAATTGTTACAATTTGTTCAAGCAATTTTACCAATCGCAAAATTTCTAATTCTGTATTAAAACTATGCAAACAAATGCGTAAACGTTCTTTTCCTGCCGGAACTGTCGGTGATAACACAGCACGTACATCATAACCCGCATTTTGAATATATTTTGCTGCTAATTTAACCGCTTCATTTCCCGGAATAATTACACTGAAAATAGCGGAATCACTTTTTAAAATCGAAATATGTGAAAATCGTTGTGTGAGAAATTTAAATCGATTAATATTTTCCCATAACTGAGCGATTGCAGCCTCACCGTTTTGTAATAAATGATATGCTTTAGAAACAGCCAATACCTGCAAATAATTTGGTGCAGTAGAGTAAATAAATGGTTTACAAAAATTAATCAGATAATTGCGTAATACCGGCTCCCCCAAAACCACAGCACCATTGCTGCCTATGGCTTTTCCAAAGGTGTGTACGCGTGCAAAAATTTGATGCTGTAAACCTAAATGTTGTGCCAATCCTTCACCCTTATTTCCTATCACTCCTGTTGCGTGTGCTTCATCTAAAATAATTGCAGCCTGATACAGGTTGGCTAATGTTACAATTTCACGAAGGGGACAAATATCCCCGTCCATGGAATAAACGGACTCTATAACAATAAATTTTTCACCTTTTGCTTTTTGTAATTTATCTTCCAAAACAGCCATATCATTATGTAAAAATGAATAAGCCGTTGCAGCAGATAAACGAATACCTTCCCGTAATGAGGCATGACATAATTCATCATAAATAATGGTATCGTGACGGGAAACAACGGATGCAATTAATCCGGAATTTGCTTCATATCCACTATTAAAAAATAAAGCTGCCGGTGCATCATGAAATTGCGCTAGTTGATTTTCCACCTGCTCAATGAGCGAATAATTGCCTTTTAATAAACGCGAACCTGTAGAACCAATTTTACGAAGACCCGGAAGTTGTTCGGCTAAATAATTTTTTATCTGCTCGTTTTGAGCAAAACCAAGATAATCGTTGGAACAAAAATCGACTAAACCATTGCTCACCCGTAATTGGCGCAATGCATCTTCAGCTTCCCGTTTTTTAAGTGCTTCGTTTAGTCGTTCGTTGATAAACATGGCATGTAAATTAACACCGATCAACGAATTATACTAATTCTTCTTTGTATGCAGCTCGTGGTTTTAATCCTAATAATTCGAACATGGCTTTATCTTCATTCACATCCGGATTCGGAGTAGTTAATAATTTTTCACCTGCAAAAATTGAATTTGCACCGGCCATAAAACACAATGCCTGTTCTTCCACACTCATCTCATTACGACCTGCGCTTAAACGTACCATTGCTTTTGGCATAATAATACGTGCTGTGGCAATCATTCTGATCATCTCCCAAACACTAACACGTGTATTATTTTCAAGTGGGGTTCCTTTAACCGGAACCAATGCATTAACAGGCACCGATTCAGGATGTTTTTTCATGGTTGCCAATGTGTGTAACATATCAACTCGGTCTGCCAAACTTTCACCTAAACCGATAATTCCGCCGCTGCAGACAGAAATTTCCGCATTCGAAACATTTTCTATCGTTTTAAGGCGGTCGCCATAATTGCGGGTAGAAATTATTTCTTCATAAAATTCTTCTCCGGTATCTAAATTGTGGTTGTAAGCGTATAAACCGGCATCTTTTAATTTTTTCGCCTGATTTTCAGTTAACATGCCCAATGTACAACATACCTCAAGACCAATATTGGAAACACCTTTCACCATTTCCAGCACATTATCAAAATCCTGATTATCCTTGATATTTCTCCAGGCTGCACCCATACAAAAGCGGGTTGAGCCGTTTTCTTTAGCTATTAAGGCTTTGGTAAGCACTTCATCATATTCCAGCAAATTGTGTTTTTCCACCTCTGTATGGTAACGTGAAGCTTGCGGACAATAGGCACAATCTTCGGGGCAACCACCTGTTTTAACCGATAATAATGTACAAACCTGCACCTCTCCTGTCGCCTGAAACTTTCGGTGTACAACACTTGCACGATACATAAGCTCCATAATCGGCAAATTAAAAATTTCTGCAACTTCGTCTTTCGTCCAGTCGTTACGTATCATTTCCATTGACTTAATTTTGGGCAAAAGTCGTAATTTTGGAGCAAATAATGGTAGTATGGTTTTTAACAGGAAGATAAGGATAGAGCAAATACTTGGAATAGCTACCCTTGTATTTCTGGGAGCGGCGGCGATAAATAACAATACTAAAGAAGGGAAAAACAGCCCGTCACCGGAAATTCAACAATTAGATGCCAAATTATTGGTAGACCTGCAACAACAGGAAATCAGCATCGACGACCGCACAAAATGTTTAATGGAATGTGCCGAAATACAAGAAAATGATTTGCGGAGTTTACTCAATATCAATAATGTAAATTATGAAAAATGTGAAGCCGGAAATTGCCATGTAACTTCTTATACTTTAGAAGGCAAAACACAAACCGGCAAAGCAGTTAGTTTTAAAATTGATGCGGGTGAAGATGGCAATAATTTACACGATTTAAAATTAACGGAAGCGAATTGCGATTGTTAATCGGATTTTCATCTTGAAATTGTATTCCAACAAACAATTAATACTGCCTGTAAAATCAACATCCCATCTAATATTCCGAAAAACATTAAATTGTTTGTTTTTACTTTAGTTAAATAAATGCATCCGGCTGAAATGAGGATGGATAAAGCAATTGGGATGCTGTAACTTACTTCTTGCAAATAATTATTCTGCAAATAAATATGAAATATACCACTCAGTAGCAGTGCTGTAAAAGCAAGTATATAACTCTTTTCTTTACCAATAATTGCCGGAATGGTTTTAACATGATGTTGTGCATCTATTTGCAAATCTTTGATATCGAACGGAATGGTAATAGCAAACGTAAATAAAAAATTGGCAATAAAAAGTATATAAATTGCTTCTGAATAAACATCTAACCCCGAAACGCTGCCCGGTAAAAAACTACCGATAAACCCCCATACAAACGATATCATAAATATTTTCGAAATACCGATATCCCGCAAACGGAAAACACCTTTTTTAAATCGAATTGGAATTCCGTACATCACTGAAATTATTCCCGGAATTAATAAAATGAGTTGAACATTTGTGGGAACTAAAAAATACAAAATAATACAGGCAATTAATGAAACAACCGTAAGCACCTGCATGGCACGTAAGTTTCGTTTAAAAAAATCCCAACGGTCTTCAGGAGCATATTCGTTAATGCGTTTAGTTGCAACCACTCGAATCAACAAATAAACAAACATGGTTGCCACACCACTTAAAACAATAACTAAATTTAATTGTGGGGCAAGATGTAATAAATAATAACCCTGATAAGTAAATGCCATGGCGCAAATACCAATGTATAAATTGCTGTATAACAACCAGTTAACGATATTTTGAAGATATTGCTTCAGGATTTTGCGTATTTTCACCCAAAATTAATTAAAAGGTGCAGGTAATTCTACAAAGAGGCAAAGGCAGACGGGTTGAGCAAGGGCATCCGTGGGTATACGGCAATGAAATTGAACATATTAAGGGAAATCCGCAAACTGCAGATATTGTTGAAGTATATAATTTTCGCAACGAATTTATCGGAAAAGGATACATTAACGAGCAGTCGCAAATTACGGTGCGTTTGCTTACCAGAAATAAAGATGAGGTAATAGATAAATCTTTTTTCAGAAATAAATTATTGCAATGTAAAGCGTATCGCGAAACCTTAGGATATACACAAAACTACCGACTCGTATTTGGTGAAGCTGATTTTCTTCCTGCTTTGGTAATAGATAAATTTAATTCGGTATACGTTATTCAAACATTAAGTGCCGGTATGGATAAATGGAAATCCATAATTACCGAAATTTTAATGGAAGATTTTCATGCAGATGCTGTTTATGAGCGTAACGATGTTCCTGTACGCAAATTGGAAGGGCTGGAAGAAATAAAAGGGTTTTTAACAGCACCTGTTGCTACACAATTTATAATGGATGAGTGTGGTGTTCAATTTCATGTTGATATAGAAAACGGACAAAAAACCGGATTTTTTTTAGACCAAAAAGAAAACAGAAAAGCAATTGAACAAATTGTAAAAGGCAAAACGGTTTTAGATTGTTTTACCTATACCGGTTCATTTGCACTTTTTGCTGCACATTACGGTGCAGCGCATGTTACGGCATTAGATATTTCTGCAGATGCTATTCAACAGGCAAATAAAAATATAACATTAAATCAGTTTAATCAGATTGAAAGTATTTGTGCTAATGCATTTGATGTTTTACCGGTTTGGGCAAAAGAAGGCAAACAATTTGATGTAGTAATATTAGATCCACCCGCATTTACCAAAAACCGCAAAGGCATAGAAAATGCAGTTAAAGGATATAAAGAAATAAACTTACGCGGCATGAAAATGGTGAAACCCGGTGGCTTTTTAGTTACCTATAGTTGCTCGCATTTTATGGATATCAATTTATTTTACGATACCATTGCTTCTGCAGCAACCGACGCAAAACGCACCATCAGAGAAGTGAAATTTTTAACCCAGTCGTACGACCACCCTATTGTGTGGGGTGTTGAGGAAACGAACTATTTAAAAGGTTTGGTGTTACAGGTGTTATAAGCCTTTCAGAAAGGTTTACTAATTGAACAACAATTTTTAATTTTATCTTGCAAAATTTATTACGATGAAAAATAAATTCCGTTTATCTTTTTTCGCTTTAACACTTTTATTACTTAGTAATTTAATTGTTACTGCACAAACAAATTCCTGCTGTTCAGCACCTGACCAATTTGCAGCTTTTGCAAAAGATGCTGCTTTTGTAAATAAACATGAAGAACCAATACCATTTAGTTTTATCGCAGATAAAGGAAAAGAAATAACCGTTACCTGCAGCGATGGCAGCACAGCAAAAGGTTATGGTATTCCGGCAACAACTGCCAGCAATAAATATGTATTTGTTTATCACGAATGGTGGGGATTAAATGATTACATCCGCAAAATGGCCGAACAATTACATACCGATTTGGGTGGCAATGTAAACATTATTGCAATTGATTTATACGATGGCAAAGTTGCTGCCGATCGCGATAGTGCTAAAACATATATGTCGGCCTTAACTACCACCCGCGCACAAACTATTATTAATGCATTTATTTCCACTACAGGTGAAAATGCACAAATTGCGACAATTGGCTGGTGTATGGGTGGCACTTATTCGCTGCAAAGTACTTTATTAGCTACGCAAAAATCAGTTGGTTGTATTATGTATTACGGCATGCCGGAATCAGATACGGAAAAGTTAAAAACACTAACTGCCGATGTATTAATGATGTGGCCGAACCAGGATAAATATATTAATAAAGAAGTGGTAGATAAATTCAAAGCAAATATGGCTGCTTTAGGCAAAAATTTGCAGGTTGAAGAATATAATGCCGACCATGCATTTGCCAATCCGAGTAATCCGAAATATAATGTAGAAGCTGCAACCGATGCTTATACTAAGTCGCTTGCATTTTTAAAACTGAAACTGGGCGTTTAATTTATTACATGAGAAAAATCCGTTGCTTTTTATTGAACAAGCGATTTTCCAACCAAGAATTCCGCCTTTAAAGTATAAATCGTTTGAAAACCCATTTCCGACATACTTGTCGCAGCTCTGCCGCTTCTGGCACCACTTCTGCAATAAACCAAATAGGTTTTCGATTTATCTAATTTTTCAATTTGTGCAGAAAAATCAGGCGCATTAAAATTAATATTTACAGCGTTCGGAATATGTCCGCCACCAAATTCCTCCGGCGTGCGCACATCAATTAAAACCGTATTTTCTGTGCCTATTTTTGATAAGAACACTTCGGGCGTTACTTCTTCATTAACGTGCGTTGCTTGTATAGTTGCCGTATCACCTGTAGTCTGTTGATTATCCGTTTGAGCAGAACAACTTTCGGAGGTAATTATCAATAAACCCAACAAAGCACCAACTAGTGTGCTCATGTATTTATTACTGCCAATAACGCAAACACCTGAACTACAGCCTATTGTTCTCCAATAAATGTATCCTGCCAAAGCACCACCTAATGTTACAAGTAAAATTACCATCGTATTTATTTTTTAAATATATTTTTCAATTTCCTGTTTCAAAACGGGCAAAGGCATAACACCTGACTGTCGCCAAAGCAATTTACCCTGCTTAAATAACATTACAGTGGGTACACCTTGAATTTGATATTGCTGCGCAATTGCAGGATTTTTATCTACATCCACTTTAATTACCCGAACTTTATCGGTATAAATTCCCGCAAATTGTTTTAATATGGGTGCAAGTGTTTTGCATGGTCCGCACCATTCCGCAAAAAAATCAATCAAAACAGGTTGTTCCGATTGAATTATCTCATTAAAACCGGCTTTTTGTGTCATATCAAATCAACATTCAAAATTGCCAATTCGTTTTGTAGTAAATTGTGACATTTGTCACTTGGGTTTTTGCATGATAATAAATGCTTCATTACCCGCACGTTTTTCATGCGAATTGTAACAATCTTCCATCTTCAAAATATTAAATCCCGGTTCAAATATATTTTTGTATTCCGCAATTGTTCCTCCAAATGGCGGACCCGGTTTTTCGAATATCACTTTAAATAAGACACCGGCTATTTTTCCGCCCGGTTTCAGTAGTTCTAACATGTGATTTGCGTATTTTTTACGCAAATCAGGATTTAAGGCGCAGAAAAAGGTTTGTTCAATGATTAAATCATACTGTCCCTTATGCGTAAAAAAGTCTGCTTTAACCACATTACAAAATTGCCTTCCCGTTTCTCCCAACACCTTATTCAGCCTGTCTACGGGGCCCTGAGCAATATCAATAACCGTAATATTTGTGAAACCCTGCGACACAAGATATTCTGCCTCGTATGAATTTCCACAACCCGGAATTAAGATTGCAAGATTTTTATCCGTTAACTGATCAACATAAGCTTTCAGCGGCGGTGAAACCGTACCCATATCCCAGCCGGTATCATGCAAATCATATCTTTCCTGCCAATAAGATTCTGATAAAAAGTCTGTCATAGTTTAAATTTTTTCAATCGCATTTCTGTGCAATTTTAAAACACCATTTTGTTCCATCTTTTTAAGCAATCGCGAAATTACTTCACGCGTTGAATTTAAATCGCTGGCAATTTGCTGATGTGTAATTTGTAATAAGTTGGTATTTAATTCAGCAAATTGTCCGTCGAGATAATGCATCAAACGTTCATCCATATTTTTGAATGCAATTTGATCAATCACATTCAGTAAGTCTTCGAAACGCGAGCGGTAAGTTTGTACAACAAAATAATACCAGCTTTTGTAATCGCGCATTAAAATATCCATTAATTCGAGTGGAATCTGAATGGCAATGGTATCTTCAACAGCTACACCGGTAACTTCACTAGCCTTATTTCTGGCAGCACAAATCATGCTGAGCGCACATCCTTCACCACCTTCCAGGTAATACATAAAATACTCACCGCCATCCTCATTTTCGCGGTATAATTTCACCAAACCATCAACAACCAGTATGGTCGATTTAAAATAACCACCTGCATGCATAATCACCTCATCGCGATAAAACGTTCTGAGAGTGCTGGCTTCAGCTATTTTTTCAATTAATTGCGGTTCAAAGTCCGGGAAACTTTTTAAGAGTGCTGCTGAAATTTCATCCATGCAGACAAAATTAAGAGAATTTAGTCATTTTTTGTCTTGCCTTTAAAGTGCAGGTAAAGTGCCCCACTCCCACTAATTATCAGCAAAATCCAAGGTGTGCCGTGTAAAAAAACATCGAACCAGTCAATACCCTGCATGCCCACAGCGCCGCCCGCTATCCAACGTATTTTTCCCACAATATGCGGTTCCGGCGAAAAGGGAGCCAATCCGAGCGTTACACTAAACAACAAAAAATATTTCCAGTTATCGAAAAATGATTTAGCTGACATATTTTCTCAATTTAGTCCAACTGCCCGCATTATGTACATCATTAAATCCGTTACTTTTTAATACACCTTTTGCAGCCGCACTGCGCATGCCAGATGCACAACAAACAATAACGGGTTTGTCTTTTTTAATTTTTTTCAAGTTACCTTTTAACTGATCTAAAGGGATATTTAATGAACCGCGAATATGTCCTGAAACAAATTCACCCGGCGTGCGCACATCAACAATTACGGCGCCATTTGCTAAGAGTTCACTGTAATTAACAGCATTGCCTCCAAATAATTTTTTTATAAAATCTAACATACTATTATTTTAAACTAACCCATTAACAACTAACCAGCTACCACCGTTATAACATTGTTCAATACCTTGTGCGGCGAGATATTGCGTAGCCTGTGCACTGCGCATGCCCGATGCACAAATCAACACTATCGGTTTTGCCATTGTTTTAAATGCTTCTAAATTTTGTGGCACCTCATTTAATGGAATGTTTACTGAGTCTGCAACATGTCCGCCCATAAATTCAGCAGGCGTTCTAACGTCAACAATACTTACTGTTGGTTCTTTCAAAATTGTTTCCAGTGTCATTTTCTTTAATTTTTAGCAAAGGTATGAGCGTGGGTTACTGTAGTTGGTGACTTTGGTTACGTTGCATAAAAAAGTGTATTGCGGTTTACAATACACTTTTGATGTAATAATTAATTTTTAATTTAAATTTTCAAAAATCGCACCTGGCTTTTCAATTTTTTATAAATAAAATATCCGCAAACAATAAATACAAAAAGTGGCCAAATGCGAACAAGACCAATAATAAAGTTTAAAATAAAATTCCATCCTGATGCAAATGATTTTCCAACTTTTGTAAAAAATCCATTTTTTGCAATTACAGGTTGTGCATCGGGCGCATAAAATGTAATGGTCAATGTTGAATAGGAAGTTAATCCCGACAAGTAATTGAGTCTACCCTGAGCAGTTTCTATATCATTGCGCACTTCATTCAGTTGTTTTTCCATTTGAATAATAGCATCCATGGTTTTGCATTGCTGTAATAATTCATAATAGCGTTCCTCCAATGCTTTTTTAATTCGAATATGTGCAGTTAAATCTAAAAACTCAGTAGTTACATCTTCAGTGGTAATGTTTTTCGATTCCAGTTTACCTGCTTTGTCGGAAATATCTTTTAAAAAAAAATCAAATTGTGTTGCAGGAATTCTAACCACCAGTTTGCGCGATGACTGGTAGTTATCTTCGTTTGCAGTCTCCTCTGAAATATATCCCCCATTTGCCGAAAGGGCAGTTTTAATAACTACTTCAGTGGCATCCAGGTTTTCCGACGAAAAGCTGATATCCCCTTTTTTAATCACCTTTCGTTCTAACGCATAATTGTTGTTTTCAGCAGAAATTTTTAATGGCGTTTGCTGTGCTGAGACCAACATACTCTTTTGGTCATTTTCACCGGACATTGCTTTGTTTTCCAAGGCGCTGTCCGCAAAATCACGTTTCTGATCACATGCAGTAAGCCCCAGGCTTAACACCAGCATGTATAAAAATAAGGTTCGTGGCATAATAATTGGTTTAAGTATATTTGATTGTTTGTCATTGAGATGCAACGTGAACTGCTTTGCATAAACTCAATTGTAAATGATTTGTAAAACAAGCGCATATCCTTATCCAAGCTATGTCGCTATAACTTTGTTATCCCATCTAAACTTTATTTTTAATAAATAAAATGCTCAAACATGCACTACACATTTACTAAATCTGCCCCGGCTTTATCCCAATTTTCCATTTTCGTTAAACTTAATTTTTTCCAATATTTATTGCTGGCAACTTTTTCTTTTACAAGCGGCTTGCAACTTAATGCACAAGTTCCTGAAATTGAATGGGCCAAAAGTTATGGTGGCAACGATTCAGAAGTTGCTCAAAAAGTATTGCTCACAGCGGATGGCGGATATTATGTAGTTGGATATACGGGTTCAAATTCCGGCGACGTTGGCGTTAACCATGGTTCAATGGATTATTGGATAATTAAACTGAATAACCTTGGCGATATTGTTTGGGAAAACACTTACGGTGGTTCAAATTATGATTATGCATTAAGTGCAGTTTTAACCGGGGAGGGCGGATGCATTTTAGTTGGTAAATCGCAATCAAATGATGGTGATGCAACCGACAATCATGGATTTGATGATTATTTTGCGGTTTGTGTCGACAGCGATGGAAATACTGTTTGGAAAAAAAGTTATGGCGGCTCTAATTTTGAACAGGCGAAAGCAATTGTTGCTACTAATGATGGTAATTATGTAATTTATGGTCACTCCTCCTCTACTGATGGCGATAAAACTACAAGTTTTGGTGGGGCTGATTTATGGATGGTGAAAATTAATCCTGCCGGAAATATAATTTGGGAAAAATCGTACGGAGATGCAGACGAAAATTTTGGTGATGCACTTTTACAAACTACCACAGGCGAATTTATTTTATCATGGCATATTGCAGGTGCCGGCGATTATCGATTAATGAAATTATCTGCCGATGGTGATATTATCTGGAATAAAACCTATGGTGGAACAAATAGTGATATTGCTTATGCAATAAAAGAAAATTCGAGTGGCAGTTTTATTATAAACGGAATATCAAATTCTGTTGATGGTGATGTTACAGGTTTACACGGTGCATTTGCAAGTGATATTTGGGCAATGGAAATTAATGGCGATGGTGATATTATTTGGAAAAAATGTTTTGGCGGTACCGCAGATGAAACCGGAACAGATGTTATTATTAATAACAACGGAAATTATGTTTTAGCAGGAATATCAACAAGCAATAATGATGGTGATGTTACCGGCCACCATGGCGCAGCTTATTCCGGCGATTATTGGATATTTGAATTAGATGCAAGTCAAAATATTATTTGGCAACTTTCTTTAGGTGGCACTTCAACCGATGAAATTTATTCCATTCAGCAAACACCTGATAATGGTTATATTTTAGCAGGATGGTCCGGTTCGGCAAACGGTGATGTTACAGACCATATTTTTATTTTCGATTTCTGGATCGTAAAACTGAGTAATACCTGTGAAGAATTAACGTGGTATGCCGATGCAGATAACGATGGTTTCGGCAATGCATTAAGTACATTAACTGCATGTGATATGCCGGTTGGTTATGTTGCAAATGCCGATGACTGTAATGATGCGAACGCTGCTATTTTTCCGGGTAACACAGATATTTGTAATGCACTAGACGACGATTGTGATGGATTTATTGATGAAGATGTTGTGTTTACCACTTATTATTTTGATAACGATGATGATGGTTTTGGCGACACCGATATGGATACAACTGCTTGCAATATTATTGTTGGATATGTTTTAAATAATACCGATTGCAACGATGCAAATGCAACAATACATCCTGATGCAATAGAAATATGTAACGATGTAGACGACAATTGCAACGCGCTCACCGATGAAGGTTTGCCGGAATTTACATTATTTGCCGATGCAGATAGTGATACTTTTGGAAATGCTGATGTTACCATTACATCTTGTTATGCAGCACTTACTGGTTACGTAATTAATTCCAGCGATTGTGATGATTCCAATCCGGATATTAATCCTGCTGCAGATGAAATTTGTAATGCATTAGATGATGATTGTGATGGATTTACTGATGAAAATTTACCGATACTCACCTATTATCTCGATGCCGATTCCGATACCTATGGCGATGCTGCAATTGATTCTGTATCCTGCACCACACCTACAGGTTACGTTCCCAACAACACCGATTGTGATGACACTAATGCAGCAATTTATCCAGGTGCAATTGAAATATTAAATGGTTTAGATGATAATTGTGATGAATTAATTGATGAAGGCGTAGCAATTAATCAACTATCACCCGATGCACTTATACAAATTAATAATCCTGTCACCAACAACCTTCAAATTAATTACCACGGAACAGAAAATATAAATTATTACATCATCACCATCACAGGCGAATGCATCCACAAAGGTCAACTCAACGCCGGCGAAAATATTATCGACATGAGCATATTTTCAACAGGATTATATTTCGTGGTAACAAATAGTTTGAAGGTATTGCGTTTCGAAAAAATAAATTGAAAGCTTAACGTGATTTATTTGGAGCATCAACATCTCGCTTCGCAGTATACTTCACTTCCCGCTTTTCGCTGCAACCCCTTTTCCGATGCGGACAAAGGGGTTTCCGCTCAATCGGGGCTAGGTGAACTTAATCAATTCTAAATTAAATAAAAATTGAAACAGCCTTTGGGAGAAAATTGATTGATTGAAACAAGATTGAACAATCCCGATAGCTATCGGGAGAACAAAATTGAAACAAAATTGAATAACCATTTCTTAAAAAACCTGATTTTCAATTTTGATTTAATTAACAAATTTTGTTCGATCAAAAAATAATTTCGCAACGATTCGTTATATTCTAAAATTAGTAGGTTTGTTAAATAATAAAATGCCTTAACTAAGTTAAAACATCATTTCACCCTTTAAAAAGTAGATTTCACTCAAAATCATTATTCGAATCAGATTTTTATTGTAATTTCACATTGAAACCCCGTTTCATATGAAAAACCCTAAATTTACGCTAATCCAATATAAATAATAAAATTGGTGTAAAATGAAAAACCATAAATTTAACAAATCAGATTATGCCGCTATGGCCGGCATTTTTTGTTGTTGAATAATGATATAAACGCAGGTGTTGTATATACCAATATTGATCCGGATACTACACTATTTAACAACAACGGTATTTATCAGCTCGATATCGACGCTGATGCAGATGTAGATTTTACGTTTTTTAACAACAATATCTCATCACCAGGGTTTTATACTTATAGTAGTAATTATTATCCACCACATTTTAAACAGGAAATTTTTATTACACCATTTGCAGGTGGAAGTGTTGCAGGCAGTAAGTCAAATACCTATTCATTTTCAGATTTTTACTATTTTCCTTTTGCTTTGATATCCGGCAATTTCGTAGAACCATTTATGATGTGGCAAAACGGAAATGATCAAAAATTAATTTACCAATCAGCTATATTCGATTGGAGCATTGTTATAGCCGAAGGCGGTAACTGGGATCCGGAAACTACAAATCATTTTGTTGGCATCAGATTTAACGACGACCAGGATTCTTTACATTATGGATGGATTAGATGCGACATTACCGGCGATGGCCAAATATTGATCATAAAAGATTATGCCTATGAAACCACACCAAATAAACCCATTATAGCCGGCGACACCCTAATGTCAAATATTGGGGAAGTAAATACTATATCAACGAATATTTATTCCAATGCAAATAATATATTTATCCAATTAGATGTCATAAATCCAAATACTATTGCCGAGGTATTTGACATTTCAGGAAAACTGATATTAACAAAAACCCTTACTAACCTAAACACGAAATTACTACTGAATACAAGCCCCGGATTATATTTGGTCAAATTAAAATCCGAGGATTATTCATTTGAAAAAACGGTGTTTTTGAATTAGTAACCAATATAAAAAAATATAGGGTGGTTCCAATTTTGGGTATTTGGTGTTTTCAATTTTGTTCAATCAACAAATTTTGATCAATCAAAAAATAACATTCCCGTAGAAGATTTCGGGTCATTTATGCGCAACCCAAATGAAATTTCATGGGCATTATATTGTTTGCCAACAGTAATTCCAATATTATTACTATAAGTAGATCCAATATAATCCACTTCAGTAAAAACCTGCCCTTGCAAAATAATGCAATTGCAAAATAAAATAAATCCTAATACAAATTTCATGGTTTATGTGTTTTATGATTTGATAAAATAAATACATTTGCGTATAAAATACGCAAATGCATGGATAATTTTAACAATCGTAAAACGCTGGAAATACTAAAATATTGTTCGCAAACCCGCAGGGGGAAGGTTTGTCAGAGATGAGAGACGGGTTTCCAACAACCTTATCAGGCGGTCAGGCGAAAAATCCACATGACAACGCCCGAGAATTAGATAATATGGATTATCTTTAAAATCTATAAGTTGACCTAAGACTATAAAATGTAAAACTGCTAACCTCCTTAAGATTATAAATGCGTATAAAACCACTCATATTTTTAATATTTATTTTAAACGTTATTGCTTGTCGTTATGACAACCTGCAAGATTATTCAGATTGTGCTGAATTTGATATTCCCCCCTCTGAATATTGGGCCTCTGTACTGCGAAACAGATTATCAGTATAAAGCTCCATTTTTAATCCCAATAATGATTTAGAATTTGTCTATATATTTTATGACAACATATCAGGTAAAAAGTTCATTAGAAGTGTTTAATTATTCTACTAACGAGAAAAAGTTTTAATTGATGATGGCGTATCGGATATTTCTCAACCAAATTGGGGAATTTATAATAAAATTGCATTTAATAATTATAACCAAATTTATTGGATTTTAAGTGATGGATCTTAATTGTTGCAACTTGGTAATGATTACCGTAGCACATCACCTGAATGGATTAATCAAGATTCTTCATTAATATTTGCAAATTATTGGTTAGAAGCAGCAAATCAATATCATGGGGAAGAAGAGCATATGTATGAATCAATTTTTAGTTCTAATGGGGCATTGATAGATAGTTTTACAATTATATCCCCAGATGAAACTATGAGTGGTTTATCACTCGGTTCATTTGATAACCTTTCAATGTTGTTTGCAAGAATCTATAATACAGATGATGATAACAATTTTAGAATGGATCTTATTGATATTAAAAATAAAATTATCGTAGAGACCATTGAAATACCAAATGTTGAAAATAAAACAATCAGCTGTGTTCAGTGGCACCCCAATGGACAGGATTTATTTTTAGTCAATGGTATGGAAATCTTTATAAATTCAATTTAGCTTCAGGAATAACTTCTGTTGTTATTGAATCTTGCGATTCAAGATGGTATGACAAATTTTCTTTTTCTTCAGATGGCAGCAAAATAATTGCAGAAAAAGTGAATAACACATTCGATGGATTAACAATCTGGCAAACTTCAGAAATTGTCCTAATGAATATTGATGGTTCTGGTGAGGTAATAATTTTACAGTAATTTGAAAGCTCAATTTATGCGATAAAATATTTAAAGTTGGGGCCTTAGTTTTATCAAGCTGCAAGTCTTTAGGTGCGGTTTCAACCCGCAGCAATCTTTAATTTTAATCAACCATAAATTATCCTTCCCATCAAAATTGGCGACTGCAAATCAACCAATCCTCAAAATCCCAATTTTGTTCAATCAACAAATTTTGATCAATCATAAAATCTCCCCTAAAGTGAAAAACCACCAAGAAGTTCGAACAACGTTCGCTTCGCAGTGGTTTTTCTACTTTAGGTGGAGTTGAGGGTACCGTTATCGAACCAATTGAGACTTGAACTAAAACATCTTTTTGAGTTAAAATCGTTCATATTAACCTCAAATAGAACAAGTTAGCATGAAAAAGGCATTTATTTAAAAAAACACTTCTGCTGTTAGTTGATAATCACTTTCTTTGAATACTTATTTTTTCCCGAAATAATAGTAACAATATAAATACCTTTGGGTTCATTCAAAGGTATATCCGTAAACTTTTCTGTGATCTGGTTTGAATAGATTTCTTTTCCGGTTATATCAGCAACAGACAGTTGCACATCATTGTATTGTTCGTTCAAGGTAACATAAATCGTATTGCCGTAGCTATAGATTACTGCATCTAATTTATTTTCCTCTGCGACATCAACATAACTGATTGTATCACCCGCTACTATTGGATGATTGCACTCGGTTTCGTATGCAAAATCTTTTATAACAAGCTCACGTCCAAAGTCTTTTACATCCAGCCGAATCCATCCATAGTGATAACAATTTGCTGTATCCTTAAAATACACTCCTAAATATCTATCTACTACCTCAGGATACCAATGCCCTCCATTCGGCCAGTAAGTGCTATTCTCCCCCAGGAATCGATACGCCAATTCTTGATATCCTGCATTTTGAAAATCAAGGCTATTCTGATCAATTATGGCGCCTTCTGCAAGCGCGTATGGGTGGTACACAGTTGATCCACCATATGATGGAAATATAACATGAGGATTTCCTGCTATTAAATTTCCAAAGACAAGTGGACCCGCATATATTGCATTAAAATGCGAGGTGCTTGATGAGGTGGGCATAAACCAGAAGGATCTCTTTAGAAATCTGAAATCTGACACACCGTCATAGTTTAAATCAATAGTGTATGTTTCCCATTCTTCATTAATCAATGTGTCAGGTATAATATCTCCGTAAATAACTTCCGCTCCTATATCATTTTTAATGAGTAAAAAGCTTGCCGCAAACAGGGAATATTCCTTAATATGAAATTTTGAATTTTTCAACTTACTGTTTAATTAGCTTTCCAACGGCTACATTGCCGTCTTCAAATTTAATGATTATTTGATAGACCCCATAACTCAGACTAGAAATGTCAAGCCTTTGCCCGCTTAAAGCCTCTGTTTCCAAACAAATGCTACCGGTAATAGTAATAACCTTGACTTGTAATTTACCTTGAATAACGGAATTGTCCTGTAATCCTATAAGTGTTACTGCATTATTTGTCGGATTTGGATACACCTTCAAATCATAATGACTATCCACTTCATCAAGCTTGAGGGGGTAATACGCACGAATAGGAATTCTAAAGTAGCCAAAGGTGTAGGCAGGAGCTGTCAGCGTTAGTAAAGAATCTCCCCAAGGTTCATTAATAAGCGTATCTATTTTCCTTATTTCCCACGGATATGGTTCGGAACATGTTGTGTCAGCTGCGAGTGCATATGTTTCATTCAATTTATAAAGCGTTCCGTTCCCTTTTCCTGAAGTCGAATATGGTTTTAATGCATCAATACAAAAAATTTCTGCAGTATCTACAACTTGAATTTTCCCTCCATCAACATATACCCCAAACGTGCCCGAAGTATTGATCGTGTATAGCTGTGTCGTGTCTCTAATATTACTAAAATAAATGTAGAGGAAATTCTGTTCAGGGTTGATGAAAACTGTCGGCTGAACATTCACAGACTTACTTCCGATTGTGTAATTTGTCTGCAATAATTTCAAATCATTTTTTGGTATCTCACTTAAAAGTTCAAATGCAAACCAAGTCGTCATTTTAATGAGGTAATTTCGGCTAAAAGATGAATCTTCGGGTGCAAAAATCGGTGAAATTGACCACCTCGCGCCGATTTAAGCTGACCAACTAAGGCCGGTTGAAATTGACCACCTGAGGCCGGACGAAATTGACCACCAAAAATTAAGTTTAGGTTCATGTTGATTTGGTAGCACTAATATACACAGTTTTGAGCAATCAAAAAACCCCTCAAAACCTATACCCCAAACCCATTCCAAAAAAATTATTAACTGCCGGACCGGGCATATTAATTATAATATTCCCCTCGTCGTATTTCATCCATGTTAAACCGGAGCCGCCGTAAATGGTAAAAAATAAATTATCGGTTATATCGGTTTTAAAACCCAATGCAATTCTTGTATCTAAAACATGGTAGGCACCGGTGAGGTGCACAAATCCAATATAATAGGAATAATTATCATTCGGCTCAATTATTTTATCTCTTGATAATTCAGAGAGGTAATCAGCGCGCAGCGGACTGTGGCTGTATTCTCCGGATAACATCAGATAAGGTTCAATTTTCAAATTTGTACTAAAATAATATCGGTAATTAATTTTCAGTCCGAAATATTCATCAAATTTTGTCGGATGCACATTAATATTCTCCAAAGGTTCCGTAGAAGATTTCGGGTCATTTATGCGCAACCCAAATGAAATTTCATGGGCATTATATTGTTTGCCAACAGTAATTCCAATATTATTACTATAAGTAGATCCAATATAATCCACTTCAGTAAAAACCTGCCCTTGCAAAATAATACATTTGCAAAATAAAATAAATCCTAATACAAATTTCATGGTTTATGTGTTTTATGATTTGATAAAATAAATACATTTGCGTATAAAATACGCAAATGCTGGGGTAATTTTAACAATCGTAAAACGATGGAAACAATAAAATATTGTTCGCAAACCCGCAGTGGGAATGTTTGTAAGAGATGAGAGACGGGTTCCCAACAACCTTATCAGGCGGTCAGGCGAAAAATCCACCTGACAACGCCCGAGAATTAGATAATATGGATTATCTTTAAAATCTATAAGTTTACCTAAAACTATAAAATGTAGAACTTCTAACCTCCTGAAGATTATAAATGGGTATAAAACCCACCATATTTTTAATATTTATTTTAAACATTATTGCTTGTCGTTATGATAATCTGCAAGATTATACAGATTGTGCTGAATTTGACATTCAACCTTCTGTCATAGGGCCACTTTATGGAGAAACGGAGATTCAATTTAAAGCCCCATTTATTAACCCTAACAACGATTCTGAATTTGTTTATATTTTTTATGACAAAATAACTGAAATGAGTTCATTGGAAATATATAACTATTCAACCGGAGAGAAAAAGGTTTTATTGGAAAATGATGTTTGGGATGTTTCGCAACCTAATTGGGGAATAAATAATAAAATTGCATTTAACAAAGCAAACCAGATTTATTGGATTAGCAGTGAAGGATCCGACCTCCGGCAGCTTGACAATGATTATAGGAGCTGCTATCCGGAATGGATAAATGCTGATTCTACACTAGTATTTACAAATTATTGGCTTGAACCGGGAAACCAATATCATGGCGACATTGAACATATGTATGAAACCAGTTTAAGTGCAGAAGGCACATTAATAGACAGTTTTACAATTACTTATAATGGCGGAAGTTATGGGTTGCCATTGGGAACATATAATAATACAAATAGGTTGTTCGCTTGTATTCAGAATTTAAATGGTAATGGGGAATTTACTTTGGATCTCATTGATATTAAAAATAAAATTATAATTAATTCGGTTCAACTGCCGAATGTTGAAAATAAATCAATTTGTTGCATTCAGTGGCACCCAAACGGACAGGATATTTTTTTCAGCCAATGGTATGGAAATCTTTACAAATATAATTTAGCTTCCAATACAACTTCTATTGTATTAGAATCATGCGATTCACGATGGTATAACAAATTCTCCCTTTCCGCTGATGGCAATAAAATGGTTGCCGAAAAAGTGAATAATACTTTCGATGGACTAACTATATGGCAAACTTCAGAAATTGTCCTAATGAATAGTGATGGTTCTGGTGAGGTAATAATTTTACAGTAATTTGAAAGCTCAATTTATGCGATAAAATATTTAAAGTTGGGGCCTTAGTTTTATCAAGCTGCAAGTCTTTAGGTGCGGTTTCAACCCGCAGCAATCTTTTAATTTTAATCAACCATAAATTATCCTTCCCATCAAAATTGGCGACTGCAAATCAACCAATCCTCAAAATCCCAATTTTGTTCAATCAACAAATTTTGATCAATCATAAAATCTCCCCTAAAGTGAAAAACCACCAAGAAGTTCGAACAACGTTCGCTTCGCAGTGGTTTATCTACTTTAGGTGGAGTTGAGGGTACCGTTATCGAACCCGATAATATTGAAAATGAAGGAATTGTATAAAAATACAATAAGCTTTTGTTCTTGCCATATACTTAAATACCCAAAGTAAAATTATAACAGGATTACGTCCATCCCATTACTCCGACGATCAAGATTGATTATATTTATTTAACAAACTTGGCAAAACATCGAAATCCTACATATTCAGAATTTTCAGTATAAGTTGATTGTAAATAACAACTGGCTGATTCACTATTCCAATTTGCGCCTATAGCAAAACCTTCGACATTGGTCATTTCCGAAACATTTGAACAAAGGCCTTTCACCTTACTTTTTTTATCAATTATATGAACATCTGAAAGTTTTGCAGTGAATTCATTTTTATTAAAAAAATCAACTGCTAAATTAAACTCCTCTTTAGAAGGCAAATAATAAATAATTTCCTTCCCAGTTCGTTTGCTTACAACTTCACTTCTCCATTCACAAAAAAGACTTACTTGAAAAAAATCAATCCCTACAACTGGGTAATTGTCAAAATCATTTGGTTTTAAATAATTACCAGAATAAACTTTATACCAACTTGCAGAATCAGGTACTAGCTTACTTAAATTATTGGAATCTTTTTCTTCCATAAAAAATAAAAATTCTCTCCAAGCTAAATTAGTTATTTCATATTCATCTACATAAAATTCTTTTCCGGGACCTGCAATAGTCCCAGTAGGATTATTCCCAATTGGAAACAAAAAATAATAATTAAGAAGGAAAACTCCAAGAAATTGTGCCATTATCATTAATTGTAATTTCTAAGCCAAAATATTGACGAGCAATTAGTTTATTGAATTCTGTATTATTTAAATAATGCAAGGTTTTAATTTGTGTTGAAGTAATTCCACCTCTGTAAATTCCCCAAATTTTCAAAATTGTAGTAGCTTTTAGGACATCACTTGATTGCGAATTTTCAAAGCAGTCAAGTCCAAAAAAACCACAAAAAGAGTTTTCAGAAATTTCTCCGACACTAAAAGTGTTTATTTGATTATTTAAATCCTTTGCCGAAAATGTAGCCAAATATCCAGAAATAACAGTTGCATCTACCTTAGGTGGCGTGATAACATATCCAGCAGAACAAGCGCTTTGTGCCGCTGCTTTCGCTTCGCTTTTCGTACCTGCATACCCTTCAGAGCTGCCATCCTTGCATTGCCAATACCAAAAGCCTGTAGTGGCACTTTGATCAATTGTATAATTTTTAGCCATTTCTTCTTATATTCAAAGGTAATGTAATTTTCACACCTAAACAAGTAATGATAATTACCACTGATATTTGGTGATTATTGGATCTAATCCGGTATTTTCTAAATATCAAAATCGTCAAAGATGATAAAATGAATGTCAAAATTTGTCTTTTCAAGACAGATAAAATTTACTGAAATTGATTGAGAAATAAACGAGTGTGCTTCATCAAAGCAAAGTTATGATGAAAAATAACGATCTTAACGCTATAGCGTTAAGATCGTCTTCGTGGAGTTGGTGGGATTTGAACCCACGTCCAGACAAAGCATTAGCAAGCTTTCTACATGCTTAGATGTTTCTTGTTTGTCGGGAAGTTCAGGGTGAAACATCGAACCTGAGAACCTCCTTATTTCCTTTTTCTCACTTTACTCCGGAAATTAGTAAAGCCAGCCCGATGAGATGACGTTCACCGAAGTTGTACCGGACAACCAACATCGGGAACGAAGGCTACTTAATTCTCTGAATTAAGCTGCCATGGCGTAGTTAGACTCGCCGTGTAAAAATTGTTTCGTAGTTTAAGATTAAAGCGCCAAATCTACAATGCACTGCATGCTTACCTGTCAATGAACGATGCTGTCGATTCCTGTCAACCCCCAATAATGTGGGCAGAATAGTTAGCTTTTACCCGTTTTGGGCATCTGCAAACCCTGTCACATTCAATGCAAAACTAACCCTAAAAGTTCAATTTGAAAGCTAAACTTATATATTTGCATATAATGGCAGAGCAGCAGGATTCAACTCAAAGTGCAACCAGCCCCTATAAAAGGATTATTCCTAACATAGAGGACTGGCCGATTTATCGCATCAGCAAAAACCGCGAGCAGGTTATTCATGGCGTTGTAGAGGAAACACTTCAAAATATTATCAATAAAAACGCAACGGAAAAAGACGTTCATAACGAACTGGCAAAAGCCATTTACCTCGAAAAAATTCGCGTAGAACGCCCCTGGAAAACTGATCCACCTGACGATAAAAAATTCTGGACAGAAGTAAAAAATAAACTCGTTGAATTTGAAAGTGCACCTGACGGACAAATTGAAGCTGAAAAAGAAATTCTCCGCAAAATAATTACACGATATGTAACTGAAATTGTTGGAAATTTTGATAAAGGCACCTATCAGTTTTCTGAACGGTTTGTGCCATTTGCATTCAATCGTTTACTCAATGCATCGCACAGCAGAGCATTTATTCGCTTATTCGGCAATAAAAAAGACTTACTCAAAAGTATTCACGTAATTGGTGAAATTGAACAACTAAGGAATTTAGCCAAAGACGGAATCGTAGTTGTTGTGCCAACACATACCAGTAATATCGATTCCATTACTGTTGGATGGGGTATTTCTGCTATCGGTTTACCGGCTTGTTTTTATGGTGCCGGATTAAATTTATTTTCTGTGCGTTTTCTCGCCTATTTTATGAATCGTTTAGGCGCTTATCGTGTGGACAGACGCAAAAAAAATGCGATTTATCTAGAGGCTTTAAAAACGTATAGCACACAAACAATTTATCAGGGCGGACATAGTTTATTTTTTCCGGGCGGAACACGTTCACGCAGCAACGTTGTTGAATCACAATTAAAATTAGGCTTGCTGGGAACCGCTCTGGAAGCGCAACGCAGACAAATTTTAGATACCAATGGCAACGGCTTCAAAAAAGTTTATGTGGTTCCTGTTACACTCAATTATGGTTTTGTATTGGAAGCACCTGAATTAATTGATGAACATTTGCGTAATGTTGGAAAAGAACGTTATTTCGTTCCTTCCGATAAATATTCTTCATCTTACAAAATATTAAAATTTTTATATCGCTTTGTAACAGCAGATGCCGATTTTACCATTGCTTTTGGTCGTTGTATGGATATTTTCGGAAATCCTGTTGATGACAATGGAAACAGTTTAGATCAAAATGGCAATCATATCGATATCCGCGATTATTTTAAATCACATGGCGAATTAAAACACGATACGCAACGTGATGCTGTTTATACTAAAATGCTGAGTGAAAGTATCGTTAAAGCCTTCAAACGCAATAACGTAGCACTTCCTGAGCATGTAATTGCTTACGCAGCCTTCAAATTATTTCAATCGAAACATCATACCAGCGATTTATATTCCGTATTGCGCATGCCGGAAGAATTCCGTGAATTAACGCATGAAGAATTAAAAACTGCTGTGCGAAAAGTGGTAAAAGAACTTACCAAACTGGAACACAAAGAAGAAATTCGTGTAGACCCGATTGTGAAGGCTGAAGATTTGGATGAAGTGATTGATTATGCAATTAAAAAACTGGGTGTATATCACGCAAAAAGGCCGCTGCTCAAAAATAAAAAAATGGAATGATAAAATGTCAGGATATGAAATTGCTGCTATTTTATCATAACCGACTGGAAGGTTACGGATTAGAAAAACATGTCTAAAAAAATTAGTGTTGGCGTAGTTGGTGCAGGTAGTTTTGGTACTGCCGTTGCTAATTTATTGGCAGAAAATAATCATGTGTATTTGTATTCACGCCGCTTAGAAAATGTGGAAGAATTAATCCGCAGTAAAAAATCTTCTAATCAGCCTTTACATGAAAATATCACACCCACAAATGATATCGGATTATTAACCCGCGAATGTTATTTAATATTTCCCATTGTTTCCAGCGACGGGTTTAAAGATATGATTCGAACCATGGCGCCTTTTCTGCGTCCGGATCATATTTTAATTCATGGCACCAAAGGTTTGGCAGTCAAAAAAAAGGGACTTGAAAAATTAAAACAACGCGCTCGAATTGCAGGAAAAAATGTGCTCACCATGAGCGAATTAATTCGTGCGGAAAGTGTGGTAGTGCGTGTTGGCTGTATGGCTGGTCCGAATCTTGCAAAAGAAATTGCTCAGGGTTTACCAGCTGCTACCGTTATTGCCAGTCGGTTCGATGAAGTAATTCACGAAGGTCAGATGGCGCTAAAAAGTCCGCGCTTCCAGGTTTACGGCAGTTATGATATTGTTGGTGTTGAATTAGCCGGCGTATTAAAAAACATTCTCGCTATTGGCAGTGGTATTGTCAGCGGATTAAATTTAGGTGAAAACGCACGTGCCCTGCTCATCACAAAGGCTGGGCAGAAATTATAAAACTGAGTGAAGCATTAGGGGCAGATGTTAAATCGTTTTTAGGTTTGGCAGGCATCGGTGATATTATTGCAACCTGCTCCTCTCCTAACAGTCGCAACTATTCAGTTGGTTATCGACTCGCAAAAGGTGAAACCATCAGCGATATTAAAAATTCGATGGAAGAAGTTGCAGAAGGTATTAACACCATTCGTATTGCAAACGGACTTGCAAATTATTACAAAGTAAATTGCCCGATTATAAAAACACTTGCTCAAGGCATTTTTGATGAATTAAATGTGCATGCCGGTATCGAATACCTGATGAAATACCGTATGAGTATGGATGTTGAATTTATATAAAAAAAAAGTTGGAATAAATTTTACTTCATTCCAACTTCCAATTATTTCAAATTATTTTAGCTTTTCCATTTAATAGTACAACCGATTGCTTTCGTAAAATTAACTGCCGGTTTTTCACCTTTTTTTAATGAACCGATTGCATCTTCCACATATTTTGTTTTTACAGCTGCGGGTTCATCGGTATTATCATCAATTGCACCAATATATTCAACAGTAAATTTGCCATTGGTATTTTTTAACAGAAATACATGTGGTGTTCTGCTGGCACCAAAATCTTTGGCAACCTGTTGTGTAGCATCAAATAAATACGGGAAGGTATAACCCATTTCTGTTGAACGTTTTTTCATATTTTCCGGGGAATCATCAGGCACGCTTACAGGATCATTCGGATTAATTGCCAATACCGGATATCCTTTAGCAGCAAAGTTTTTATCTAAATCCATAACCCGCGATTCGTATGCTTTTGCATAAGGACAATGGTTGCAGGTAAACACAACAATTACACCTTCTTTTGATGCATAATCGCTTAATGAAACCGATTTACCATCGATATTATTTAATGTAAAGTTTTTCACTTCATCGCCAACAGCATAACCGGTTGGAGCAGGTGTGGTGAGTGATAATAAAGCTGCTAATGCAGGCGCTAATATGGATAACATAGTTATAAATTTTATTGGTGAGTTAATGTTTTTATTTTTTCGTTTAAAGTTGCTTCGGTAAAAGTTGTTTCATGGAAATAATTAATTTGTCTGGCATTGTTAAACATCAACGTTGCCGGAATTGTTCCCTGCCATCTCGTATCCACTAAATCTATCCAATCGGTCGGCCTTTCCTTATAAATTGCCCATACGGTGCTCTG
This sequence comes from Bacteroidota bacterium, assembly GCA_016706255.1. Lineage (NCBI taxonomy): Bacteria > Pseudomonadati > Bacteroidota > Bacteroidota bacterium. The sequence goes on along the minus strand of JADJJZ010000011.1, from coordinate 33,141 downwards.
TATTGCGTGATTATTCAGAAATGGCACAAGATTATCTTCCCAGCGTATTTGTGCATCCAGTGAAATTAAAATCACTTTTATGGGTGCATTTTTATTTTGAGCGGTAACAGAATCAAATAAAGGCAATTCTTCAATACATGGTTTACACCAGGTTGCCCAGAAATTTACAATGTAGAGGGTATCATTTCTGTTATCCAAAAAACTATCCACTGCTGCAAATGTTTTGTATTCAACCGATTGCGCCTGGCTATTGGTCAACCAAAAACAAATTATCAGTGTACACATCCATTTCATTCAGCTAAAATACGGCTAAAATGGTGTGCAAACGTTTTCTTAACAATAATTAATTGCGGGAAAAATCAATTTTATAACCTGCAGTAATACCATATTGGGCACAAAATCCACCATTAACTTCAACTACATAAATTGCAGGACCTTTTGATGGCAGCGATTGTTCCGAAAATGGCTGTGTATCTTCAGCTATCGATACAATTTCTTTTTTGGCATTCACATAAATAATATCGAGTGGGATAATGGTATTTTTCATCCAAAACCCTTGTGGTTCTTCTACATCAAAAATGAATAACATACCCTGATCATTACTCATAAAGGAGCGATTCATCAAACCCTGCATGCGCTGACTTTCATCATCAGCAACTTCAATATTGATATGTACAATTTTGCTGCCGTCAGGTTTCAGGAAATCCAGTTCACCTTCTTTCACAAATTTTGGCTGTCCGTCGGTAAGGGTTGCGGGACGCGGTGGCGTTTTCGGCTCGTCTTTACAGGATACAAAACCGGTTATAATCAACATGACAAAAGCAGGAAGGATGAATTTTTTCATAAAATGATAATAAGGGCAAAGATATTGAGAATTATGATATGGTTTGGGCTGTATTCATCGGCATTTAGGTGCTGTTTACCGAAAAAACGGCGCTAATCGCAACTTTTAGCATTGTAGCAGGTATAAAGCAGTATACTTTTGTTAAAAATTAAACAAATGACAATAATAGAAGATCCGAATAAGCCGAATGAAGTAAAGCAAGAGGAAAGAAGACCATTGGAGCAACGCAGGTTTTACCTGACCGGTTTGGCGCTGCTGGCGGCAGGTGTTTTATTTTTGGTAGACAGGTCTACAGATTATGATATTCCGTTTCCATTATTCAGTTGGGAATTTATACTCATTATTGCAGGTATTTATATTGGTGAAAAAAGTCGTTTCACCGGATTTAGCTGGCTTGCATGTATTGCAATCGGTGCTTATTTTTTGATGGATGATTTTTTCCCTGATATTAATTTACATTTTTATTTTGGACCGGCGATATTAATTATTTTGGGATTATATTTTTTGGCCGGACCAAGAACATTCCGACCTAGAAGACCGCGGAATAAATTTCAAGGCAAATATGATTACCATCGCAACACCGTTGAAAAAGGATTTGCAAGCGAAAATGCAATGTCTGACGATTATGTAGATATTGTTTCAGTGTTTGGCGGCGTGCAGAAAAAAGTTACCACTAAACAATTTAAAGGCGGAGAAGCCGTAAGTATTTTTGGCGGCACAGAATTAAATTTGATGGGAGCCGATTTTGAAGGGAAAGTGATTTTAGATTTAACACAAATTTTTGGGGGATGTACACTCATCATGCCACCACACTGGGATCTTAAATCGGAACTGGTTTCTATATTTGGCGGAACTGAAGATAATCGCCCGACAGCCAATGTGGTTACTGACCCTAAAAAAGTTGTGCTGTTAAGAGGAACTTCTATATTCGGCGGTATTGAAATTAAAAGCTATTAATTATTTCTGTGGCCACCAATCCGATTTTCAGCAGTAAATATATTCGTCCGGCCTTACTGAGTTTATTCGTATGGTCGGCTTTTCATGCCTGCTTTATTTATTGGCTTGGTTACGATATTAAAATAGCAATTGCCGATAGTTTAACCTTTAATTTTATTCTTGCCGATTTTTGTGTGGCGCATTTATTTATTACACAATTTTATCAGCCCAAAAAAGATAAATCAGCTTACATCATTCTAGTTGGTGTTATAGTTGCAACCGGAGTAACTTTTTTAAGCAATTTTATAATTGGATTGTATCGATTTAGCGATTTAGATTACTACGCATTTTTAAATAAATCGGTACCGGTTAGAATTGGCGTTGCATTTCTTTTTTCTGCTATAATTAATATGATCAGTATGTTGGTGAAAGGTGTAGAAGAGCAGAAAAACAATACACAGCGCAGGTTTGAGGCTGAACAACTTTCGAAGGAAGCAGAATTATATAATTTAAGAAGTCAGTTACAACCCCACTTTTTATTTAACAGTTTAAACTCCATTAGTGCATTAGCCGGCAGTCGCCCGGAAGAAGCGCGGAAAATGATTCAGCAATTATCGGATTTCTTACGCGGCACTATTAAAAAAGATGATGCACAGTTAGTTTCCTTAAAAGAAGAACTACATCATGTCAATTTATATCTCGAAATTGAAAAAGTGCGTTTTGGTCACCGTTTAGCGACTGAAATTATTTGTGATGAAATTTGTAGTGCTAAAAAAATTCCATCCTTATTATTGCAACCCATTTTAGAAAATGCCATCAAATTTGGTTTGTATGATACATTGGAAGAGGTAACCATCAGCATAGTTGCAAAATATGAGGAAAATTACCTGCACATAGCAGTCAGTAACCCTTACGATATAACATCATCTCCCCCTAAAAAAGGGACGGGATTCGGATTAAGTTCTGTGCAGCGCAGGTTATATTTATTATTTTCAAGAAACGATTTATTACAAACTGCTCAAACAGAGAATCAATTTATTACAACAATTAAAATACCACAACCCAATTTATGATAAAAGTAATTATTATTGATGATGAGCCATTGGCAAGAAGTATTGTGAGAGAGTATATTACACAATACAATGATATTGAAGTGGTAGCAGAGTGTGGAGATGGATTTGAAGGTGTAAAAGCAATAACACAATTTGAGCCCGATTTAATTTTTTTCGACATTCAGATGCCAAAAATAAATGGTTTTGAAATGTTGGAATTACTGGATAAAATGCCTTTGGTAATTTTCACTACAGCATTTGATGAGTATGCATTAAAAGCATTTGAAATTCACGCAATTGATTATCTCCTAAAACCTTTTAACAAAGAACGTTTCGACAAAGCTGTAAGTCGCTGGAAAGCCCTGCAACCGCCGCGCAGCAGCAATACTCCTGCCCTACTGGAAACCATTGCAGAACAAGAACAACAACCACAACGTGTTGTAATAAAATTAAATAATAAAATAAAAATTATTCCGTTCAGTGATATCATTTATATTGAAGCTGCGGAAGATTATGTGTTTATACATACATCTGAAGGCCGATATATGAAACACAAAACCATGACCTTTTTTGAAAATGCTTTAGATAAAAATATTTATGTGCGTTGTCACCGCAGTTTTATTGTAAATGTGCAATTAATTAACCGCTTGGAAGTGTATGAAAAAGATTCGCACGTAGCAATATTAACCACCGGAGCAAAAGTGCAGGTGAGTAAAAGCGGATACAGCAAATTAAAGTCTGTTTTAGGGGTATAAAAATAAAAACCGGCATCGAAAGATTACCGGTTTTTATTTGCTTTAAGATTTAGAATTTTTTTTGGCTATTTTTTCAGCCTTTTTTTCCTTTTTGGTTTTTTCAGGTTTCTTTTTAGTTTCTTTTACTGCATTTTTTCCTTTTGCCATGGTAGTTAAATTTTATAATGCAATTATAATAAATTTTATACTATCTGATTACACCGGATTAAAAATGTTAATCACATTAAATACACCTGTTTACGGGTGAGTGACTACCAATTGAAACACTTTATACGTGTTACCATTAAACATATTGACCAGATACAAACCCTCAGGCAGCCCGGAAACGTTTATAGAACAAGTGGTTTGGCCTTTTGGAATTACTGTTTCATACACCAATTGACCGTTGCTGTTGAACATTGATATTCCTGTTGTGAATAGTCCGGCGTTTGCATTTTTGATTTCCACGGAAGCGTCTGCAGGATTGGGATACAGGCTGCAATTAGCCAAGGGTTTTAATTTTCTCTAAACTAATGGTTGACGTGTCTTCGGTTGCCGTATCAGCGCAAATGGTATTGAAGCCGGCTCCGGTAAACCAGATTGCTCCGGTATCGGTAGTAAATGTAACAGGCATTGCAAAACCGGCCAGCGAAAAAGTGCCTTCATAGGGTTCAACCGTTCCACCTGAATCATTTTTGCTGCAATTATTACCAGCACTGTCGAATTGAAGCACAAAAATTTCATCGAACAATTCACCTTCAGGAACACCATGACCGGTCAGCAAGAAGTTATTTGTATTGGTTTGAAGCAATCCGCTTGCATTTTCAATTTCAAAGTCACCGGCAAATGCTGAAAAAACGATTTGCATCGCTGTATCGAGTTTAATCAGATAATAATCGTCGTTTGCTGAATTTCTTGAGCCTGCTATTGCAAACTGATTGTCGTTGGTGCGAATAATTTGTGCCGCCGTTTCTGCAGTGCCTGAATTAATTATTTTTTGCCATATCGTATTTCCGTCTCCATCCACTTCACTTAAATAAATATCATAATTATCATCATAAGATGAACCGGCAATAATAAACTTATCACTATTAACGGCAACAATACTGCGTCCTGATTCAAATTTGTCGGTTTTACCTGATTTGTTGAACCAGCTCAAAGTGCCTGTGGGTGTAAATTTCGCGACGAACATATCGCCTGTGGTAACGGGAAATCCGGTATGGATATAACCGGTCACAATCAGGTTTCCATCTTGTAATTGCACAACATCAACAGCTTCACCACTGCAGGTTCCACAAACTGTAAAACGGCGACTCCATTCCACTTCCAGTGCAGCATTTAATTTAATAATCATGGGTTGATAGGTAATAAGTGCGGCACCAACCGTATCGGTATAACCAACCACAACAAAACCACCATCAATTGTTTTAATTAACTGATTGCCGATATTATTAGTTACATCGCCAATAAATTTTGCAGTAATTAATTCGCCTGCAGCATTTAATTGCACTAATGCCACATCATAACCACCAACTTCGGTGTAAGTGCTGCCTGCAATTAAAAACGAGCCATCATTTAATTCAACAGCAGCTTTGGCAACATCTTCCATTTCGGTGTAGACTACAGTGCTCCAAATTTGGTTTGCAGCAGAGTCAGTTTTAACGATATAAAATCAAAAAAATCGCCGGACCAGGAATTGGAATTTCCGGTAATTAAAAAGCCGTCATCAGAAGTCTGGATACTTTTTCCGGAATATTCGGTTCCGGTATCACCAAACGAACGGCAATAGGTTTGAGCAATGATTTGTTGCCCTAAAACCGATATTAGCAGGAGGAGAAAACAGCGCATATCGTTTCAAAGTTTAATGAACGACTAATATACAAAAAAATCCCTGTTACCGCAGCAACAGGGATTTTATATTTCACTTCTTTCTGTATCAGATTAAATGATATGATTACATCATACCATCCATACCACCCGGCATTCCGCCGCCCATTGGCATGTCTTTTTTCTCTGGTTTGTCTACAATTGTGCACTCAGTGGTTAATAATAAACCTGCGATTGAAGCCGCATTTTCAAGAGCAACACGTGTAACTTTAACCGGATCGATAACACCTGCTTTTAACAGATTTTCATATTTTTCTGTTCTTGCATTAAATCCGAAATCAGCTTTGCCTTCGCGTACTTTTTGAACAACAATTGAACCTTCAATACCGGCATTGGCAACGATAGTTCTGATTGGTGCTTCTAATGCACGTTTGATAATATCAACGCCGATTTTTTCATCTTCGTTAGCCACTTTCAATTTTTCCAATACATCAATTGCACGGATATAAGCAACACCACCACCTGCAACAATACCTTCTGCAACTGCAGCGCGTGTAGCGTGTAAAGCATCGTCAACACGATCTTTTTTCTCTTTCATGGCAACTTCAGTAGCAGCACCGATATATAATACCGCAACACCACCACTTAATTTTGCTAAACGTTCCTGTAATTTTTCACGATCGTAATCAGAAGTTGTAGTTTCTATTTGCGATTTAATTGTGTTTACACGAATTTTAATATCATCTTTTTTACCTTTTCCGCCAACAATAGTTGTATTGTCTTTGTCTACAGTAACTTTTTCAGCACGACCAAGGTCACCTAATTCAACACTTTCTAACATTTTACCTTGCTCTTCGCTAATCATTGTTCCACCGGTAAGAATAGCGATGTCTTGTAACATTTCTTTTCTTCTGTCGCCAAAACCAGGAGCTTTAACAGCACATACTTTAATGGTTCCGCGTAATTTATTTACTACTAAAGTAGTAAGCGCTTCGCTGTCAACATCTTCAGCAATAATTAATAATTGAGCACCTTGTTGCGCTACTTTTTCTAAAATAGGTAACAGGTCTTTCATCGTGCTGATTTTTTTATCGTAAATCAGGATGTAAGGACGTTCCATTTCTGCCTCCATATCATCACCATTGGTAATGAAATATGCAGATAAATAACCTCTGTCGAATTGCATACCTTCAACTACATCACTGTAAGTATCAGTACCTTTTGCCTCTTCTACAGTAATAACACCATCTTTAGAAACTTTTTGCATTGCAGTAGCAATTAATTTACCGATTTCAGCATCGTTGTTCGCTGAAATTGCTGCAACCTGTTCAATTTTTTTATTGTCGTTACCAACTTGTTGAGCTTGTTTTTTTAATTCAATTACAACCGCTTCAACAGCTTTGTCGATACCACGTTTTAAATCCATAGGATTTGCACCTGCAGCAACATTTTTTAAACCTGCAGTAACAATAGCTTGTGCTAATACAGTAGCAGTTGTAGTTCCATCACCTGCAACGTCGCTGGTTTTGCTTGCTACTTCTTTCACCATTTGGGCACCCATGTTTTCGATTGGGTCTTCCAATTCAATTTCTTTTGCAACAGATACACCATCTTTAGTAACATTAGGTGCACCGTATTTTTTTTCAATAACTACGTTACGACCTTTTGGTCCAAGCGTTACTTTAACTGCATTCGCTAATGCATCTACACCCGCTTTTAATTTTTCGCGTGCTTCTACATCAAATTTTATAATTTTTGCCATAATATGATTTTTTAATATTTATTGTTGATTAAGTGATTACTTCGATTAGAAGTGAGTTGTGTGTTATTAAATGATTGCGAATATGTCAGACTCACGCATGATGAGGTATTCCTGACCATCAACAGTGATTTCAGTTCCTGCATATTTACCGTATAATACAGTATCACCAACTTTAACGGTAACCGGTTCATCTTTTTGCCGGGGCCTGCTGCTACTACAGTTCCTTTTTGTGGTTTTTCTTTAGCTGTGTCGGGAATAATAATTCCGCCTTTGGTAACAGTTTCGGGAGTTGCTGCCTGCACTAATACGCGATCAGCAAGGGGTTGAATAGTCAATTTACTTTTTGCCATATAAAATCTGTTTAATCGTTTATGATGATTTGTCAACCGCCCCTGTCATAAACTGTGCCTCAGCCCTTAAACCGAAATTTTGGCGTAATTAAAGGGTTATTTTGGCAGTTTAGGGCATTTTAAAGGCTTAAGAAGCCCAATAAACTGCCATTTCGGTAAATACGACATTTTGTCAATACCCAAACCAACCGAAATTCCTGCTAATGAGGCCGTTAGTATAAAAAGTAAGAAAAGTTGAAAACTGAGGCTGTTTAATGAAAAGTTAAACAGTAATATTGCATTACAAGCAACTTTTTTTTATCCTTTTCAGACAACCAAGAAAAACAAACACACACAACCTATGCGCACACTTTTAATTGTTATGCTCTGCATGGCAGGGTTAACCCTATTTGCACAACCTCAATGTGACAATGATTCTACAGGTCTTATTCCATTAGTAGATTTAGGAACAGGTTATTATGCAGGACATCAGGGGGGATTATTTCCGGGTGGCACAAATAACATTCCGCTATACCATCGCAAACGAGGAGTTAAATTCTCCAACGAATCGATAAAACCACTCGATTCTTTAGGCAATATTGATTACGATAACGGACGAATTATTTTTCTGGGAATGGGTGCATCGCTTGCTTCAAATGCGTTTAATGCATATATCGATTCCATTAAAATTTACGACTTCGAAGGCATGAATAATTGCCTTGATGTTAAAGGGATGTTTTTTGGGGGAAAAGATTTGGACCAAATGATTGATTTTGAAGATAACAGTTACTGGGAAAGTGTACGCGGCAAAATGGAAGATCGTGGTGACAGTTATGAGCAGGTGCAAGCAATTTGGTTGCTGCAACAAAGTTTTGAAGACACCTCGGCTGATTTTAATACTTATTACAGTAGTGTATTTAACAAATATGTTACGTTGATGCAGGTATTAAAAGATACCTTCCCAAATTTAAAACAAGTGTATTTAAGTGGTGTACATTACATGGGTTATATGGACCCGAATCATTTCCGCTATGATGCCTTTGTTGAGCCACATGGTTACTGGGGAAATATTGTAATTAAAGAAATAATTGCACATCAAATTATGGGTGACCCTGCATTAAAATACAAAGGTGCTTCACCCAATGCAGCCTGGATTAGCTGGGGGCCAAATTTTTGGGCAGATGGAAAAAATCCGCGTATTTATGACGGTTTATCATGGACCTGCGACCAATATCGTGATGATGAAACAGGTGGCGGATTTCATTTACAAGACTCCACAGATGCTTTAGGCATTGAAGCACAAATGCTAAAAGATTTTTTTACAACAGATGCTGTCGCCAAAATCTGGCATCAGGATGGTCCATTGTGGTCCGCTTGTCCGATTGACACCTTACGCAAAGGAAGAATTATAATCGCCGAACCAAATACCTTTTTATTATTTCCGAATCCTGCAACAAATACTGTTGTAATTAAATTATCGGAAGTAATTAATTCCGATTTCGAAATAACTATTTTTGATGCATTAGGAAAAATTATTGAACATCAAACATTCTCAAATTATACTGCTCAAACCATTCCACTGCAATTACATTGTGATGATGGAATTTATTTTGTGGAGATAAATACGGGTGCTTCGAAAATGATTAATGAGTTGGTGGTGCAGCATTGATTTTAATTTTAGGGTTTGATGCTAATAATTTACCTGTTTCATTCTATTCAAATTTATCGTTTCGGTCGGAGACCGGTGTGGCGTCTGGAGTCGGGAGACTCCACGACAACATCAACAGGTAATTTTCAACGATGTTGAAAATTACCTGTTGTAAGCACAACTGCTACCTACACCTGACAGTGTTAGGTTTACTTACTTGATTAATCAGAGTTTACCTAACTATAACAACATGACTAGTTTACGCAGATCTAACCCCTTTAGGGGTTACATATTTTTAGATAGGATACGGTTTATCCTAGCCCGGATTGAAGCGAAAACAAGCTAATGTGCTAATGTGTTAATGTACCGATGTACCAATGGAACAGCCGGTTTTGAGTGAAATTGGAAGTAGCTGCTTGTTGTAGCGAAAAGCCGGCAACGATTTTGATGGTGTGGGGGATGGTGATGCTCCAATTAATACAATTTTTTATGATGGTTTTAATGCTAATTTTTGCAGTCAGTTTTTTTGGAGATTAATTTTTTATTGAAATAATATTTTTAGCGCTAACATCATTAATACCCATATTTTTCCTTCCAACGATCGCGTAAGAATTTTCGCATTTCATTTTCTTTGGTGTTGTTGCCGGGTTCGTAAACTTTTTTTCCTTTTATTTCTTCGGGTAAAAATTCCATGTCGGCGAAATTGCCGGGACTGTTGTGTGCATACTGATAATCTTTTCCGTAATTAAGTTGTTTCATCAATTTTGTCGGGGCGTTGCGGATGGCGAGTGGCACGGGTAAATCGCCGGTGTTGCGGACGAGTTCATAGGTGTTTTGTAGAGCAACATACGAGGCATTACTTTTTGGAGAAGTAGCTAAATAAATTACGGTTTGCGACAACGGAATACTACATTCAGGATAACCCAACATGGTGACGGCCTGAAAACAACTGGTTGCCAGCAAAAGCGCATTGGGATTGGCATTGCCGATGTCTTCACTTGCGAGAATTAACATACGCCGTGCAATAAATTTCGGGTCTTCTCCCCCTTCAATCATACGCACTAAATAATACATTGCTGCATTGGGATCGCTACCGCGCATACTTTTTATAAATGCAGAAATGATATCGTAATGTTGTTCGCCATTTTTATCGTAAGAGGCCGTTTTTTTATGCGCCAGATTTGTCATCAGGGCATCGGTAATTTCAATCGGATCTTCGGGAATTGTTTCTTCAACTAATTCGAGGAGATTTAATAATTTGCGTGCATCTCCCCCACTTAATTTTATTAATGCTTCTTTTTCTTTGACGATAATTTTTCGTTTGGAAAGAATTACATCTTTAGATATTGCGCGTTCAATTAATTGCTCTAAATCTTCTTTGGTAAATTCCTGCAACACATAAACCTGACAGCGCGACAATAATGCATTAATTACTTCGAAGGAAGGATTTTCGGTAGTGGCACCAATTAATATAATGAGTCCTTTTTCAACGGCACCTAATAATGAATCTTGTTGTGCTTTATTAAAGCGATGAATTTCATCGATAAACAAAACAATTTTGCCGGAATTTTTCGCTTTTTCTATTACTTCTTTCACATCTTTAACACCGGAAGCAACAGCGCTGAGTGAAAAAAATGGCAAGTTGGCCGCATTGGCAATGATATTAGCGAGTGTAGTTTTACCGATGCCGGGTGGTCCCCAAAAAATCATGGAAACCAGCTTGCCGGTAGTAATCATGCGGCGTAAAACCTGCCCTTCACCAACCAAATGTTGTTGACCAATATATTCGTCCAGGTTACGGGGACGAAGGCGTTCAGCTAATGGTAAGGTATCGAAAAGCATTTACACAAAGGTACATGCTATTTAGAATAAATTAAATGGCAATTGCATTAAATGCAGTAATAATAAATTATTTGCCGCCTTTTTCGGTGTTCATTACCATGTGCAAATCATTTTTTGCACCAATTTCTAATACATCCACTAAATCCTGAATGGTAAGTGTAGCATCAGCACGTAATAAAACTAATTTATCGGTAGAAGATGCCGTAGCAGTAACTAAAGCAGATTCCAACTGATCGAAAGGCACTGCTTCATCATTTATACTATATTGTTTATCGGCAGTTACAGTCAATGAAACTTCCTGTTTATTATACGTTGTTTCGGCAGTATCTACTTTGTGGGAGCATAATTCTGATTACATTCGGATTTGCTAATGTCGAAATAATCAGGAAAAACAGCATCAAAAAGAACATGATATCGTTCATGGATGCTGAAAACACTTCCGCTTCAAAATGTCGTTTTCTTCCTATTTTCATTATTCCGGTTTATTGATGATACGAATAAATTCAAATGCATTTTTTTGCAATTTGAGTGCTGTGCGGTCAATTTTCATATTTAATAAATGGTAACCGCCATAAGCAATAATTCCCGTTAACAAACCGGAACCACTGGTAATCATTTTTTCATATAAACCTGAAGAAATGATGCTGATAGAAATATCGTTTGAAACCGAAATATTATAAAAGATTTTAATAACCCCTGCGATGGTTCCGATGAAACCCAACATTGGTGCAATACCGGCGATAATACCCATATAACCGAGGTGTTTCTCCATTTCCATAATTTCAATATTGGAAGCGGTTTCGAGGTTAGATTCAATTTCGCGCATTGAACGTCCGAGTGTTGAAATACCTGAATCAACAACGCGTCCCTGAGCGGTGTTTACATTGCGTAAATAAGCTTCTGCCGATTGAATATTACCACTGGTTAAATGGTCTTTAATGGCAGGAATCATACGTTCATCGATTTTAGCGGCCTGACTAATTTTTATTGCCTTATAAACCCATAAATAAATTGTAATTGCCAATAAAATAGCAATTGGAATCATAATAGGTCCGCCTTTTAATAAAAGGTCGAAAACATATAATTTCTGGTCTGCTACTTCAGGTACTGTTGTAGCAGGTGTAGTTGTAACCGGAGCTGTAATTTGCAACAAAAATCCTATCATAAAATGATCGTGTTAAATTTTAAATAAAAAATCAGAAAAGTCCTAAAACAAAATTAGAACAATACTGCTCAGTAGGTAGTAATCTATCAATAAGTAATCCCTATTCTTTTTCGCAACTGTCTATAATATTATTCATAACATCCATTCAGCAGGATGTTGAGCAGAAAAACGATAAACAGTGATTTTTTATTGTAAAAACAATATTAAAATCATTCGGCGACAAACAGATCCGGATTTTCGAGTCGTTTTATGATACCTTGTTCGATATCGGGCAGACTTTCAAATAAATCGAGGCAGGTGTCGATAACAAAATATTGTTGTTGGAATTTGTCTTTGATATAAGGTGTATCCAATATTTTTTCGACATTATAATCGATACGTTTTGAAGGAATTCCGGATTTGAGGCAATAAATACTTTCACCCTGAGAGGATAAAATTCCTGAGCCGTAAATGCGGAGCAGACCGTTATCGCGAATTAAACCGAATTCGACTGTATACCAGTAAATGCGAGAAATTAATTCTACTGCAATAGGATTTTCGATATAGCTGAGTGCAATTTTACTGAGACCGTATAAATATGCGCAATAGGTTTTGTTGGTGAGCAGCGGCAGATGCGCAAATACATCGTGAAACATATCGGGCTCTTCCAGATAATCGAGTTGTTCCATAGTGCGCAACCAGGTTGAAGCAGGAAATTTTCGGTTTTTTAGCAGTTCGAAAAATTCTTTGTTGCCAATTAATCCGGGCACTACCACGGCATTCCAACCGGTAATGGTTTCTAGGCGAATGTTAAATTCATCGAACTTTGGTATTGCGCCTGCGGTAAAGTGTATGGCGTCAATTCCTTCCATAAAAACGGTTGCAGCTCTGTCTTTAAGCAATGCCATTTGTCTGTCGAATAATATTTCCCAAACTTTAAAGTGTTCGGGTGTGTAAGCTGTGTAATCCTGGACCATTTTTTCTGTAAGGAGACCGTTTTCCATTTCTTCACTAATATTTATGCTAATATACGGTGTTTGGGGGATGGTTGCATGGGTTTTGGAAAAAATGAAGGTTTTGTGATGGTTATATTAACAATTGACTCACATTAATGGGAACACTGAACCCGGCAAGCGGGTCGCGGATTTGGAATGATTAAAACTGATTTTTTGGTGGGTGTGAAAAGGGAACGCGGATTAAACGGGTTGAACGGATATGGGACGGATTTTAGAAGGGAACGCTGAACCCGGCAAGCGGGTCGCTGATTTTGGCTGATGTTAACTGATTTTTTTATTTGTGTTGGATGATACTCGCTGATTTTTTGTGGGATGTGTTTGAAAAGGAATTCGGGTTTGAGTGGGTTGAACGGATATTTTTTGGTAGATTAAATTTTGATATTCAACATGCTGAGTAAAGCCGGTGTGAAGCGGCAATCGGATCGCTGATTTTAGATGGATTTAAACGATTTTTTACATGTAGTTGAAATGGAGAAGGCGGGACGCTGATTTTTTGTGGATGTGTTTTGTGTGTTGTGTGCTTATATTTTGGTCGCTGATTTGGATTTATTAAAACTGAGTAATTTATTTGTGTTAGATGAATCCGCCCTTATTTTGTGGGATGTGTTTGAAAAGGACACAGGTTAAAACGGAAGCAGTGCGCTGATTTTTTAATAACTCAAATACCATTTATTTTCTGCAGGTTCTGAACCGGATGGGATTATTGTATAACTTTTTGATCCGGAAAATAAAAACAAAGGCAGACTTATTGCTGCAACGCCTAAACTATAACCTGCTATTTTGTAATAACGCTGATCTCGAAATTCACCGGATTTGTAATTAATACTGATTAATGGGGCAACGATTAATGCTGTAAAAACACCAAATGACATCCCAAATGCTGATATACTTTCAAGTACATCTGAAGTATTGGTTGAAAATCCAATTTCCGGCATGTTGTTTAAATCTATTGTAGTAATAATATAAGGTGTTGCTTCACCATAAATTGATGTTCCTGTATAGAGGCTTTCGAAATCATTTTCATCCGAAAAATTAATATCCATTTCATATAAGGAAACAATTATAGAATCCTCATAAATTGAATCGATATACCCAAAACCATTCAAGGATTTATATTTATATATGGAATCATTTAATTCCTCTTTGTAATAAATATCAATGTTTCTATCTTCAGGAATTCTTACAACTTTTGTAGAATCCAAAGAATTAATTAAATATTTATAGTTTGGTTTATAGGCAAAGGTTTCCGGTTGTAATATAACCGGCTGTAAATTAACAGGTTGCGAAGTGTAAAAATTGTTGCAACTGTCTTTTCCATTTTCGGTGGCTTGAATTGGCGCGCTTAAGCGTTTGTAGTAAATAGTATAAGTTGGTTTGTGATAACCTTCTAAATCATAAAATCCCGGATTAAATACTAATAAACTATCCTGGTTTGCTTTTATGATTTCTTCTTCACTCCTATCTTCCTGCTCCATTGGATCAGAGGCAATAAATACCGACTTTTTAGTATTATAAGTTAAGGTCAAAACATTGTTTTTTAATTTCCATTTCCCCGGAGTTGTATAAATCAAGCAAGTATCAAAATGCGTTTGAGTAATTCGGAAATATTTAAATTCAAAATGACCTGATGGCAAAAACGTATATTCACTAATGGCCGAGTTATTATAAAGATTGGCTGCCGTATCTAAGTCTGTAAATTCGATGCCATATTGCCAAACGCCAAATAATTCGCTCTCATTAATTCTAACGGTTTGCGCATAAATGTGCGCAGTAACTATATTAAATAATATAATTAAGTAAATCGATCTCATCCTGTTATCTAATTACCAATTCTCTTACAACCATTTCTTTCATTTCTTCATTAATACGTTTTATGATTGCATCTTTTGAGAATTTCAAATCTTGTTTTAATGGTGCTGATTCGATGTATATTGTAAGCACACCTCTGTTGAGGTGCATATTGGTGGTGTAATTTTTAATGCTTACACCCATTATTTCTCCCCATAATTCTTTAATACGCACTTCAGCAACTTTTTCGTCGAGTTTATAACTTTTAAATAATTGCTTCAGCGCATCACCTATCCCCTGCTCATTACTTTTTTTCATCGTATAAAGTTATCAAATATTATTGTCACCAATTATTACATGACCAAATGCCCCGATTTGATTTAAACAAAAATCGGCGCTCCTTTTTTCATCTGCATCAGTGATAAAAACTTGTTCAAAGGCCGGTTGATTAAAAATGGAAAAAACAATTTCCAATCGTTTTTTGTCCAGTTTTTCAAAAACATCATCCAGCAGCATGATACTTTTTTTCCCTTTTAAAGCTAACATCAGCATACATTGGGCAATTTTCATGGCGATTAGGAAAGATTTTATTTGCCCCTGACTTCCGGTTTCGCGCACAGGGTAGCCATTTATAGTTAATTCGAGCTCATCTTTATGAATGCCGGCTGTTGTTCTGCCCGCCGCAAGATCATCGCGTAAATTGTCTTGAAACAGCTGTAAATGTTGCTTTTCGGCTGCCTGCGACAGGTATTGCACGGCTCCAACCTCGTTTTCACCGGAAATTAAATGGTAGTGTTCGCCAAAAACCTTACTAAATTGCTCTAGATAAGCTTTTCGCTCGGCAAAGATGTAATCGCCATCAACGGCTAACTGCGCATTTAAAACATCGAGTAGTGTTTTGTCGAGGTGTCCATATGCCAGATTGTGCTTCAGCAGGGCATTGCGCTGTTGCAACAGCTTATTGTAATGCATGAGGCGGGTAAGATATTCGTGACTTACCTGAGCAATAGCAGTGTCCAGAAACCTGCGCCTTTCCTCGCTTCCATCGTTAATTATCCCGATATCATCCGGTGCAATCATCACAACCGGAATTAACCCGATATGGTCTGCCAGTCGCTCATAAGGTTCATCATTTTTGAAAAACTCCTTCTTGCCCCCTTTAACGCCACCAGTCCCAAGCCCGGTCAGTTTGCATGTTATTTGGGTAGAAATTCCATCTAAATCAAAAAAACCATCCAAACGGAAATAAGAATTGCCGTGTTTTACCACATTATTATCGGAACGGGTAAAATAACTTTTGCACAAACACAAATAATGAATACTGTCTATTAGATTGGTCTTACCAGAGCCATTCAGCCCATTAATCAGGTTAAATTTATGGTCAAACTCCACCTTTAAGGTGCCATAGTTCTTGTAATTGAGCAAATTGATGCGCCGTAGTAACACTGTTAGTTTAAATTGTAACCCTCTTTTCTTAATTTTGCCTTTCGATTTTTCGAAGGATATTCATGGACCGCTCAAAAATAACAAAAGAAACCTACCTGCAATGGTATGAGATGATGTATAAGATGCGTCGCTTTGAGGAAAAGGCAGGCCAAATGTATGGCATGCAAAAAATCAGAGGATTTTGCCATTTGTACATCGGACAGGAAGCGATAGCTGCAGGTACGATTAGTGCGACAAGACATACTGACCCGATAATTACTGCTTACCGCGACCACGGTTTGGCAATTGCGAAGGGCATTTCCTGTAATGCGGCTATGGCTGAGTTATTTGGGAAAGTTACCGGATGCACAAAGGGTAAAGGTGGTTCGATGCACTTTTTCAGTAAAGAAAACTACTTTTTTGGCGGACATGGTATTGTGGGTGCACAAATTCCTATGGGCGCAGGTATTGGTTTTGCTGAAAAATATAAGGGCACCGGCAATGTTTGTATTTGCTATTTTGGAGATGGTGCTGTTCGTCAGGGCTCATTACACGAAACATTCAATATGGCGATGCTCTGGAAAATCCCTGTTGTATTTATCTGTGAAAACAATGGATATGCAATGGGTACTTCACTCGAACGCACTACCAATCAGTTAGATATGTATAAAATTGGTGCTGCTTACGATATGCCTTCTTATCCTGTAGATGGAATGCAACCGGAAACAGTACATGCAGCAATTTATGAAGCTGTAGAAAAAGCAAGAAATAATGAAGGGCCAACCTTCCTGGAAATAAGGACTTATCGTTATCGCGGACATTCAATGAGTGACCCGGCAAAATATCGTACAAAAGAAGAAGTTGAAGAGTATAAAATGCGTGACCCGGTAGAAACCACCATGCAAAAGATACTCGATAAAAAATATGCTACCATGAAAGAAATTGAAGAAATTCAGGAGCGTATTGAAAAAGAAATTGAAGAATGTGTTCGCTTTGCGGAAGAATCACCTTATCCGGATGATTCAGCAGTATTTGAAGACATTTATGTTCAACAGGATTATCCATTTATAAAAGATTAATTACAACAATAAATATTATGTCAGAAGAAAAAAAACAAATAGTTGATGCTGCTGAAACAGATCAGGGTTCATATAAAAATTTTGAAGATTTTTTTATTAAAAACAGAAATCTGATTCTTGGTGTTTTAGCAGCACTGGTAGTTGGTATAGGCGGATATTTTGCTTATAAACAATTGTATTTAGAACCACGTGTTGTTTCAGCAAAAGACAGTATCTGGGGTGCAGAAGCTTATTTCAATAAAGATTCATTTGATTTAGCTTTAAACGGTGATGGTGCAGTATCAGGCTTTTTAGCTGTTGCTGAAAAATACGGTAATACGCCATCAGGTAATATGGCGCAATACTATTGTGGTATTTGTTATATGAAAAAAGGTGATTTGGATAATGCTATTAAACACCTCGAAAAATACAAACCTTCAACTGACGAACTTGCAGGTTTAACTTACGTTTCTTTAGGTCATGCTTACGCTGATAAAAAAGAATATGAAAAAGCAATCGGCATGTATAAAAAAGCTGCTGAATCTGCTGATAATAATATTCAAAGTCCGACTTATTATAAATATGCCGGCGATTTAATGTCTGAACAAAACGATGTTAAAGGTGCATTAGAAATGTATCGCAAAATAAAACAATTGTATCCTTTATCTCAGGAAGGTTCAAATATTGACCTCGATATCACTTACGCCGAAACAAAACTCGGTGGGAAATAATGGCTTCAAAACATCAGCATCTTTCATTGTATAGGGAAGAAACTGTACCAAACGGTGATTCATTCCGACTCGGCATTGTTGTGTCGGAATGGAACACTGATATTACTGAAAAATTATATCAGGGATGTTATAATACCTTATTAAAACATCACACAAAATCGGAGCATATTATTACGGTTTATGTTCCGGGAAGTTATGAATTACCTCAGGCAGCACAACTACTGCTTGAATCGCAGGAATTAGATGCCGTAATTTGTTTAGGCTGCATTATTAAAGGTGAAACTACACACGATATGCATATTGCTTCTGCTGTTGCACATGGTATTATGCAATTAGGTATGGATTATTCAACACCGGTTGTATTTGGTGTACTTACTACAGAAAATATGCAACAGGCAATTGATCGCTCCGGTGGAAAATATGGCAATAAAGGTGATGAGTCTGCAATCACTGCATTAAAAATGGCTGCTTTACGCGAAAAGCTGATTTAATTTTGGCTTACTTGTAATATGAAAAAATTATTTTGGAAAATATTTATCGCCATTGATCAGCGATTAAAATTTCCTGCATTGCAGCCGGGTGATATTGGTATTCAACTTGGCTATGACATGAGTGCACCGGTTACATCCGATTTATTTTTAATGGCAAACCGCGTTGGAAAAAACGGAATGGTTTATGGTGTAGATCCTGATCCGAATAATAAAATTATTGCTGCGGAAATTATATCTAAAAAAAATATTCCGGTTACATTAATTGATAAAGCAGTATTCAGTGAACCTGGCACTATGACTTTATTACTTGGTAAAAAAGCCAGTTGGAATCAGTTGCGCAATATTCCGGTAGATACATCTGTAAAATATAATGGTGTTGAATTACAGGTTGAAATGGATACGCTGGATCATATTGTTGCAGAAAATAATATTCCCATTCAGCAAATCGGTCATATTAATGTTACCATTAATGGTGCTGAATACAGTGCATTAAAAGGTATGCACCACATTTTATCTACAGCAGAAAATATTGCACTCACTGTTACCACAGGCCGCTATGATGAATCGCGATTTATTAATGGTGAACCTGATTTTAAGGTAACCAAACAATTATTACTGAGTTATGGATTTAAAGTGCGTTTTCGCAGAATTCATAAGTTAATCTGGTGGGGATTTTTTGTCAATACACTCATCAAACGCCGCTGGATTTACGGCAAAAACAACTATGGGGTAATCATGGCTGTTAAAGGGAATAAACGGATGCCCTGGTATCAATCATTCAGTTGAAAGTTGAATCATAACACAATAATTATTACTTTAGCCCTATGCAACTCTATTCGATAAATGCAGGACTATTTAAACTGGACGGTGGTGCCATGTTTGGTGTTGTGCCTAAAAAGATTTGGAATAAACTGGTTCCGGCAGATGAAAACAATTTGTGCACCTGGGCGATGCGCTGTTTGCTGGTAATTGCAGAGGGAAAAGTTGTGCTGATTGACTGTGGTATGGGCGATAAACAGGATGAAAAGTTTTTCGGCCATTATGAGCCACATGGAGATTTCAGTATTGCTGCTTCTTTAAAACAATTGGGTTTAGTGCCTGCAGATATTACCGATGTGTTTTTAACCCACTTACATTTTGACCATTGCGGAGGAGCTGTTACAAAAACCGATAAAGGCAAACTGATTCCTACATACGAAAATGCGCGCTATTGGACGAACGAACGTCACTGGGAATGGGCCAACAACCCTAATGCCCGGGAAAAAGCCTCTTTTTTAAAGGAAAATTTTATTCCCCTCCAGCAACATGGTGTTTTACATTTTATAGAAGAGCATGAAGATTTATTTCCGGGTTTCAGCACCATCTGGACATACGGACATACAGAGGCGATGATGTTGCCGGTTATAAAATATAATGGCAGCAAGGTGGTGTATTGCGCCGATTTACTGCCTAGCGCGGCCCATATTCCCCTCCCCTATGTGATGGGTTATGATGTGCGACCGCTGATCACCATTAAAGAAAAAGAAGCCTTTTTAAAGGAAGCCTGCGAGAAGAAACACTTTCTGTTTTTCGAACACGATAGTTTAAACGAATGTTGCAGTCTTGAAAAAACGGATAAAGGTATTCGACCTAAAAATTATTATGCCCTGAGCGAATTGCCCGTGGGGTCTTTATTCTGAGATAATTTTTCACAGTTATTTTAATTTCAAAAATCAAGTGCGTATCTTTGCCGCCCAATGGCGTGGTAGCTCAGCTGGCTAGAGCGCAGCACTCATAATGCTGAGGTCGAGAGTTCGAGCCTCCCCCACGCTACAAAAGCAACCGGACCGGTTGCTTTTCTTTTTTGTGGCAGACAGATTTTGTATCATTATAGTCGAGTAAATTTACGGTATGGAAAATATCCTCTTTTTAATAATTGGTGTAGTAGCCGGAGCATTGGTTGCCTGGATTATCAGAAAATTGCTGGTTGAAAAAAATATGGTTGCACGTGATGCTTATGCTAAATTGGAAAATGAGCTCATGCAAGTAGTGGCAGCACAAAAATTTGCACAGGAAAAAATTGCAGACCAGCAAAAAACAATTACATGCTAATGAAACTGTTGTAAAACAATTGAGTGAAGAAAAAGAACATTTACAAATTAATTTATCGTCCGTAAAAACTACTTTGGATAAATTGGATATTGATTATACAGAAGTTAAATCGAAATTTGAATTACAGAATAATCAAAACACTGAACTCAAGGAATATATTTTAAAAGTGCGCGGTGAAAATGATGTGTTGAAAGAAAAAAATAATACCATCAAAAAAGAAATTGAAGATTTAGGTGAAAAATATACAGCACAATTTAAAAATCTTGCCAACGAAATTCTTGAAGATAAAAGCAAACGATTTACAGAAGAAAATCAGAAAAATATTCGATTAATTCTCGACCCTTTAGGCATTGATTTAAAAGAGTTTAAAAAGAAAGTAGAAGAAACTTATGAAAAAGAAAATAAACAACGTTTTTCACTGGAAGAAAAAATAAAAGATTTAGTAAGCCTGAATAAACAAATTAGTGAAGAGGCGAATAACTTAACCAAAGCATTAAAAGGTCAGCGCAAAACCCAGGGTGATTGGGGAGAGATGATTTTGGAGAATATTTTACAGCAGTCGGGGTTGTCGGAAGGCCGTGAATATGTGAAGCAGGAGTTTTTGCGGGATGAAGCCGGAAATACCTTATTTAACGATGAAAATCAGAAAATGCAGCCGGATTTTGTGATTAAATATCCGGATAAAAGAGAAATTATTATCGATAGTAAAGTATCGTTAAGTGCTTATGAAAGATATAGCTCGTCGGATGATGAAGTTGAACAAAAAGTAGCACTTGAGGCCCATTTAAATGCTGTAAAAAAGCATATTGATGAATTATATCGTCGTAATTATCAGCAATTTTCGAAGTCGCTGGATTTTGTTATGATGTTTATTCCGATTGAGCCGGCATACATGCTTGCTATGCAAAAAGATCTCGATTTATGGAATTATGCTTATCGTAAAAAAGTATTATTAATTTCTCCAACTAATTTAATTGCAGCGGTAAAATTGCTAGCTGAATTATGGAAAAAAGATGAGCAAAATAAAAACGCCCTCGCTATTGCTGATCGTGGTGCACAATTATATGATAAATTTGTCGGCTTTGTAGAAAACCTCCAATCCATCGGCGACAGCATTGGCCACTCTCAAAAAAGTTACGATGAAGCCATGAAACAATTAAAAGAAGGCTCCGGCAATTTAATTGGTCAGGCAGAGAAGTTGAGAAGATTAGGTGTGCAGGGCAAGAAGTCGCTTCCGGGGGTGATTTTAAATGATGCAGAGGGGGATTGATGTGCTAATGTGCTAATGTGGTAATCACTGTTGTCCGGTAAAACTCATATGATTTTACGAAGTTGTTTATTTACGGTGGTTTTAGGTTGCAGATAGTTGCTTTTTCAAGGTGAAGCCCTTAGGAAGTTAAAAGACAGTTGTGGTGATGGTGGTTTATAAATGCTAAGCATTTTTTCGGGGTCGATTAAAAAATCAATGATGTTAAAATAGTTCATCAGATGTTGCCTAATCATGCCTGATATTGTAGAATAAGCCCAATGCTTATTTCCTGTTTGGTTAACTGTTTTTTGTATTATTCTCACTAATAAATCACATATCAAAGTTGCCCATATTTGTATTTCTATTGCATTGGGATTATCGCCTAAAAATATTTTAATGGATAACGTTGTTTTATGCGCTTGAATAATGTTTCAATTTGCCATCTGCGCTTATACAAGTCTGCAATGACTTCGGATCGCTAGTGTAATCATTACAAACAAATTGAAACATGCGTTGCTTTTCCTCATCCCAAAATTCAACTACTCGGGCTTTAATTAAGGGGATTTTTTTTCGATTACTTGGCCGACCTAATTCCACATAATTATCAGAGCGGACACCTGAGTCATAGGCTGCTTCCGACACAGGGCGGTGCACCAGCACTTTTACAGAAGCATCCCTTTTAAGTCGGCTTACCCATCTAATACCGTGATTACCCCATTCAGCGAACTGCTTGTAATTGGTGTAGGCTTTATCAAACAACACAGTAGAGTTATCAGGCACTTTAAGTTGGTGTAAGAAAGTTAAATCATGTTCTTTGCTTCACTAATAAAAACAAATGCAGGTAAATCATGCTTGGCATTTATCATCATGTGCGCTTTAACACCACCCTTCTTTTTCCATTTTGTTTAGCGGTCCCGGCACCGCGCATCACTGAATTAAAGAGACTAAATGTTGTTGAATCGATGATAAATAAGTCATCATCGATATTTAATGGACGGCGGCTGTCCGTAAACCGAAATAGGTATCATAAAGCATGTGATACACACTTTCGAAGAATTTGGCAGGACGGCGTTGATTTGCTTCTGATAACGCATTTTTGGTGTATCCAGCAACCCTAAATGATTGAGTTTATTTAGGCCGTAACCCTGCATTCCTGTAGTGATTTCACGCAAATTGGTGGCATTGAAAAGCACCATATAACATCGTGATCAAATGGTCATATGCCATAAATTTCTTGCAATATCGATTTGCATTATGCAGTTTAGACAAACGCTCGATTTGTGCCCGGGTATTAAAGAAAGTAGTTGATTGAATACCGCTGTCCGTAAAAAGACTTTGCGCATAAGTTTAGTTTTGGTCGCAAATCAAAACTAACACTTATTGGGAGTTCTTCGAGCTCCTTTATTTATAATTATTTTTTACCGGACACCAGTGATGTGGTAATGTGCTGATTAACAGCCGGTTTTGAGTGGGATTTTAATTTGGAAGCCTGGTTGTACCTTACCTGATAATGATATAATTAAACAGCAGGAGGATGTACCAATGTACCAATGTACCAATGGAACAGCCGAATTCTGAGTGAAAATTTCAATCGGAGCTCCCGTAGGGGTTAATCAATATTAACCCGTGATGATGCACCAATTAAACACCCGAATTTTGAGTAAAAATTCCATTCGGAGCTCATGTAGGGGTAGACCCATATGTCTGCCCATTGCGCTGTAACGTATAACGCACCAATTAAACAGCCGAAACCACAGAGAAAACCCAAAGGAAACAGCCCGCAGAGACCACAAAGAGAGTAATATTTTAATTATTCTTAATAATGATAATTTATAGTTGAAATTTCAATTTCAGACAAAATTCTCTGTGAAATTTGTGTGTTGTTTCTTTGTGCCCCCGATAGCTATCGGGGTTGTGCTTAAAAATAATTAATGTGGTAATGTGCTGATGTGTTAATTAAACAGCCGGATGATGTACCAATTTATCGATGTGCCAATTAATTACTATAATCTAATGCTACGAATCACCAACCCCTTTAGGTTTACCTGCCGGACGAGGCAGGGGTTGCATATTTTTAGAATGAAATTTAAACGATTCACCAAACCCCATCCGGGGTGAAACAAAATCTGCAAACCCCAATTTTACGACACACCAATTTTTTGTTGAATAGAACGATGCAGCAACTCCTAGCCGGGATTGTAGCGGAAACAAGCTAATGTACCAATGTGAGAATGTACCGATGTACCAATGGAATAGCCGGTTTTGATTGAAAATTTAATTAATGGCTTGTTGCAGCGAAAAGCCCGCAGCGATTTTGATACGGAGGGGGATGGTGATGCTCCAATTTAATGCACCAATGTGTTAATGTACCAATGTGTTGATGTACCAATGTACCAATTAAACAGCCGATTTTGAGTTAGAATTTCATTCGGAGCACATGTAGGGGCAGACCCATGTGTCTGCCCATTGCGCTGTAACGTATAACGCACCAATTAAACAGCCGAAACCACAGAGAAAACCCAAAGGAAACAGCCCGCAGAGAACACAAAGTTGCGGCGGATGCAAATTAAACAGCCGCATTTTGATCAAAAATTTCATTCCAACTCCGAACCCACATTTGCTAATCAGCTAATCGGCTAATTTGCTAATTCATTCGAAGCCATAAACTTTTGGAGGTTGCTGTTGGCTGCCTTGCGAATTTTGTTTTTTATGAGTGGTGTCCATCCTAATAAAATACCCGGTAGTCCCAAGGCTTGACTAGACCATTTGTAGAAACTGAAATAATCCTGGTGGCGAATTATTTTATTGTCTTTAATTGTAAATCGCGATTTAATGTGGTTGGTTACATGTTTGCCTGTTGCGGAAAAGGTATAATCCGGAATCCAGGTAGCCTCTACATGATTTTCATCAGCAACCTGGATGGAATACGTGAGGTGCATGTCTTTCGACCGTTTGCAAAACATTTCCCACATTCCCCTAACCTCCGCGGCATTTAAATTTTGAAACACCGGGTCGCTAAATGTAGCGTCGTTGGTGTAGCAGTTCTGCATCGTTTTATAGTCTCTGGCTAAAAATGCCGTGTAAAAAGTATGAATGAGTTGTTCACTTTGTATCATGCCTGAAATTTTAGTGATGCATGTAAAAGTAGGTAATTTTTATTGTAAGCATTGATTAAAATTTAGCAGACCTAATGGCAAAAAAAAAGGGCCCCCTCGCGGCGACCCCCTTTCTTACAATATGAATCTTATTGAGCTATGATTAATTGCATTGTTGTTTGTTCAACGCCATTTGAAATAGTTACTAAGTATAAACCGGCTGTTAAATCAGCAGTGTTTAATTGCATTGTATTATTTCCATTTACTAAGTTGATAAACTGAGCAGGAATTACATTTCTTCCTGTTAAATCAGTGATATTAACCATTGCATCTGTATTTACATTCGCATTAATTACTAATTGAACATTTTCATTAGCAGGGTTTGGATATAAACTAATATTGTTGATGTTAGTTAAATCTGTAATAGCTACAGATAAATCTAAAGTTTGATCAGTTGTATTTTGATCAGCACAAGTTCCTGTTGCAACTAAAACAACATCATAAACACCTAATGAAGGATAAGTATAAGTTGGATTTGCTTCAGTACTAACATCCAATAAAGTTGTTTCATCACCAAAATCCCAGGTATAAGAAACTGCATTAGATGAAGTATTACTAAATGTTACCATTAAATCTTCATTTGAAACAGTAAATGAAGCAATTGCCTGTGCAATTGTTCCGGGAACTTCACCGTAATTGGTATTTTGCGGATCCCAGTTTGCCCAACATGATGTCCAATCTAAATTACCAAATGCACCACGATAATTTGTTGGTGTTAAACCAACTAATTCTGCTTCGACAAAAGAAGCACCGGTTAAAATTGGAGATGCAGCTGCTGGTAAAAAGTTTGGTGAAGTAACATTATATGCATCGGTTAACATTACATCACTGCTTAAATCATAAATTGTATTTGCATAAGCACCTGTAGTAAACCATGCATTAGCATCAAAAGTACTTCCTACTGCTACTTCAAAATCATTATTATGACCTGCAATAACTGTATTTTGAACTTTTAATGTGTTAGCTAAAGCACTTGCTTCACATAACGCACCATCAATCATAATTCCGCTTGGGTAACCAATAATTACAGAATTAAAAATATCAGCAGATGAGTTTCTGCGAATTTGAGCACCTCTTTTATAATTTACATTGATTAAATCACCTGTATTTTGAATAGGACCAACAACAGTAATATTGCTGAATGTTGCATTTGTTTGTGGTGAATTGGTGCTACCTGTTGCATCGTTATCACTTTCAAAACCATTTGAACCTGAAGCATCAGCAAAGTTTGGGTCACGTTTTACAACAGCAAACTGAATTTTACCTGAAAAACCAAAATCTGTATCCAGGTCATCATCTAAAGTATTGTGTGCAATTAAATATTTAGCATTAACTGTTCCGCCAAAAAATTCAAAAGCATCATCACCTGAGCGGCTTACCATGATGTGATCAAGTACAGTTCCTGAACCTACACCACCACATGTTAATCCATTAATTTCATTTCCCGGAACAAAGGCAATACCCGGATATTCAATACGCACATAAGTCATAACACCTGAATTATCTGCAGCATCAACACCACCATATACAGCATCGCCTTCCGGTGTATCAACACCACCTTCAATTACAGCAGTACCGCCTGGAACGTTAATAGGTGCTTTACCTAAAATAATAACACCACCCCAGTCGCCATAATTACGGGCACCTTCAGCCTGATTACTGGTAAATACAATTGGTTGATCCGGTGTTCCGGTTGCGTTAATTTTTGAACCTCTGGTAATAATTAAAGAACCTTTAGTGTCTTTATCACCACGAATAATTGTTCCGGCCTGAATATTTAAAATTGCGCCATCTTCAACATAAACAAATCCGTTTAAAATATAAACTGTGTCTTTTACGAGGTTGCGCGTGCCTCCTGAAATTTCGCCCGACAATGTTGCAGTCGGCAATTGTGCATGGGCTATTGTAGATAAGCCCAGCGTGATTAAAATTGTTAAAGTTAATTGCAGATTTTTCATAATTATTGTTTTTAAAATTTATAGTTAACTGATAATGAAAGCTTCGCACCGGTATCAATTTTGCGGATGGTATTATCGATAGTTTCATCGTAACCACCATCAGCATCAAGGTCCTGATAAAAAATTGCATCCTTACTTAAAATGTCAGTAAAGTTTAATTTCACAGTTCCTTTTGTACCGTTAAATGGAATTGAAATTTGTCCATCCACTAATGGGCGCGGGTTTTCGTAAATGTCATCGTATTGTGCATTACCGTATTCAGAAATGCGTCGGCCAATTTGATTAAATAATAAGGTAAACGACATACCTTTTTCCGGTTCAATATAAGTGAATCCGAAATTGATAACATAGTCGCTTTGTCCTTGTAACTGGCGTTCAGCAGCACCTGCAATAGCAGTGTCCGCAACATGTAATAATGTATTTGAACGAATTAATGCAAGGTTGGTGTTAAATGTGAAACGTTCCAACCATTGTTTATCACGGGCAATAAATCCTAAATTTTTTCTCAATTCAAATTCGGCACCATAAACGGTTGCGAGCGAATCGTTAATTGGTTTTAATTCGCGTACGGTTCCGAAATAAAAACGCTGACCAATAGGGTCATAGAATTTTTTGTAGAACACACTGGCAGAAATTACCTGGCCTGCACCCATAAATTTTTCAGCTTTTACATCAGCGTTATAAATATTGGTTGCCAATAAACTTGGGTTACCGGTAATACTTGAATTTGTTTCGATATCATAATATCCAAATGGTGCTAATTCACGTAACTCAGGGCGGGCAACTGTTTTATAAACAGACAATCGTAAGTTCGTTCTTTCAGTTAGTGAATAAGTAATATTAATTGATGGTAATAAATCGAATTTTAATCCTACACTATCGGTTTCTTTCGTATCTACTTCTAAAGGAATTGGCTCAGTTGCTCCACCGTATTCAAACGAGCTTATTGTTTGTGCAAAAAATTCAGCTCTTGCTCCCCAAACAATACGCAGTTTATTACCTGCTTTATTATCGAACATTGCATATACTGCTTTATTTTCCTGTGTTGCAGCGTAGTAATCACTCGGGTTGGTAATTTCATCGATATAAAATAAACTGTCCGCAAAATTATCAGGGCTTAATAAATCACCTACAGGCAGCACAACAATTTCATAATAATTCGGATTAAAATAAATATCATTTGATGCTGCAACTCCCATGATGCGTGCATTAAAGGTGCGGTCTTTTGTTAAATAACTTCCCCCAAAACCAAATGATTGTTTGCTATCGTTTATTAAAAATGGAATAGTAACATCTGCACTTGCGGTATACGTTTTTTCATCCATATAAGAATAAAAAATACCTAAGTTATCAGGTGAGGCAAACGGAGAAGGTGACATTTGATAAACAGTATCGCCGTCAAACGCAGGCGTTATATTTTTAAAATAATTTACTGTTCTGTAATTAGGCTGATCACGTTTTAAAGTATTTAACCCTGCCGACCATTTTAATTTTGTTTTGGATGCAGAAAAAAAGTGGTCCCCTCCTAGTGTTGATGATTGTAATTGGTTAGAACTAAATTCGTAATATTCATTTTTCACATCAACTGCACGTGAATAATTTAAACCACTGCGTAAAGTGGTGATATCAGATGAATTTACTGAATAAGAATTTTTAAAACTGAATTTATTATTGTCGTTTAACTTATAACTCAGGTTCAATAATCCACCCCATAAAATATTATTTTTATATTGATTGTCAGTATATTCATATAAAGGGGTAATTTCATTATCATAATCGTTGCGCTCGATAAAATTTGTAACATTGGCATTACTATAAGTAATTGCACCAATAGCACCGAATTCGCCAATTTTCCCAACTTTTTTAACGATACCACCTGTTATCTGATAACTTTGATCAAGCGGCGTAGATGGGTTGCTGAATGTGCCCCAAGGCGCAAAAGTTTTGCCGAGATTTGCTTTTTCTGTTGGTGTTAAATCTAAAAACTCATTTCTGTTTGCCGGAAATGCAGATGGTAATTGACGCGTGCCATCATCGATACCCAACCAGTCTTTTGAACCACCGGTATAAGAGTAATATTCTTTAAAAGTAGAAATAGAATTATAGCCTGCGCCAACCGCAACAGAAATAAAATTTTCATCAGGAATATCGCGGGTATTTACCATAATAATACCACCTGCAAAATCGCCGGGTAAATTAGGTTGTGCTGCTTTTACCACAATTAAATTCGCCAGCATAGAAGACGGAAATAAATCGAAAGCAAATGTTTTTCTGTCCGGTTCTGAGCTTGGTAAAATATTACCATTAATTAAAGCAATATTATATCTGTCGCTCAAACCTCTGATTACTGCGAATTTTCCATCAGTTATAGTTGTACCGCTTAAACGTTTTAAAACTTCGCCTGTAGTTTTATCAGGTCCTTTACTAATAATTGCTTGTGAAATTACTTCTGAAGGTGCTATATTGTTTTTTTGAAAGGCTTGAACGGTATTAGTAGTTTCCTGGCTAACAACACCTCTAATTATTACAATTCCTGTATCACCAAGTGCATTTTGAAAATCAGTTTCCATGGCAATATCAACTGTAGTAACTGCACCTGCCTTAACCACAATTCCGGAAATGGTTTTTTGCTTAAAGGAGATATAGCTTATTTTAATTGTGTAAGTTCCTTCCGGTAAATCGTCGATACGATATCTGCCATCAATATCAGTACTTGCACCTTTACCCGGTAAATTTTCAACCAAAACGGTAGCACCCACTAATGTTTCGGTGTTAGAACCGTCTATAACCACGCCGGCAATTGACCCCGACTGGGCTAACGCATTGACCGAAAATGCTGAAGAAATTAAAAAAAGAAATAAATAAGTAAGCCGTTGCATATTGTAAGAATTTATATGCAAAGGTCACCTTGCAATGTTACCTAATGATTATTGTAACATTAGTTTAACTTCAAACCAATGTAAACAAAAAAGCCCCCTGATGTTACTCAGGGAGCCCTATATTAAACTGCAATTAAAAATTTATTTACTTACTACTAACTGTTTGGTAACATTGGTATTGTCACCTTTAACAGTTACCATGTAAATACCGGTTTCGAAACCTTCTAAAGAAAGGCTAATTTCTTCGATTCCGTTAACAGTAACATTATTGTTTACATAAACAATTTGACCTACCATATTGGTAATTACAACGTTTACGTTTTCATTAGCGGTAATTGCTATTACAACATTATCGCTAGCAGGGTTTGGACTAACCATTAATGCATTTTCGTCGGTTGTATAAGAACCATCTAAACGCAATGGTAAAGTTGTGAACGCCTGGTAAGGTAAGTAAGTAGAAACGGCACCACCTGCACAATTGCTGCTCACACGGTAATCGTATGACTGACTTGGTAACAAGCCTGTTAATGTATAAGTAGCAGGTGTTACAGTTACAGAAGTCCAAGGTTTAGTTCCAGTTTTTCTGTATTGTAAAGTATAGTTTGTAACAGAACAACCGTTAGTCCAGCTGATAATTGCTGAGCTGCTGGTAATTCCTGTAGCAGTCATTGATGTTGGAGCACCACAAGCTACAGTAGAAGCAGTTTTCTTAGTATAAGCACTTTTTTCAGTTCCACCGGCACATACCGAACGAACCTGGAAATCGTAGCTTGTAGAAGCTGCTAAACTTGTAAATGTATAGTTTAAAGCACCACCAACGTTAACCGGAGCAGAGTAAGTGCCACCGGTTATACGGAAACGAACTTCATAAGAAGCAGCACCGGCAACAGCACCCCATGATAATTTTGCAGAACAATGTGTAACTGAAGATGTTGCTAAGCCTGTTGGTTTAGAAACTGTTACATCAGTAACAGTATAAGTTTTAACAGTTGAACAACCATTGCTTGTTACAGTTACTGTGTATGAACCTGCATTTAAAGAAGAACGGTCTTGAGTTGTTGGACCATCGCTCCAAGCATAAGTATAAACACCTGCACCACCTGATACAGATACGTTAATAGCACCTGTTCCGGCACAACCTGAACTGGTAACTACTGCAGTTACTACAGGATAATTATTAATACCTGGTGTAGTATATGGTGTATTTTGCGGATCCCAGTTTACCCATGATTCATCAGTCCAGTTATCAGAAGTTGAAAATGCTCCTGTATAAGAAGTTGATGTAAAGAAAGGATCACTTAATAAACCTGAAAAATAAGTACCAATTGTTGTTGGAGCTGAACCGGCTGTTGGACGTGGGTCAGGGTTTGATAAATTAAACGGATCAACTAAACCAACTAATGCATTAGTTAAATAAGTTTGGTTGCTGTTAGCAGCAGCCCAAGTATCAATATTAAATCCAACATCACATGTTGTACAAATATAATCGTCAACGTTTCCTGAAAGAATATTGTTTTTAAATTGTAAGCTATCGTTCATTGCATTTTGAGAAGTGTTAGTTCCTTCAATTTTTAAACCTGTTTCAGGGTAACCCATAATAATTGAGTTATAAATTGAAGCTTGTGTATTTCTTCTGTCGTGCGCTCCTCTTTTGTAGTTAATATTTACTACATCACCTGTATTTACTTTAGGACCGGCAATAGTGTAATTGGTAAAAATTGCTTTTGAAAAAGGTGAGTTAGTAGAACCAGTTGCATCATTATCTTGTTCAAAACCATTTGATCCTGAAACGTCAGCAACGTTAGGGTCACGTAATGCATAACCAAATTGGTTTTTTCCTCTGTAACCAAAATCAGTATCAAAATCATCATCAAAACCACGGTAAGCAATTAAGTATTTTGTGTTTACGCGGCCACCAAACCATTCAAATGAATCATCACCTGAATAAGAAATCTGAATGTGATTGATAGTTGTTCCACTACCAACACCACCCATTGTTAAACCGTTAATTTCATTACCCGGTAAAAATGGAATACCCGGAAATTCAATACGTACATAAGTTAATGTACCACTGTTGTCTGCAGGATTAGCTCCACCATAAGCAGCATCTCCTTCAGGTGTATCAACACCACCTTCAATAACAGCAGAACCACCCGGAACGTTAATTGGTGCTTCACCTAAAATGATGATACCACCCCAGTCGCCATAAGTTCTTGAACCTGCAGGTTCGTTTGAAGTAAATACAATTGGTTCACATTCAGTACCTGCTGCCTGAATAGTTCCTGTTTTGGTAATAATTAAAGTACCTTTAGAAGCTTTGTCGCCTTTAATTAATGTACCAGCTTCAATGGTGAGTGTTGCACCATCTTCAACATAAACAAATCCATTTAATAAATAGATGTTGTTTTTGGTCCACGTTGTGTTGGTTGTGATTTCACCACTTACGGTTACTACCTGTGCTTGTGCCGACGTAAACCCGAGAGCAGCGACAAGACAACCCAGTAAAAATTTTTTCATTGTTGATTGCATTTAGCGTTAGAAAATAATAAATGCAAAAGTAGAGGGACAGTATTATTGGCTGATTTACAAAGGGTTATGTTAAAATGATTTTATTTGTTCAAAAATGTAAAGTAGTTATTTACATTTTTTTGATTTTTGTATACAATGTAAAGTTTGTACAAATAAATCGTCTTATTTTGTTGCAATTAATAATTAATCAATTTAAAGTTTAGATTAAAGCAACAAGCCATCGTTTTATTTTAACATCCAAATAATTACCTTATGTAAATTTTATTGGGAGATAACATTTTGTAAATGCAATAAATTAATTGCATCCATTTTTACATATTAGCCGGATTAATCTTTTTGCACTACAATTTCACCAACCAGTTCAATAGTGGCTTTTTTTATCGCTTCTCTTGTTTTCCGGAAAGTGGCGAGAATTTTATCGTAAGCATCAAATTGTAATGGATCTTCGAAATGATAGTGGCGATGACTAGAAACGCTGTTGTTGTCTGAATGTTTGGTATTCAGATATACTTTTAGCTGTTGATGCGATTTTGGAATAACCGCATGCGCTCCCCAGGCATCAATGCCATCTTCCTTCAAAACCTGCTCTGCAAGTGGATGAATTACAGTTGTTTCAGTTTTTAGAGAAATACTAATGTTGTGGTTGCCATAAA
>JADJJZ010000010.1 GCA_016706255.1 Bacteroidota bacterium | reverse complement strand
TTTAACTTCAAATACAATTAGTAACCATCTCTACAATTTATACTACTGATGGAAGGATGATGGCAATATTATCCCTACTTATTCTTCAGGAAATGCTATCGACAAAACAACTCTGGCATGATGTTATTTGATAATTATTCAAAACAAGCTTGGATAACAACCTGTTACTTTTGTGAAGGTTAAACATTAAACTTCTCATCAAAAATGTTCAAACCTTGAATAAATATTTATTTAAAATACGAAGCTCAAAACAAAAAGTGCCTTAAGCGCTTACCCTTTAGCAAGAGTAAATACCTGCATTTCACCATCGCTTCCTTCCCAAAATTTATAAAAATATTTATTGCTTTTCACTTGCAGCCTCTGCCAATAAAATATTTTCTTACTTTGTTTAAAACCCTAAAAACAAATGGAACGAGTAGTTATTATGTGATTCGGGATGAGTATTTACCGCATTTTTTGACGTTTAGAGTGACCTCGATTTGGTCAATATTTTTACGCGAGTAAATTATCGGATAATTAGTAATAGTTTGGAATTCTGCAGACAGAATTTTGGCTTATGAATTTATGGGTTATGTTGTGATGAGTAATCATGTTCATACAATTTTACTACCAACCCGATGGTAAATTATCTCCCACAATTACATCTCTAAAAATTTACAGGTGGTGAAATTATCAGAACAATAGCTACAATTCCTGAAAGTCGTGAAACATGGATGTTAAAACTTATTTGAATTAAGCCAAAATGTCTGGAGTAAGAGATCATTTATTTTGGAAACGTGACAACCATCCAAAGCAATTACAACGCTATTTCTTTTCCTTCAAAATAAATGGGGTTCATGACAACCCTGTTAGGGCAAACTACTAAAACAAGAAGATTACATTTATTCCAAGTACGTATATTATAGTGGCCTCTCCCATCCTGTTAATACAGATATAGATATTTGGGATGGTGTGATTCAATATAACAGAATGCTCAGCTTGTCTCCGACTGCGCTGAGCTTCCATAACTGACAGACCATCTTGAATAAAATTTGATTAAAAAATCCATCCAATCGTAACATCCAACCAACTGCTCAGTACGCTTCTGACTGCGCTGAGGCTTCCATGGTCCAGACCATCTTGAATAAAATTTGACGATTAAAAAAACCGCCAATCGTAACAACTAAATAAAACGCCTCTACGCTATCTCCGATCGCGCTGAGGCTAGTTTCCAGAAACCAGACCACCCGGTATAAATTTTAGTTTCTTTTAATAAAATATTTTATTTATCAAATGTTTTAAAAAACCTAAATTGTATCTTCGTACGAAATGCAGAGACCTGCAGGCCTCAGCAGCCTGGAGATATGCAGAGCATTACACTTCAGTGTGTAATGTATTTATTTAAATTATTTACCTAACCTTATTCGTGTTAGCACATATATTCTATGTAAAATTTAATCACATTGTTTAATGTTGGTTTTATAAATATGTTTAAATATTGTATTTGTTCATGCACAGGGCGTTGCAATCTATCATCCCTTGCGGATTAGCATGAGATTAGTTTGGGACAAGTGTTTACAGCTGGTTTGGGCACAGACGGCATGGAGGATGCATTCATGGTGAATCGCCACAGGCGTGGTGCGGTAGCTACTCGAAACGAATATCGGAGTTGCTTTATAATGATGATCATTTATATCGGAATTACATACGATTCGGAACCCGTGATAATTTGACACGACTGGCAAGTGAACGCGATTTTTCGTTGGGCGATGATGATGGTACGCGCAAGTATTATTGATACTTACCACGATAAACCACGGGTCTGGGATTTTAGCCAACACCCTGATGTGCTGATGGATGACATTTACTCAAGATGGAACCTCATCAAATGATTCTGACAATACTTATTGGGACGCTGTGACTGCAATTACTGATTTTGGTATACTACTGAATACCGTATCCATTCCTCATCATTACGATTTGAAAAAAAGGATGAAGTGGTAGAAGGGTATCCGCATAGCTAGATTAACTCAAACGTAAAATGGAATTAATCACCCCCTCCCTGCGACCCGAAAACTAATAGTGTTTGTCTGAATTTATCTTACTTAGGAGAAGCAGTTTTACCAATTTAGTCAGCTTCAAACCATTTTACATCAGTCCATATATTATTGCAATTAAGAATAGTTTTAGTTATTTAAATGCTGATACAACAGGGTTATCTCACCCAAACAGAATTTGAGCTTAGCGCAAAAATTTTTGTTGAAAAGGAAACACTGATAAAATTATCAGCAATATAGGCATAGACGCAAATATGGTTTATCTAAAAACCTCACCCTCGACTTCCACTTTCAAATACAGATTTCGCATTGGTATGAAGTAGACGACCGCATTATTAATTTATCAAAATATTTAGTTAACCTCCTGAAAAGTAGAAGTTTTTTTCTGAATCAGCAAATAATTGCTTCGGATTTCCTCCGGTATCATCACATTATTTATTACCCGTAAAATTGTCGGAAAATGGAATTATTGTTCCTATAATTGGTGGTACGATTGACAGGTAAAGTTAACGACTGGCAGTTGGGTGCTTTAAATATGCAAACCATATGTATTGCTGAAGAAGGCATCTCTCCCTATAATTTTACCGCTGTATTAAGAACCTCGAAATTTATTGACCCGGGTGGGCAGTTTCTGTTGGCGGAATTATTAACAATCGATAAATACTGATATTTCCAATTTATCTAATCAAACAATTAGTTTTGACTTGCTAAAAGAATTAAGCACAACAACTTGCAGTTGTTATGGAATATCAGGTACATTAGTAAATTTCCTGTAAGGTGATTATATCATTAAAGCTTCTATTTGCATGCAGGTGTGTTTTCAATCTGCAGTGAACGATTTTTAAGGTAGCGGCACACTAGTTGATTTATTAGGCGAAGATATTAATCCGGTGATGGGTTTATCGATGATAATAATTACGGTAATGGAATGGTGGAATTAGGTTGTAGAGATGGTTTTTCAGAAAGTATTTTACAATATTGGAGCTTGTCCGTAGTAGCAATAATTATCGCTGGAAATTTGATACCCATCAGGTGAAACCTATAGCCCTGAAATATGGCCGATTACACTTAAAATGGCGCAGAAATTGTAATTTCTTGGCCGTGGAATCATAAAGATCCGCTCCCGTTCGATTGGATATTAGATGAAAAATGCCATTTCTGCCGGCACTTATAACCACATGGAATAATTCCCTTTATTTTAACTTCACCCTCACAATCTGCATTTTATGCTCCTTGAAATGACTTACGGTGGATTTTACAGCGGGAAAAAGAATCCACATCGCGCCCGAAGCAACATTGTATGCATCTAAACATTTATACTTTTCACTTACCTATGAATATGGTAATTCAATTCGATAAACAATTCGACCGATACCATTATTCAACTGTATTTACCAGCAAATTTAATTCGCCGAGTATGACCTATAATTTTACTACGAAAGTCGCATTGAAATTTTATGTGCAATACGATGATTTAAACGATCAGTTAAGTTCTAACCTAAGTTCAGGTATAACCTATCAGAAGGAACTGATTTATTTATCGTATTTAATCAGGGAACAAATACTAACCTCACACGACTTGGACCCTTCATTTACCGGTAATCGATAATCAGGCTGTTACTTTGAAGTTTATTAAAACGTTTGCGCTTTAGCAGATAGCAGTTAATATTAACCTATAATCTCATCTAAAACAGGCATTTTGCTACTCAAACGTTTTAGTGTTTTAATATGCGATTGTAAAGTTCCAAAGCTAGTTTTGTTTTCCTAGATATGGAATATTAAACGATTCATCTGTAGATTTTACTATTGGCGCAATTTCGTATTACTGTACGTGGCAAATTTTTGGGAAAAGATGATGTTCAACCTGAAAATTTAATCCCCCTACATACCACGACAACCATTTGTTTTTACGGGAAAATTCATGTAGTGGTATTTAATTGATGAATAGCCCATCACCTTTCTATAGTGCTATCTTCAGTAGGCATAGATGCGATGTTTCTTCAACGGTAGGCGCTAATTGGAATACAACAGATAAACGGTCTTCCACCCACAAAATGCATAATCAGAAAACCGGGTAAACAACTCACAAATGGAATGCCAAAAACATGGTTGGCATTACTAAAAACACAAAAGAACAGCCCGCCTTAATATGATTAACTTGATAAACATAATCACATTCTGAGATTTACTACAGTATTTACACCATTATTCGTGTATTTAGAAACTGAACGAAATCTTTTGCGGTGCACCAATACAATGTTATCAATCCTATAAAGAAAATGCATAGATATATTGATAATTATGT
Source organism: Bacteroidota bacterium (assembly GCA_016706255.1). Taxonomy (NCBI): domain Bacteria; kingdom Pseudomonadati; phylum Bacteroidota; species Bacteroidota bacterium. Next base: position 31,250 of record JADJJZ010000010.1, on the reverse strand, counting down.
TTGTTTTTCCATGTATTATGTGGGTGAAAAACGCATTCCTGCTTTATCATCAATATCATCATCCAAACCGTGATATTCGTGTAAGTGATGAGATGTTGTGCTGTAATTTCCAAAAGCTGCCATGGACATCACTCCTAACAGATTAAGGGTATATCCTATTGACTATTCACGTATTTATTATCCGCATAAGCACCTTGGCGATTGGCATCACATCACACTCATGCTAACACCGCAACGGTAATAACCACGCTAAACCATAATAAATATACTAACTATAAACGGCGGATTAAAAATTAATATCAGTGCAAACGCGCCAAGATAAGCGGTTAGTAATACAAATGTGATTTAAAAATATGTACTATTTCCAAATTTGGAAATATGATTATCGGTGAAATATTTATTAACGTTCTCTTTAACTGTCTGGTAGAATAAACCCTTATCTCGGTTAATAAATTTAACGGACCGCTTTTGCATACTTTGATTGAGCACTATTAACATCAATGGCACATCAAAGATACAAAAAAGGGGGCAATGCGTAATTTATTTTTCCTAACTTTGAAAGCCAATGGCGTTGGGCATTCCAGCGAAAGTTTAGAAATGGTCTAATCTTTAGGCAAACAAATTATGTTTGAATTCGACAGCTTTTCAGTTTTTAAAGCATGAAATTAATATCACTGCTTTTACTAATTTCCATATACTGCGCACTAAAAAGGCCGAGCAACTACATATATATACGATTTCATTAAATCAGGCGTTCCCCGTAAGCGATCGTGAATTTACCGGTCACAAGCGACACCTTCTGTTAACGAGCTCAATTTCAAACAAATCCAACACGAAATTAAACGATACCATGGCACCAACGACATATTGGTTAAATGCTGATTCTTGCCAATTAACCTGGTATTGAAACGTTATTTCGCCGGTAATAATGTCAAGCCCAACTGATAAACAAATATTTCTGAACAAATCGGTAAAGACCGCGGATCGGAAACAATTGGAAAAATGGATACTAAGAAGCCAGCAACTAAAATATTTTTTACAAAATTGGAAATTTAATCGATTTTAAATTCAATTTCTGATTCCGTAATTACAATGCAAATTGAAGCACCTATTCGCGCTCAATTAATTGAAAAATGGACCTGAATTAGCAGCAGAGAGATGATAAAACACTCGAAATCATTTCCAACGAAATTTCACATATTTTAATTTTTGGATGGCAGACCGTATATCTTCCATCAATACCACAACACTAAGAGTATATTCTGCAAATAAAGGACTTATTTATTTTACGGTAATAGTACAGGCGCAAATGAAATGACTTTAAACTAGTAGAATAATATTTGATTAAAGATTTCGCCACCATTTTCTGCAGGCATATAACGGTTTAGTTGCAACACCCTCCTATTTTGGTGAAGTGATTTTAACCTGTAACTTTTCTGCATGCGCATGCTCTTTCTATCGGTTCATCCACCGGTGTAATGTAAGTGAAAATTTCACCGTACTCGTATCAGCACTTTTGCCTGTTAAATCAATTGAAGCCTGAACGGTTTCTTCAGGTGTCATGTGAATATATTTCCAAGTATTGTTATAATGACCACATTCTAAATAGCTAAATCTCAAAACCACCAAATTACTCACTAATTGTTTTAAAAAGTGCATCGTATCCCGAATCACCACCAATGTAAATTGATGCTGAGTAGATTGAACAATAATGAACTCCATAAAACTTCTGTTTCTTACTATACTTCTACCGGAAAAGTCGTGCACTGGCAGCAGTAAATTTAATCCACCACCTGATGCGATTCTCCCTACGCGATAATTCCTGGTAATTTTTCTCGGATAACCCCAATAAATTCAAATGTGGTACCAACACCAATTGAACAAACAACTGATTTTACTTTATTGTGCAATAATTTTATTGTTTTATAATCGAGATGACTATAATGATCGGCGGGTATCACTAAAATGTCAATTTCTGGCATAGTCATCGATACTATATACATTACTTCCATCAAACGTATTTACCATAAATGAAAAATGCCGACGCATTACCACTAAAAACCTGATCAACTAAAATATTTACCTGATTAAAACGCAATAAATACGACTAATGTCCAAACCACACCAAAACAGGCTCACTATCCGCAATTGGGATAAATTTGTTTTTACAGAAGGTATAACCTGCGGCGGTGCAGAAGTCTTCGGTCTGTTCAATATATCCTAAACACCTTGAAATACGAAGTATCTTCCGCCATCATCGGTGTATGCGATAAATTGACAAATCCTTTTGCAGTATAATTTGCCTTACCCTTTATCCGCTCCAACCCGGAACCGCTCGGTAATTTCCCTAAAGCCTCAATCATAGCAGCATTGACGAACAAGCATTCAAAATATTGTAGCTCAAATCAAAAATACGCCATCAAATCAAAAATACACCACCCAAAAACACATCCTCTAAAAAACACACCATCCAACACATTTCCCTTCGCGCCCTTTGCCCTTAGCGTTCTTCGCGCGAAAAAAACACACCATCCAAAAACACATCATCTAAAAAATAAAAACACACCATCCAACACCTTTCCCTTCGCGCCCTTTGCCCTTTTGGTGTTCTTCAGGCGCGAAAAAAAACACACCATCCAAAAACACATCATCTAAAAACACACCATCCAAAACAATTCCTTCCTGCCTTTTGCCCTTTGCGTTCTTCGGAAGAAAAAACACCGTCCAAAAAAACACATCACCCAAAAACACACCATCCAAACAATACCCTTAGCGCCCTTGCTCTTCGCGTTCTTTTCGCGCGAAAAAAACACCACCTACAAAAAACCGTTGCTGGAAAAAACCTCGCTTCCAATTATTTCGCATTTTGTATATATTTTAGCATAAAACATTCACCATGCTCATTACAGTTACACATATTCGCCTTCGCAACCCTGGCACTTTTTCCGCCATCCATGTCCGGGGATACCAAGTCCAGAACAGTCCAGTCTACCCCTGATCCTTAAATGAAAACACCGCTTCTGGAACAATCATTACACCTCAGCGCATGGAAAAATCATGAAAGTATGCACCTGTTTCATTGTTCCGCACACCTCAATGCAAGAAGCTCTAAATCACTTGCCAAACCCTTTCCACGACATACCTATGAATTTGAAACTTTCCGGATTGGGGACAGCTAAAAATTAACCCACGAACACGGAAAGTGTTACAATTCTAATTAGCATAATTAAAATTTCATCCCGAAACCCACCTTCAAAAAGAAAGGCACACCCGGTGTAAAATGTAATTCACTTACCGGCCTAATTTCTCCTGCAACCTCGATTCCGTATCAAACTGCGCTTCATTCCATTCAACATTAAATAAATTTTGAATTTCTATTCCCAAATTGAAATTAGATATTGTATGTAATTCTACAATAAGATCGTTAACCATATAACTTTCGGTAATTACAGAACCACTTTCATTTGTGACGGCACCCATGTAGCGATACCTGGAACTACTGCCCAGCCACGGGTTTGTAGTGGATATTTAAACCACCAATTGACGTAAAATTTATTACCAACGTAATGTAATCGCATCCCCAGGTTCTCCTTAACGCTTCAGCAAAAGTGTATCTAATATCGCGTACTAAAACAACCACTTTGTTAATTCTCATCGGGCAGATAAATCTAATCCTTGGGCAAGGTTTTACCACTTGCTTCAACAACCGCAGCATCACCAACATATACAAAATTCTTGTTCAAGGTATAACACTCAAACAGCAGGATTTCGAAATAAGATTTATTGAAAGGTTTAAAACGGTAAACTCAAATTGAGCCATAAGCAGCAGGTAAAGTTTGTAATTCTCCTGTGCAACAACAACTCTGGAATCATGCCTGTGAAAACCTTGCCTGCATATAACAAACAAGTGTATTTTGATTTAATGCGTAGTCGAAATTTAATTTATAGGTTAAAATTCCATCAAGTAATTGTTGGATACAGATAACTGCTATCCAACGCATTATCATGGCAAAATTAAATAGGTCATATCTAACAATGGCATTCATTTGAAATTGCGGATTGAGTTCAATGGTTGAACTTACGTAAGCATGTCCATTTGTTTGAAACACATTGCCAAGTGCAAGATAATTTAATAATATATCACGTTCCGCAACATGCGACAATTCATCGTCTTTAATTGCATCATACCGCAAACCCAAGCCGGCAGTGGATGTAAAAGGTTTACCTAATAAATAATTTTGGTTGGTAAATAATTTTGTAACTATATAATTTACGATGTTCTTTGTTTAATCATATCACCGTTAATACTATCTTCAAGAAAAAAGTAAAATTGGAATATAATTCAAACCGATAATCCGTGAAATAAATTTGATTGGTAAATGTATTTCTGTATTTGCATTTTTGTTATTTCTAAATTCAAATTGGAACGACCGTTGATCCACCTTCTTTATCATCTATTGCACCAAATCTGTCAATTAAACCTGAATCAATTGCACGCTGCGGTATTTGTCCTGAAGCATTCCAGCGGCTGCTAAATGTTGATGCTGAGAAACTTAAAATGGTATTATCATTTATTAATGACCGGTATTTAGCAAAAATATTGGCACGGTTAAAATTCTGCGGACTTTCAAACGGGCCATCTGAAACATGGTATTCTCCAGCAATGTAGGCAGATTTGTGTTTTACCAACTGTATTCAAAAAGGTATCTGCAGCATCAATAATGTGCGCAGCGTATTAAATTGACCCGGCACTGAGTTTAATTAAATTATGATCAATATAATCGGCAGTATTAAAATTAATAGAACCTGCAGTGGCAAAATCTGCATATTGAGCGCTGTAGGGACCTTTAAAAAATCCAACGACCGCAATGGTTCCGGGAATTACAAATGTAAATCCGCGTAACCTTGTCCGTGCGCAGACTTACCATATTCACAGGCATACCGTCAACATTCACACTAATATCTGTCCCATGGTCAATATCAAATCCGCAAAATATTTGCTCCGCTTTACCACCGCCTGCATGTTGCGCAATAAACAAACCCGCACCAAACGCAATAAATCCTGTGCACTTTCAATTGGCCGCAGTTTGATATCAATGGCTGAAATGGTATTCTGTTCATGCGTACGATTACTTTGAATCGTAACACTTTCCAATGATATGGGAGCCTGTTTTAATAACACGGTTAATTGTGTAGTTGCAACATCATCAACATTTGCATTTAAATATGCATTTTCGTACCCAAGATTATTTATTTCAATATGATAAACACCTTTTGGAAATTGGAAAATGTAAAACGCCGAAATTATTGGTTTCAGTAATGGTATTGGTTTCAATCAATTGAACTACAACACCACTTAGCGGTTGATTATTTAGACTATCTGCAACACTCCCGTGAATGGTGCCATTATGACCATAAATGTGTTGTGAAGTAAATAGTAATATGAATACAAATAAGTAATTGTATTTTTTACAATAAGTAGGTAACATGTTTTCAAAATTTAAAAAGTAAAGGCAATAAAAAGCTGCAACGCAGCCACGCTGCAGCTCCGCATTATAAATAACCAGAAGAATGTCTGCCTTTAATTTTCTAACCATTAAACGATTGAAATAGCTTGTATATCAAGGTTCGGGCAGACATCCAAGTCTGCATCCGGCGGTTCAATGGTCAGAAATTTTGAAATTATTTTTATAAAATCGAATGCTTCAAGCTGAAGCGAATATAAATTACTTTCGGTTCTGCTAATTGTAAAACAGCGGTAAAACCGATTAATACCTGTTCTGTTAATGATTTTTTCAGCGCCGCTATTTTTATCATCTTCATTCGCAGCTTTTAAATCTTTATCAAGGTGATTCATGCCCAGTTGGTGTAATTGCTGATGTTGCTCCGAATAAAAATGATGGGCAATACCATCGGTAATAAATGGCATAATCGGCCGTATAAGCGAAAAAAATACGATCAGCAACAACAATATCGATGTTGATTCCAGTTTTTGCTGATATGTATTTGCTTTAGGCATATTCAATTTATGAATTCAATTTGTTTTTAGATTTATACGGTCATGATGCGCTCAATAGTCCAGTATCCGGCAATAACGGCTATGACCAGACAAACAGGAATTACCAGTTTGCTGCGATACCAGTTCATACTGCTGAATCGTCGGCTAACTAAAAAATACATGGTAAGTATAATGGCCATTTGTCCAAGTTCAACACCAACATTAAAGCTGATTAGGGCTGTGGCAAATGCATAATCGGGCATACCCAAATCACTTAATGCACCTGCAAAGCCTATTCCATGCACCAAACCAAAAATAAATACCATCACCAGTCGCCATGGTTTTACTTTATCGGAATATACATTTTCTATGGCAAGAAATACGATGCTCAATGCAATAATTGGTTCAATGATAGCACCCGGCGGATTAATTATGCCATACATGCTTAAACCCAGTGTTATAGTATGTGCAAGCGTAAACATACTTGCCTGCAGAATTATTTTTTCAGATTTGTATTTAAAAAAACACACAAAGTATAAAAAGAATATGATCTAAACCGAGCGGAATAATATGTTGAAATCCGGCAATTAAATATTTGCCAAACACTTCACCATCATCCATTTTATCTAAAGTATAATTTATGGTATGCGCCGCAGCAGGAAAAGTTGCTAGTAATAAAATAGCAAGTGGGAAAATTATTTTTTTCATCAGTAAATAATTTAAAAAGACCGGCCATTGCAGACCGGTCCGGTTGGATATATTACTTAGAAATAAGAGTATTTATCTGCGCAGCAACATTTGGATTCAATGCAAGAGCTTCCTGCATCAGTGTTTCAGCCATTGCGCCGTTACCTGATTGTTTGTAAATCATGCCTGCTTTATATAACGTTGCAGGATTTTTTACTTTTGTTTTCAGCATATTATCAGCGTATGTTTTGCTGCTGAATAATCGCCTGATAAATAGGCAATCCAGGCAGCTAATTCATTTGCATCAATATTTCGGGCGAGTGCTGATATCTTTTTTAGCAAAAGTATAAGCATCTTCTAATTTATCATTTTGCATATAAGCATATGCTAATTCACGAGCACCATTATGTTTAATGGCTACATCCGATTTATTTTGTTCTTTTTCACCATCTTTTAAAATATCCAAAACATCATCACGAATTTCAGCAGCTTTTTCAGTATTACCTTTTAATGCATAGATGTCTGCAAGCTGATTTACAAAACTTACATCGCTCATAATGGTAATTGCAGCTTCAGTATATTGAATAGCAGCATCGTAATTTTTTTTCGCTTTTTCTAATCTGCCCATACCGGCTTTTGCATACGCATAATTTTCGCGTAAACCATCAGCAGTTGAGTAACATATTTCGGCATTTTTTAAATCGCCGTTCATCAATAATAAATCACCTAGAATTACTCTCGCCCATTCGGTAGATTCAGCTCCCGGTAATCCGCTTTCCACGGCCATTTTCATGGCATCAATAGCACCGCATTATCGCCGTAAATCTGACGTAAATAAGATACGCGGGAGTATGAACGAATATCAGACGCAATTGCATCATCATATCACAATATTCAACTGCTTTAGCATAATTGCCGAGTTCAACATTGGCATCAACCAAAGCACCTAATAATTGTGCATTATGATTACTAATGGCATACGCAGCATTGGCAGCAGTTAATGCATCTTCAAACTGATGCATTGAAAGTAAAACGCCTGATTTTAATGTTAATGCCTGAAATTCTAGGTCTTTATCTTTTTCTCGCTGCTTAAAATATTATCTAACATTTTTACTGCAGCCTGATTATAGTAGCTGTTATTTCCGGTTAAACGAGCTTCGGTAATAAATACTTGAGCTAACACAATATACTGATCCAGCGCATCCGGATTTTTTTGGAGGCCGGCTACAGCTTTATCATAATTGGTGAGTAATTCTTCCCATTCTTCCACTTTTCCTGAAGTAAGTGGATTGTCGAGAAGCGCCGGAATAGCCGAATTCATTGAAGTTTCGGTATTTTTTCCACTCATATTGGAGCAACTCTGGCTTGTAAACAGTGTGGCTGCAACGAATAGTAAGGTAAAGATTTGATTTTGCATGTTGTTTGTTTTGGGAGATATACGATGATAGGCAGGGTTTGGATTTTTAAGGATGAATTTATTTTTTGCTCGGAAATTGTTCCTAAAAAGCGTTTTTTCTGTTTGTAGGGGTGGATGCAATTCCCCTTACAAACAGAAAAAAAAAATTTCATGAATCGAAAGGTGAAGCCTATTACATTGAAATTTCAATACAACACAAAAAAACGGCAACCTTTTCAGATTGCCGTTTGCGTTAATTAATGTCGATTACACCCACATTAATTTTTTGTTTTGGCATCGCCTCACCTTTTAACAAAGGCAGGTGGATGTGCAAAACACCATCTTCATACTTCGCTGAAATTGCAGAAGCATCAATGGTTGCACCTAAGGTAAAAGTCCGGCGAAAATCCGCCGCGACTATATTCCCTGCGCACCCATTCCGACGAGGAAATCCTTCAGGGGGGACGGTAACCTACGGTTAATTGTCCACCCTCCAGCTCCACGCTGAAATGTTCGCGAATTCTACCCGGAGCAAATACCAGCATCTCATAGCTGTTCTCCGTGGTGTAAATGTTTACTGCGGCTCTTTCCATTGACCGGTAAAGCAACTGCCGTTCGTTGCCTCCTCTGTTGCCTTTTGCGGCACATGTTTGGTTTTGATACATAATTAAACCTTTTTTGGTTATATAATATTTGTATAGTCGTTTGAAGTGTTTAGATATTGTTTTTTAAAAAGAAGAGGCATTAAACGGATCTAACAGATTTGGACAGATTTAATCCAGTTTATCCGTGCCGATAGCTATCGGCATCATTCAAATCTGCGTTCCCCTGTCCCCCTATTGCGGTATTTCAACGCCAATGTATTTTTCGGTACTTTGTAGTTCCTGATTTTAAAAACAAAGTATTATGAAACTGAAATTATTTATACTCATTACATTAATCCCATTTTTTGCAAATGCACAGTATTCCAAACTAATGGATTTTGGAACTACTGAAACCGGCGCGTATCCTTATTTTGCTGAATTTTATTTTGCCGACGGATATTTATACGGCACTACCACAAATTGGGGACTGTATAATGATGGAACGGTATTTAAAATTAAAACAGATGGCTCCGATTTTGTAAAACTGCTTGATTTTCAGGATACGTTAACGGGTGCAGTCGGACAAAGCGGATTAGTTTCTGATGGCACTTATTTATATGGCATTGCAAAATATGAAGCTGCTTACGGATTTGGTGGAATTTATAAATTAAAAATGGATGGCTCCGAATTTTATAAAATTTATGATTTTCCCGGTGGCGATGGAGGCAGCTTTCCAGAAGGAAAATTATTTTATGATGGCGAATATTTATTCGGCATGTCACCCTCCGGTGGTGCTTTTTCGAAAGGATTTATTTACAGGTTAAAAACCGATGGCTCTGATTTTACAAATATTTTTAGCTTCGACGGACCTACATCCGGAACAGGACCTTATGGTGCTTTAATTTCTGATGGTACATTTTTATTTGGCATGACAACCTATGGCGGATTATTAAATCAAGGCACTGCATTTAAAGTGAAAAAAGATGGAACATCTTACCAAAAATTAATGGACATGCAAGATGACCCAAATGGTTCCCTCCCTTATGGGAGCCTGGTTTATGACGGAACTTATTTATACGCAATGACAAATATCGGCGGCGAATATAATTATGGAACTATTTTAAAATATTAACCGATGGAACCGGTTATGAAAAATTATACGATTTGACCTTTACTACCGGAGCCCAACCGCTTGGCTCGTTAATTATCGATGGAAATACAATTTATGGCATGACAGAACTTGGTGGTCCAGATAACGATGGATTTGCTTTTCAGATAGATAATGATGGTAGTAATTTTACACATTTAATTGATTTTGATGGCGATAATGGTTCACTTCCATTTGGTAGTTTAATTAAAGTAAATGGTGCTTTATTTGGCATGACCAACTACGGCGGAGCAAATAATACCGGTGTCATTTTCCGTTACGGTGAAGAAATAATTGAAGCCGTTAATGATATCACTAAAAACAATATTACCATCTCCCCCAACCCAAATTCCGGTAATTTTAATATTACTGTTGATGCCGCTGATTTACAAAATGATTTAAAACTCGAAGTAATTAATCCCCTCGGACAAACAATATTATCTCAAACCATCACCTCCACCCAAACCCAAATTCATCTCTCCCAAAAAATACCCGGTTTATATTTAATCAAATGCGGATCTGAGATATCTACAGTACTAGTTTTTTAAAAGCAACCTACCACGGCAGGCAGGCACAAATTAAACAGATTTAACGGATAAAGACAGATTAAATCCGTTCAAACCCGTTAAATCTGTTTCTATATTCATCATTATTTGTATTCCAAAAAAACATACTTATTATGTTTAACCGAAACCCCGATAGCTATTGGAGGCACAAAGGAAATTCACGCAGGGGAAACACAGAGAAATTTTTCTACACTCAACATTAAGACAAGAAATGTGCAACATTAATTATAAAATAAATCCCAACTTCTAACCCTCCGCGCCCTCTGTGTGCTGTTGCTCCGAGGCCTCCGTGGTTAAAAAAATAATTTGCAAATCTTCAATTTAATTGTTTCCATTTTACAATATTCAACAATCAAAATAATAATTAATTTATATTATTCCCTACCGAAGCACCAAATAAAATTCATACCAAAATCGGCTGTTCCATTGGACATTTGCAAATTGAGTACATCTTCCTGTGTTAATCAACATCCGCCGCGGCGGACACATCAGCACATCAGCACATTAATTCTGTCGCCCCTACAGGGCTGATGGGAGGTGTGGGAGGATTTTTCTGCATTCTTTCGCTCTTACAGAGCTGGGTTTATGATTTATTTTTCATGTTATTGAAAATAAGATCATTAAAAAATTCAGCGCATTTTTGGTTATTTAATTATTACATAAATTTCGGTTACAGGATACAAATTATCTTATCAGCACATTATCCGGCTGTTCAATTAGCACATCAGCACATTAGCACATCAGCACATTATCCGGCTGTTCAATTAGCACATCATCCCATTAGCACATCAGCACATTAAATGGCTGTTCCATTGGTACATCGGTACATTAACAAATTGGTACATCTTCCGGCTGTTAATTAGCACATTAGCACATCAACATATTAGCACATTATTCGGCTGTTCCATTGGTACATCGGTACATTAACAAATTGGTACATCTTCCGGCTGTTGATTAGCACATTAGTCATATGTTCCATTGGTACATCTTCCGGCTATTAATCAGCACATCAACATATCAGCACATTATTCGGCTGTTCCATTGGGTATATCAAATGCATTCGCATTGTAAGATAAAAGGGGGCTCTTTCGAAACCCCTCTTAATATAAACAAACATACAAGCACCTTTTATTTGGTTACGATAAATTTATCGATAACCTGTTTTTCACCATTTTAATCTGAACAAAGTATACACCACTTTCAAGTGCATCTAAGCCAATTGTGAAAGTATTATTTCCATTAACTGCTGTTGAAGTTTTGGTAATATAAACTTTACCTGTAACATCAACCACATTAATTGAAACTGCACCTGCTTCACTAGTGAAATAATTTAATTGTATTTTATCACTTGCAGGATTAGGATAAACTTCAAGCATATTAGCTGTAGAAGTACCCATTCTGCATGGTGTGCTAAATGGAACCCATTCAGTTGTATAATTTTCACCAGCATTCACACATTTTACAGTAACTCTAAATTCGTAATTTGTGCATGGTGTTAAACCATATATTGTTGTGAAATTAGCAACAGAAGGCATTTTCATTACAGGACCAACACCTACAACACGATAATCAACGCGATAAGTTGTTGCTTCCTCAGCACTCCAGCTTAAATAAACTGTAGTTGCATCAACAGTAGCCGCAGCTAAATCTGTAGGAACACTACAATCTGTTTCTGCTAAATAATCTACCGGTAAGCCTGAACATTTACCTGCACCACTCCATGGTTTTTGCACGTAAGGAACTTAGTTTTAAATGTAGTATCATTTGCTTCAACACCTGTTGTGTAAGTTAATACATCTAATAAATCTGTAGTCACAGGACTAGGATCCACTAACGGATCATAATCATCATACCACAAACCAATAGCTGCTAAAACAATACCACTCACGGCTTGTAATTCGATGCGTGTAACATCATCTTCTAAACGGCGACCGTTAGGGAAACCATCCATGTTTGGAATCCATTGTAAGTCTGCAGTTGCTGCATAAGTCGGATCAGTTAATCCTAGCACTGCTGCCTGCACTAAACCTAATGAACTGAAACTAGATCATTTCTTGGTGTTGTAGGAACAGCCATATTTAAGCGTAACATATCACCACCATTCGGTAAAAGTTATTAATAAATGGTTTACCGCAGCAAGTGGATTTCCACCTTTACCTGTAGCTAATTGATAAGGTGCTAAATTTGGTGCACCTGTAAAAAAATATCGGCCATAAACCACTGAACGCGGTTTGCCTGCAGCAGGTAATAATAATGTTCCGAAAATTGCATCATCTAATGCAGTTCCCGCAACCGCAGGTGAACCTTTAATCCGTATAAACCATCAGCACCATTTGTAAAATCATAAGCACCTAAACTTGCTTTTGAATACGCAAAGGAGCTAACGCAGGTACTGCACCACCAAATAAATCATCATCCATATATAAACCTAATTCAGGATTGTAGAAATATTCAAAATGTGCTGCATCTTCTGCATAAGGAGATAATGAATTCCAATAATCTTTTTCTCCAATTGGAATAACTGCTTCGTTAGTTAAAGGCATACCTAAACGGCTTACTTGAATCCAGTCACCACTTGATGATTCTGTTCCATCGCCATTTAATGTGCGCACAGCCTGACGACTAGCACTTGCCCATACACCAATTACAAAATCACCGTCTAAAATATCATCAGCCATAGCTGCTGTTAAACCATCTTTTTGTAATTGTGCAATTGGAATTTGTAATGCAATAACGTGCACGTTCATACATGCAACGCCATCGTGACTTTCACCACCCATGCGTGGCATATCACCTAAATCAAATACACCACCTAAATCCACAAAAAACGGATCATCAGCAGGACCGGCGTAAACATTTCCACCGCCTGGCATTGGTGTAATTGCATTATTAATTAGTGTTTGATAAGAAGTACCTAAACCAACACCACTGTTAATTGAACGTGGGCCGATAAAAGGAGGCGGAACAGAACCACCACTAATTATGGTAGAAAATGATGCACCACCATCAGCATTTCTTTCGCAGGTTAAGTCATTTTAATATTCTGAGCACCTAAGCGAATATTAAAAAATGTAGTTGGATCTTCATCCGTTCTGCTGAAAGTAAATCGGTAAATAATATCATCACCTAATGTAGCAATATTATTATCGATGTGAATTTCATAACGAATGTTCTCTCCGAACGTATAATAATTTGGTCCGCCGTGAGGTAATTGCAATGGAATATAATTTGCAATTATCGTAACCATTTCCGGATTATCCGGACTGCGGAACGCATATAAATCCGTGTTATCAGCCAATGGATCATCGGCTATAAGCGGTGCTTCACGGTGACTGGAAGCCGACGCTTGAAAAGTAGGTACCAGCATCATCGCAGCGATGAGTAGCGTACTCAACTTTTCTTTAAATATGTTAAATTTATTTTTCATTGTATTTGTTTTGATGATGATTGGAATTAATATTCAAAGTCAACTTCAGTTCCTCTCCATGGAGCAGCAACATAAGGGAAAGTTGTTTGGAATGGTGCATCGTTATGTTCAACACGTGTTGTGTAATTAATTACATCACGCATATCGCGGGTAACCGGTGATTCGCCTGTTGCAGCATCATAATCATCGTACCATAAACCGATTGCAGCTAAAACAATTCCGCTCACTGCCTGTAATTCGATGCGTATAACATCATCTTCCAAACGGCGACCGTTAGGGAAACCATCCATGTTTGGAATAAATTCTAATGCAGTAGTTGTATTAAACGGATCAACAGTTAAACCAATAACAGCTGCCGCTAATAAACCTTCAGAACTGAAGAAAGGACTCATACGATCAGTAACAGGAACAGCCATATTTAATCGTAACATATCACCACCATTTGGTAAAAAGTTATTGATAAATGGTTTGCCCGCAGCTAGTGGATTTCCACCTTTACCTGTAGCTAATTGATAAGGCGCTAAATTCGGTGCACCGGTAAAAAATATTGGCCATAAATCTACCGAACGTGGTTTGCCTGCCGCCGGTAATAATAATGTTCCGAAAATTGCATCATCCAATGCAGTTCCCGCAACCGCAGGTGAACCTTTTAATCCGTATAAACCATCAGCACCATTGCTGAAATTGTAAGCACCTAAACTTGCTTTTTGTATACGTAATTTTTGAAATTGCGGAACTGCTGTTCCAAACAATGCATCATCCATATACAATGCCAATTCAGGATTGTAGAAAAATTCAAAATGTGCAGCATCTTCAGCGTAAGGAGATAATGAATTCCAATAATCTTTTTCGCCCAGTGGTATCACTGCTTCGTTGGTTAAAGGCATTCCTAAACGGGAAACCTGAATCCAATCGCCTGAAGCACTTTCAGTACCATCGCCATTTAATGTGCGAATTGCACGGCGACTAGCACTTGCCCAAACACCAATCACAAAATCACCATCTAAAATGTCATCAGCCATATCAACCGATAAAACCATCTTTTTGTAACATGCTGATCGGAATTTGTAAGGCAATTGTGTGTGTATTAAAATGGCCTAAACCATCACGTGGAGTTTCTGTAGCACGAGGTGCATTTCCTAAATCGAAAATACCACCAAGGTCAACAAAAAACGGATCGTCAACCGGACCACAAAATACTTTTTCGCCTGTTACAGCAGTTGCAACAGCGTTCATCATAAGTTCATCATAAGAAGCTGCGCCTAAGCCTACAACAGCATCTTCAATAGAGCGTGCGCCAATGTTGATAGCAGGAACTATACCATCAGTAACAATGGTATTAAATGTTAAACCACCGTCTACACTTTTTCGAGCATGTACGTAGTTTTCAAATTTTCAGCACCTAAACGAATACTAAAAAATGTAGTAGGATCTTCGTTTGTGCGCGTAAAAGTTGCGCGATAAATAATATCATCACCGGGCGTGGCAATATTATTATCAATGTGAATTTCGTAGCGGATATTTTCGCCGAAGTGGTTGTAGTTCGGACCGCCAAAAGGAATTTCAGCCGGAATGTAGTTGGCAATAATCGTAACCATATTCGGATCATCCGGGCTCCGGAATACGTAAAGGTCAGTATTGTCGGCAAGCGGGTCATTGGCAATCAGCGGAGCCTCTCTGGGCTCGATGCCATAACCTGCGTAGCCATCAACCCTGAGGCAATGAACATGCAGTTTATCGCTACATGCTGCAACCTTCTAATTGGTTGGGTGAGCAATTTTTTCATAGAATACATTTAAGGTTAGAAAATTTATTTCGCTGATATACGAGGGGAATGGGTGGTTGGATTGGAAAACCTTAAAAGTATTTTTGATTTGGGCGTTGGCGCGCATTATCAATCACCCTCCGATGTCAATTACCGTGCGCGCCCCGGGTTTTCCGCTGCAACTCCTCGCCCTCGTTCCTCGGTCTGCGGGGTTTCCGCTACAACCCCTAACGCGGCTGAAGCAGAACACTGTTACTAAGTCGCTTCAAAAGGCACCACTCTAACTATTAATAACTTTCCAAAATGCTGGTATATAAGATGCATTCTCGTCGGAATTATGAAATAAAGCCATAAATAAAGTTTGAGGCTGAAAAAAAATTATACTTACCTTTGGCGTTAGTAACGTTAAACGTTAGTATGCAAATTTCATTATATGACAAACTCACAGAAAATGAAACGCTTAAAAAATATTCACCCTGGAAAAATCTTATCAGAGAAATTTTTAATTCCTCTAGAAATATCTGCTTACCGACTTTCGAAAGAAATTGCCATACCGCAAACACGCATTTCTGAAATTATAAAAGGCAATCGTAGAATTACAGCCGACACTGCATTGCGCCTCTCCAAATTTTTCGGCAACTCTGCAAAATTTTGGTTGGGGCTACAAAATGATTTTGACATTGAAAATGAGTTGAGGGAGAAGGAGAAGATGATTAAAAGGATAAAGCGGTTTGATGGGAAGGCTGCGTGAAAATATATAGTGAAACTCTTAAATTACAGTAATTCAATTTAGTCAACTGACATTTCGTGTACGAAGTAAACGAAATTGATACTGCTATCGAAGACCCAAAGTGCTTGCGCTGAAGTGAAGTAGCCGACTTGGTTGGGAATATCAAATCTAACTTAAAGCTTTCAGAAAAAAGAGCCAAAAATGTAGCTAAATATTGTAAAGACATTTTTCCAAAACATACACATATTCCATTTTTCAATGGGAGAAGTGCTCGGTTCTAAAATAAAAAACAACAGGCATGCAGATATTATACGCTTTGTAAAATCTCAAAATACTGTTAGTGAAAATACTGATTTTTTTTGTAAATATTACCCGAAACTATCTGTTACAACGGAAATTACTAAATATCATATAGTAGCAGTATTCAGCCTAATATTCAAATATAAAATTTAATGTGTTACAACAAGTTTGTTATAGTATTTTTTTTGGCCTTCTGTAATTACAATAAAATAAATTCGGGATAAAAGCCGCTGCAATTCATATTAAATTCATCTTCAATAAATTTACCTTCAAAAACAAGCTGATTTTACATTGAAAACTGCCAATTGTTTAATCACGTTACTTTCATTTGGCAAAATGATTTGCGTAAGCTTGTCGGCTGGGTTTGGTTGAATAACAAATGTTGGTTCAATAATATTTTCAAAAATATTTATACTCGTGTCTTCAAAAAATACCATCGCAATCATAATAAAACTGTAGGTCAGAAAACAATACACTATCATTTTCTTTATAACAAATTAATCTCCTAATATCCGCCAATACCATGAACCATAAGGGGTAAATATGCCGTTATCACTTCCAATGCCTTCAATCCAGTAAGTAACAGAGTCCCCTCCTCAACTAATGGGGTATATTTTATTTCCCATCGTTTTCTGTATTTACCGATGAAAATAGAATCAATGTTTGTTACTGTCGCATCGGGAAATAAATTAGCTACAGAGAACTCTGCACAATGTGCGGCAGATTCGCCAATATTTAAATTAAAATCATAAAGCAGTGTATCAGGCCATCCAAAAGCTAATTCCTGAGCATAAACCTTTTTATTAATTGTGTCCTCACGCATCAAAAATGAGCCCATAATATAATATAATTTTCCATCAATTATTGTGTCTCCAAATATGCCTTCATGTTGAATATAAGTAATGCTGTCATATTCAAAAGAGTAAGAAATAACTAGTTCACTCCATTCTGCACCTTCGGTAAGGAATTTATGGTATACATTTGTTTGCGATTGCAACCCGCAAAAGGAGCAAATTAATACTAAAAAACCGGATAGTTTTTTCATCCGAAAAGGTTATTTTGTTCTATTGTAATTAAAAATAATAAACAATTGGTCTTATTTGGGAAATATGATTTTACAGCTAATATTATAGCCGGGCATACCGGTAGGACCTATAATACGCCAATCTCCGCTAGCGCATTGTCCTAAAGTAGTTTCACTTTTGCCAGCAATTAAAATTGAAAATAAAAAAGTAAGCAGTGGAACAGCGGTTTTCATAAATGTAGTTTTAATGCGTTACAATAAACTTATTACAATACGTTTTGTCTCCGTCAAATAAGAGAAGAAAATACAATCCTTCTTGAAAATTAGAGCAATCTAAAGTGAAATTAGGACCGCTAATGGAATCTTTTAAAACTAGCTGCTTCGCAATGTTAAAGACAGCGAATTCATAGTGGTTTAGTGCGCGGTTTGATTCTAATGATATTTGAAGGTACTTGTTAGCCGGGTTCGGTTTTACAATAATCGAATTTTCAAATGCATTATCAAATATTTGATCCGATGTGTCTTCAAAAACTTCTGAACAGTCATACCAAAATTCAAGATCAGAATATAAGACATTTTCATTTTCTGAGTAACAAACCAGCCTTCTAATATCCGGCCAATACCATGAGCTAAAAGGGTTGTATATACCATTGTCGCTTCCTATCCCTTCTATCCAGTAAGTAATTGAATCACCATTCTCAATAAGGGGAGCATTTATCTCCCATCTTTTTCTATAGGTTCCAATTAAAACCGAGTCGATATTTGTAACCACCGCATCGGGGAATAAATTTCCAACTGAAAACTCTGCGCAATGTGCGGCAGATTCGCCAATATTTAAATTAAAATCATAAAGCAGTGTGTCGGGCCATCCTAAACCTAATTCCTGCGCATAAACTTTTTTATTAATTGTATCCTCCCTCATCAAAAATGAACCCATTCTATAATATAACTTTCCATCAATTACACTATCTCCGAATATGCCTTCATGTTGAATATAAGTTATGCTGTCATATTCAAAAGTGTAGGTAATAAACAGTTCACTCCATGCTGCACCTTCTGTAAGGAATTTATGGTATATATTTGTTTGTGATTGCAGCCCGCAAAAGGAGCAAATTAATACGAAAAAGCCGGATAGTTTTTTCATTCAAAAGGGTTATTTTGTTATTTTGTAATTAAAACCAAAAACAAATGGGTTATTAGAAAAACATTATAACTTACCCAATTTAAAGTCACTGATACTAAGTAAAGATAGTTGAATTTTATTAACTGGTAATGCATTTTCCGGTTTTTTTAAGCGACTTTCACATAAAATGTTGATGGGGTTTTGCATCCGAGTTGCTGATAATTTCTTTCGTGATTTTAATAATTAAATTACCCCTCCGGTGGATGATAAAGTTGAATACCATACGTTCAGGCAACCTAATTGTTCTTTAGCTGATAATATGTAAGTTACTATCTGTGGTATTTTAGATTAGAAACCCAAATCCCCTATCTTTACTCCCCAAAACCCATATCCATCCATGCTCCCGACCCAGCTCAAACCAAAACAGGCGCTCAACAAAGCTTTTTTAAAGGTTAAACCCAACAGGACCGAAATTGAAGGGTTTAAAAGTAACCTGATTACGCTGCAGGATAGAACTAATGATTTCGAAAGTGAGTTGAGGTAGAAGGGAAAGATGCTTGAAGGGATTAAGCGGTTTGATGGGAAGGCTGATTGAAAAATGTTAAATACAACTATAAATTGAGAATATTCAAAAGCATCCCCTATAGATTAAAATTTCAAACAACAAAATTGAAATCATCTTTTTATGGGTGCTATATCAGAATCGAACTGATACCAACTGCTCCACAGGCAGTCCGCCTTACCGTTAGCGTAATAGCACCATATTAATATTGTTGCCCTTCAAGGATTCGAACCTCGATACACAGCTCCAAAAGCTGTTGTCCTGCCGTTAGACGAAAGGGCAATTTAATGTTTGAAATTTAATTTCTAACGTTATAAATACTGCAACACAAATTCATAATGATTCGTATTTGAAAATGCAATAATATTCCTGCACTGTGATTTGATATTATCAATATCAAATCACAGTGAAATAAAAAAACCCCATACATTGCTGTATGGGGTTTGTAGTTTCTTTGTATTTATACACTAGACACAATAACCCCATACATCGCTTTGCTGACGAAGTTGATGGTGTTGTTGATGTAGAATTAAATTTTTCATGCTACAAATATAAAATTAATTTTTGAAAAAATAAAATTTACATGTAAAAGTCTTTAAATTTATTTACACAACAGGGATTTTTACTGCTTAATTTTAAAGCAAAATTGAAAATAAAATTATCGAATTATTATCTTAGTTTTAGAGATTGAAAGTTGATTGATTGAAATCATTCGATCACTACAAATGAATTATTAAATATTTCACCTGTAACCTTAATTTCAATTTGATATAGCCCGGCACTAAGATTGATATTTGACAAAGTAATACTACCATTGGTTATTGGTATATTATCTTGACTTGCATACACAACTTGTCCCAAATTATTCATAATTAGACAACCAGTTATTCCATCTAAATCCATCCCTTTTATATCAAAATTAAGGTTGTCATTATGCAAATTTACCGGGTTTGGATATACTACTAATTCACGATTGCTTGAAAGCTCAAGTTCAATTTCATTTTGTTCCCTCTCACCAATACTAAAGTAGTTATATAATGCTAATACTTCTTCAGAAGTTAGAACCCTGTCGTAGATAATAACATCATCTAAATACCCCTTAAACATTTGTAAATTTACGTCAGTATAAGCACCGGAACCAAATGGTGCTGGAACCGCTCCAATAACAAAATCTTTACCTAAATTATAAGTGCCATCGTGGTCAACACCCTCAAAATTATTAATCAATATACCGTTTAAATACATTTGTGTACTACCATCGCCAGTTGTAATCGCAAATTGATGCCAATCTAGGCTTGGTGGGTATGAATTAGAAGTTGAGGTTAAATTCACTAAGCAATGCCCCTCTGCAATATATTGGTTAGGCAAATCTGTTTGATTCATGGAAATAAAAAAAGATTGCCCACATGAGTTCCCACCCCATCCTAAAATTCCGTGATGTTGTATTAGGTCATCTAATTTAAAATAAAACACTACAGTCCTAGATGTTGTTGGAAAACTATTGGCATTTGCAATCATATAGGTATCAAATCCATTAAAATAGTAGGCACTTGAAGGGTTTCCAAACCTATCTGAAGATGGAATAGCATTATTAAAAACCGCTGAATTACCTAATGCACCTGACGCGTCATTGCCATTACCACAAAACGGATAAAAAGCAACCAAACCTTCAGTATACTCTTCAGGTAGATTGGAGCATGGAATAGAACAACCTTCCGTAATTGAAACTGGTGCCGAATTCCTTGAGCAACCAATTGCATTTGTAACCCTTACGCGATAACTGCCTGCTGTTGTAGCATCATAAGAAGTTGCATTAGCACCTGCAATATTAACCCCGTTTTTAATCCATTGATAAGTGTACCCTAAACCTGAATTTGCATTTAAAGTTTCAAACTCCGTTTCAGGACAAATATTTAAATTTCCGGCGAAGGTAATATTGGCTGCAGGTTTTGCTTCAACGAAGATATTTGTTGGCGATGAAGTCGCAACACAGCCAAAAGCATCAGTAATTTTAACAGTGTAAGCACCATTTTTTTTTGCAACCAATGTAGATGCAGCCCCAGGTATTAATATCCCGTTCCTATACCAGGAATAACTATTACCGGCAGCAACCGGAGAAGCTGATAAGATAATTGAACTCCCCTGACAGATTGCAATTGATCCTGACGGAGATAGCCCGGCAGTACAGGCAACTACTGAATTTGTAAATAAAGAAATTACAATGAATGAGATTGATAAGTTAAAGATTAAATTTCTCATAAGGTATGAATTTAAAGTGTGATTAATTAACCTTGAATAATTAAAGCAAGAATCGTGTCGCAAGTCCTAAATTAATTAAATTTCAGGTAATCCAAAATTAAATTTAAAAATTCATATACAGTTAATAATAAAAAGCCTAATAACAATTTTTACAGGGTTTCCTACCAGTCTCCTTAGCCTTATATAGTGGAATTGAATCAATTCTGTGTGTGCAGTTATTTAATCCATTACAAAAACTATCATGATATGCATATGCAGTTGGACTTACACAAATATATACCCACACGTCAGTTGTATATGAGGTTTTATAATTAGTTTCAGGTTCCGAGTTTTTGGAGGACATCAGTAACCCGATACTAAAAATTGCAATAATCATTATTGGGAACCTAAACCGCTTAAAGAATTGTATTAACATGGTTATATCGCATTAACATTTAAAAATAACCAAAAGCCACGAAATAAGCAAGAATAGCCGCTTTGAAGCGAATAAATATTAAATTCTATGCCGCGAAAAACAATATCCTTGTTTTGTTATTCAGCCCTCCCCCCATCCAACCCAAATCCCCTATCTTTACCCACAAAAATCACCATCCATCCATGCTCCCAACCCAGCTCAAACCGAAACAGGCCCTCAACAAAGCTTTTTAAAGGTTAAACCTAACCGGACCGAAATTGGAGGGTTTAAAAGTAACCTGATTACACTGCTGGATAGGTCGAATGATACGGAGAGTGAGGAATTTTATAAGAACCTGGTAAGGATTTATTGAAACCCAAACAAAGCTTTTTTAAAAATGCCAATCACCCCTATACAAACCCTGGAAATCATAGAAGTAATGGAAAATTTTTTATCGAGAATAAGGCCGCCGGAAGATATTAGAGACAAATTAGATATCGGTTATACAATTGATAACCAAAGCATTATTATTTTTGAAATAAGGCCACAGTGGAATAAACCCGAAGTAATACAAGAACACCCTTTTGCCAAAACCACATTTATAAAAGCAAAAAATTGCTGGAAAGTATTTTGGATGAGAGCAAACTCAAATTGGCATCCTTATTCGCCCCAGTCAAAAGTGGAAAGTCTGCCGGAATTTATTCAATTGGTTGAAGATGATAAGCATCATTGCTTTAGGGGCTGAAATTCGAACGAGTAGATTACTAAGGTTACAAAATAATAAACCATTTGTATAAGGAATTACTTAGCTACTCTTAAAATAGTGAGAATAATTGTGACAAGGTAAACCAGCTACTTGAATTATGTTAATTATATATACTATTGATTTTCAACAATTTACAAAGTTATAATGTCTATTTTGTGACAATAATTAATACATGATATCCTTACTAAAAATTTTATTAAATTTAAGTTGCATTATTCTAACCTAAACCATGAAAACACATTTGCTTTTATGCTTGTTTGCACTTTTGCTGATTGAACAGCTTTCTGGACAGGCAATAACCAACAATTTTGAAGAAGTCACAGGTGATAATATTTATTATGAACTAAATAGCGAAAACTGGAATGACGGTGAGACATTTGGATTATTTCCAAATGCGGGCTCAGAAATGCTGATGTCAGCAAACGGAAATGAAAACATAACTTTTGAAGCAATCGGAATAGAAAAAACACTGGGCGGTGTTATAGGATTAACAAATTATCGCGTATCCTTTTATGTATCTTCGTATTTAAATATGAACCCAATTACAATTGAAGATTTCACAACACTAATAATAGGAGGGCATAATGGAACTATTTCTTGGGATTCTACACCATCACCCGAATTAAATTGCGAATGGGTTAAATGGAGCGGAAATTATGTTGCATCAATTTTGGATGTGGGTGAACCATTTATTTTCAAGGCCATTTTTAATCTTGACTCGCTTCACTCAATAGCCATTGACGGACCAATTGATATATTAACTAAACCAAATATTTCAGTCGATATTAATGAAAAAACTCAGGATTCACTACTGCAAATTTATCCGAACCCAGTCACTGAAACAGCAATGATAGCCATCAGTAATTTAATTTATAATCCAAAGGTTACTTAGCTATCGATTTAAAATTAACATATCACAATTATCTGAATTGGTTATACGCAATTTAAAAATACCAGTAAAATTAAAATCATATGGCATATCGGGGTGATAAATATTTTGGAGTCTGGTAGCAAATGTTTGCGGTACTAAATGGATGCTATAAGTTGTCAAACCAAGTTTACTTTCCAAATTACTTTTCACATCATTTTGAGCATCATTAGTTCGGCTGTGAATATCGCCTAATTGTAAACAGTAAGTATCACCTTTAGTGTGCTTAATTATCTCATTAATTGTGCTCGTAAGCAGTGAATCTCTGTCGGTAAGCATTTTTGAATTGATTGTTTTATATTCAAAACCTGCAAGATAGCCATCCATTATCAGTTTGACTTCAGGCCATCCGGTTGCGTAAAACTTTTGTAGCGCTTTAATTAATCCGGCATTTGAATAAGTACCGGTAATTAAGTTATGAACCATGGTGGCATTTGCACTTTGTTGGGTAAGAATTATTATTAATTCTGTAAAAAATTGCCGTAATTCAGGTGTAATATTTAGGGTATCCGTTTGCATTATGGATATCGCAATATTCAAGTCTGCCGAAACTGGTTTGCTACTACAGTATTATAAGGCGGGTAATATACAACACTATAATGATCATAAAATGCCAGTGTAAGTAATGCAAATAAAGTTCGTTCAGCATCTTGAGGATAGTTGATATCTACACAGGTAATTGATACTGCATTGTTAATTAATTTTTGTGCCCGTAAATTTTTAATGCGGGCATACATATAAGTATTAGTTTTAAAAAATGCTATCCAAGTTTCATCTCCTGTATTTATATATTCCCGCACAAAATATCCATTGCAGGTAGGTAATTCCAACATAAAATGATTAACACCTCTTTCTGTGACTAAAAACTTTCGTAAACTGTCCTCAGCAATAGCAGTTTGTGCTATCATATTTATAGATTCCTGAACAGGAAGTTCCTGATCTAAATGCACTTCACCTATTATATAACATTGTTTGCCTGCGGAATTGCGCCGCAAATACAGAATCAATAACGTCGGTTTGAGCACATTTGCCCTGTATTAAAGCAGACGCCACAGTAAGTAAAATAATTGTTTTAAATACACGAATTTTCATACGGTAAAAATGAGTATGGGGTAAAAATAATTAATAAAATATTGTGGCAATTTACCAATTTAAATTAAAAAATGCCATGTACAATAATTTCATTGAAAATACAGCTTAAATTTGACAATAAACTATTACATATCAAAGTATGCATTTTTTTTGTTGAAGTTCGATGATAATGCGCAGAATTTGTAAATGCGCTTAATTTCATAATTTGAAAAATCTAAACAAAAACCAGCTCTGTAAGAGCGAAAGAATGGTATGACTCGTCCTAAAATAAGTTTACAGTTTAACTAATTAATCCTGTTATAGGTTTACATTTCATTGTTAGTCCTGCTCCTGATTTACAATTATAGTTTTTTTTCGGTAATAATTCTTCCATAATCTATCTGTTTTAATATTATTTAATGAATGATGAATACAGTTTGGTGTGAAGTTACTGATGCTCATGTGCGGTCTTTCATTGTTGTAAAGGTCTACAACATTAATAAGCAAAGCCTTTGCATCCTTTATGTTATCTATGTTGTAGGTTTCTAAGTATTCCCCCTTGATGATTCCATTTATTCGTTCAGCAACGGCATTTTCTAATGGATCACCATTTTCAGTCATGCTTATTTTTATACCGTTGTCCTGCAATAGCTTTACATAAGCGTAGCTGCAATACTGTATCCCTCTATCACTGTGATGGATGAGATTTAAGTGGGTATCAGTCGTCAATGTAGAGAGTGCCATTTTTAAGGCTTGTATACTTTCAATGGCATCCATTGTTTCAGCTACCTGATAACCTACAATTTTATGTGAGTAAGCATCTGTAATAAAACTAATGTAAAGATGTTCCCCTGAACTTATTTTCCAGTAGGTAAGGTCGCTTACCCAAAGCTGATTTGGTGCTTTGGGAACAAAGGCACGAATGAGGTTGGGATACTTTCTCAACCAGTGAGATGAGTTGGTAGTTTGTATTCGTCGCTTCCGTTTTCTTACCAATAAATAATTTGCCGCAAGCATATCGAATAATGCATCTCTACCCATTTTTATTTGATGTTCTATTAGAAATGGTTGTAGCATTTCATACAGTTTTCAGTACCCCATTACACGATGACTTTTACGAATTTCCTTTACCCGTTGTATTACCAATTCTTCTTCCAGGTTGGTTGAAATTTCATCCCAGTTGTGTTGATAATAAGCCTGTCTGGTGATACCAAACCACTCACATAACTTGGCTAATCCTATGTGTGAAAATTTACTTTTCATGGCTTCTATGGTTTGGTATTGAGCTTTTTCTTATTGGAATTTTAAACTCCTTTTCTGCAATATCTACCATTGTAGAGAAGGCTGTCGCTTTTAGCTCAGCTTCTTTTAATTGCCTTTCCAACTCTGCGATTCGCTGCTTTAATTGTAAGGTCTCTATAGATTCTTCACTAACATTTTCCGGATTATCAGCCTTTCGTTTCCGTTGTTTCATTGGATATAAATCTGTTACAATGTTAGGCTTTCTGACTATATTTCCAGCATCGTAGCCTAAGTTTTTCATCCAACGAGTAATATGCCCATGCTCCTGTTGTTGCCCTGTACTTTTTTCCAAATCGCTGTCTTTGTAATATTCGTTGAAAGTAACTCATGAATTATCATGTGTTTTTCGGCATGCGTAAAATGCTTACGTTCTTTTGGAATGATTTTTTCGTCCATTTTTTACACTTTTTGGTGTAAACCTATTTTAGGACAAGTCACAAATTAAATACCGAATTGATTTACATGGCAATGGTATGTTACGGCGTTATTTAACTTCTATACCTTTTCTTATTTTATCGCTCCCTTGATTATTAAAAACTGTGTAAATTTTTTCGGCAGGTGGTAGCAAATTGTTTAAATTACTATTTTGTAATATCGTTTGTAGTGTTTGTGTCGCAGAAATATTAAATTCCGATTTCCAGCTATAGGTAGAGTCCAACCACATATTTGTATCAGGAATTGTATAATGGGTAATCATATCTTCCACTACATAATTTGTTGCGTCATAATATACTACCTTATAACCCGGATTGTTACAATGAACGGGACTAATTCCGGAGATGAATATGCTATTTCAGTAACTTTAGTGCCGAGTGTATCATATAGTCTTCTAAATTCATCCATATGTGTATGGCTATAAAAAAGATTAGTAATTTCCTGCTGATATTCCTGAACGATGCCTAAAAAAACGGTTTCCCAATTCTGAGTAGAACTATCCCACATTGCTGAACTACTATGAGCATCTATTCCTGGTGGTATATGCATTCCAATTATTACTTTTTTATTATCGGTTCGTGCATTTTTAATTGGGCGCTCAACCAGTCCATTTGTTCTTTGCGATTCAATTCTTTTGTTAAATTATCAGCCAATTGATAATCCGTGCAAAACATAATTGAATTAAGCGCAATTATTCTTAGTCCACCTCCTATTTCAACACTATAGTAACCCTGATCAATGTTGTCAATATTCACAATAAAGCTGCTTTTTGTTGTGTCCATATCTAAGTTCAAAGTTGGATAACTTACCGAATTGTTAGGCAATAAACCAAGTGGATTTTTTTACCGGGCGGTAAATGGATAGTAATCACCATTGAGTCCATCGTTATTACCCGGCAAGTAAAGAAATGGGATGCCCGGTTGATTTAAATTTTGAATAAAAAAGTATTTAATACGATACTATCGTTGCGTTCATGTTGCAAAGTCCTCCCGCATTTATTGGTTTAGTATGCGCACAAATATTACTTGTAATTGATAAATGAGCAGGAGATCGCGGTAAACAATACAAATTGTGGTGGGTTTGAAGAAACCATTAACTCGTAAATGCTTTGCATTGCAGCGTCAAACAATTTGGTTCCGGTATCAAATCCATAGTCAGAATCGGTTCGCAGACTATTTAAATGCACATCAGAAAATAAGATGAAATAGGGCTTGTTTGCTACTACTCCCATTGACTGAATTTGCCTTGTATTTTTTGGTTGGTTTTACCACAGGATACAAAAAAGATATAGTAAATAATAATAAAATAAATTTGGCGTGTTGCATAATAAATTAATTAATAGTTTATGAAATTGTAACTGCGTTTGAATCGTATTGAATTCGCAAACCGAGTATGTATTGTGAATAACTTAATAATGTTTGCCAGGTTTTATCCGTTAACATTTCGGGCAATATTCAGGTCATTTATGAAATCAAACTAATTTGTTTGTCGCGATAATTGACCAGTGCAATATGAATATTGGAAATATTTTTGATGTATTTTCAATAGCATCCATAATTAGTGCTAATGGTGTTCGAATACTTAAAATTAAATCGCCCAGAGGTTCACCCAATGGCGTACTTAAACCGTGAAGATAAAAGCAACGAACCCAATCATACATCAGTTGGATCTGTCAAAAGCGCCTGGCTACAAAGGTTATTTAGGGTTTTCAGTTTGGCAGCAATATTTGTATCATTTGCAACAGCTGAAGCAATATTAGCAGGTGAACCCACTTACTCCGCAATTGAGTGGCAATAAACCTGCTGAAGTTTGAACGTTTATTGTTACTAACCCTAAAATAAGTGGAGTTTGTTTGTAATTAATGAAGCATTAAATTGATCTGTACATTGATCAACTGCATCTTTTACATCCCCAAACATTTGATAAATGCTTCCTGGTGGTATTAAACCGGGGTCGGGCAGGTTTCCACTTATTTCGTCGAATTTAACAATGAAATCCGTTGCAGTTTGACTAAATGAACCAAAAATTTTATCTAATACAGATACGGCTCCAATTAGCGAATCAAGGTTTGGTTTAGATGTGGTATCTTTTAGGAATGCATTTTTCGTAGATACATAGTTAGGAAGAAACCCATTCACGATGCTGTTGTTCCAATTATCAACGATTGATTTAAAAAATTAACAAATTCAGATCTATAATCATCTCGCCAAATGTTGACTGTTGTCTACATCAACCCAAGCTGTGCTGGATTGTGGGAAATAGATACAGGTATACCGGTTGACCACATACCATAATAAAATTTTGATACCTGAGCATACATCGATACAAATGCTTGTAAATCGACAGAATAAATATTAGACATGAAGTGTTAATTTGGATTTAACAATTGAACCTTTGTTCATAATTAATATTTAAATTAATTATTAAATTGAGTTGTTGAACTAGCGTATTCCATTCTGTATTAGCAGCAACAATATTCGATTGCATAGTTGCATAATCAGGATCAGCGCTTCCAACTTTTGTCATTGAAGCATTAATTGTATCAATAATTTCAATTAATTCGTTATTAATATCATTCCACATGGATTGTGTTTCTGTAAGTGCTTTTAGTGCTGTTTGGTATTTGCTTTCGACAGTTGATACAACTGCGCTAATTGTATTGAGATTTATTATATCCTTATTAATCTGCGTGGCCTGATCATGAAGGATTTTGAGTTTGCCGGTATCGGCAAGTAATTGTGCTTTATCTTTAGCCAGCATAACAGCAACTGCAACTCCCGCAAGACCACCAAAACAAATAAGGCCGATTCAGGAAGAAAAGCTACAGCAATAACTGTAACAAACACAGAACCACCAATTCCAATAGCATTAGCAGTAATCTGACTGTTGAGGTTATCTATCTCTTTATCTACAGTTGAAATGCTTTCATTAAGTGTAGTTAGCATTGTTTTGTCTGCACCGGTCATATTATTTATTGCAACTACTCCGGCATTCAATAGGTTAATGTCGTTGCTGAAAGTATTATAAAAATTAGTCAAAACTTCGATGATTCGGGGTTATTTTCATCCTTGTTTGTAAATACTTTTTCTTTTTGATCCAGACTTTTTTGAAGCGCCGATAATACGTTTACCAATTGTTGTTTTTCTAACTTATCAGTTGGGTCTGCTATAAGTGCCTCAAGGCTTGAATTTATAGAATCAATTTCGATTCAAAATGTTATTAAAATAACTAATTACGGTGGTGATGATGCATAAGTAATGGTAACACTGAATTAATCCATTCTTGCGCATGGGTTCGAAGATCGACAGCCTGATTCGGAATATAATCGTTATATTTAGTTCTGGCATTTTTGTAACTATCAGTCCCATCCGCTGATTGAAATTGCAGAGTTGGCCAAATTAAGTTTTCTATAGCATGATGATAAGCGGTGATAGCTAAAAGATTATTTACATAATCGTTAAATTGAGTTGTAAAATTTGTAACACTGCTTTTTTTTATGGTAAGTAACATGTTTTAATAAAATTTGAGTTAATAAATCTAATTTATCCGAAATTATGCAGTTGCAGTTTTGGGAATAATATATAATTCCTCGTCGTATGTAATATTAATCATATCGATATCTTGGGCAACTGTGTTTAAATCATCCCAATATTGCATAGCGAGTTCAAATCATTTAAAACCTGCGTGAAATTTTGAGATGTGGGGTTGAAGCGAGTTAATAATATCATCTAGTTCAATTTGTAGTGATCTAGTTCCTGATCAACCAGGGTCCAAAGGCTCTTGATGTTGTCCATTACACCTGAAGCAATTTTATTGTCATCAATTGAGTTTGCAGTGAAGAAGTAATCATGTTAATACTTGTAATATCAGCATCAAGAGGACCTAGATTTTTTGATCATCAAAAATATTATCTTGAATTTGTCTGATATTCGAATTAGCCACAATAGTCGTAATAACAGAGCCGCAGTTAAAAGCAAACCTAGTGCAAGGGCAATACCACCAAGCACCTTACTTGCGGATCGGCATTTAATAGTGAAACACCAATTTTAGCAATAACGCCACCTGTGACACCTACATTGCCACCTTGCAGCAAATTGTTCCCATTTTTGAGTTCGGACTTTAATTTTGCAATCTCAGCATTTAAAGAATTAACCAGGTCCTGATCAGTACTCGCCAATTTGGTCATTTCAGAAACCGCGTTTGTTAAAGTTGTGAGGTCTGTAGCCATATCGGTTGCAAATTTGTCTAAAACAGTTTCTATAAAGTCAACCGTTTTTGCATTAGAAATAATGGATCCTCGAATACTTCCTATTTGCTTTTTAAATTTAGCTAAATTATTGGCATCAGTTGGATTACTTATCAATGAATTGATAATAGATTTCAATGGCGCTTCCATAATTTGCATATTATTATAAAAGGTTTGAATTGAAATCGGAATCGAACTATACATAGGTAATATACTGGTTAACCAAATTTGCGCATGTGCTTATATATGGAAAATAGTCTTCACTAAATTTAGTATAGCAATGGGTATGTTCTGCAAGATAAGGCAGGTTCACGCTATCCAGGGCCTTGTTGTGTAAGCCGTGATTTTATACATAGCCAATGCATTCTTAATTTTGGTCCGGGGTATAAGGAGTTACAGCCCTAGTACAGCGGCTAATCCACCTAATGTTAATCCCGTATACGTAAATGGTTTTGATTTGGGTTAAAAAATAAGATTGTGTGTTTTAATAATTTTAATCAAAAACAAGTTAGTAAACCTTTTAAAATTACCAAATTAATT
>JADJJZ010000009.1 GCA_016706255.1 Bacteroidota bacterium | reverse complement strand
TTAATCAGCATCCGCAGCGGCGGACAGATCAACACGTTAGCACATCAACTTGTTTGTTTCCAATATAAGCCGGTGCAACTTATAATTAACCAACATGGTTCAAATTTTACTAAACTTTTTAATTGAAGGTGTGTAGATGAGATAAAATTTTTTGTTAACTTAGTTAAATAATTAACAGGTAAAAACTTATGCTCAAAACAACCTTCATAACACTAATTCATAAATATTCATCCGATACAACTTTGCATAATAAATTATGGAAGATATTGAAAATAAATATTCTAATAAAAAAGCGACACTACCACACATTACAAACATCTGAAAAATTTGTTAAATGAATTGACTGCAGTTAAACCGCAAATACAAAATTGGGACACCCTATTATTCACTTTGTTTTATCATGATATCATTTACAATACACTTAAATCGGATAACGAGCAAAAAAGTGCGGACTATGCTGAGCAAAAATGCTGATGTTATCTTGTCCCTCGTCGATATCATTAATAATTGCAAAAACAAATTCTGCAACGCAATCACATGTATTTTCTTCTGATCATGATACAAATCTATTTACGGATGCTGACCTTTCTATATTAGGATATTCCCACGAGGCTTATACTGGATACTACCAAAACATAAGGCGGGAGTATAATATTTACCCGGTTTTAGTTTATAACCTGAAGAAAAAGGTTTTATTACATTTTTAAACATGGAAAAATTTATAAAACTGCCTACTTTTACAACAAATATGAATTACAGGCAAGAATTAATTTAGCGGAAGAAATAAAATATTAAGTAGTTAATCTAATTAAACTATTTTGTTTACATGCCGAAAAAGGAAAATTAAAAATCTGCTCAAACGGTCATCAATTTTATAAAAGCAGTGATTGCCCCGTTTGCCCTGTTTGTGAAGCAGAAAAAAAACCTGTAGATGGCTATTTATCATTGCTGAGTGCACCGGCGCGGCGTGCACTGGAAAATGCCAATATAAAAACACTGCGTGATCTGACAAGTTTTACAGAAAATGAATTACTCAGTTTACATGGTTTAGGCCCCTCTTCTTTACCGAAACTAAAAAAAGCATTAGCGGAGTCAGGACTGCACCTCCGGAAATAATTTTTATCTAATACGCAATTTATTACTTGCCTTTACCCATTCAATTTTTTTGCATTCCGGGCAACTATGTTTTGCAACAGGTTTTAATTTATCTGTAAAGCCACAAAATACACATGCATAAAAATCTGTATCCGAAATTTTCTTTTGAGCTTTATCTAAGGTGTTCGGCATTATCGGCAGTCCATACTTTACTTCTTCATCCTTATAATAGAAAATACTGATATCGCCACTACTTTCAATTATCGCTTCCTCTATTTGACCCAATTGAGAAACACCCTGAATGCGCAATTCAGCAAAAAACTCATCCGCTCCCAATGCCTCTTTCGAAAAATTTTGAATAGAAAATACGCCGTCTTTAATTAATGTTATCGGCTTACCTTCCATTAATCGTTCAAATACCTTGTTTCTCCCGATTAACCAGGTAACAATTGTGTACAAGATGATAATAACAACAAAAACCAAAACTGCCGGTAAAACACCCACATCTTTATACAACATTGGGTCACCTGCTGCAGAACCCAAACTTATAATTGCAACTAGTTCAAAAATGGATAATTGTTTTACACCACGTTTTCCCAACAATCTAAGCCCAACTAAAATCACAATAAACATGATAAAAGTGCGCAACAATGTTTCAAGTAAAAAAGCCCAGTTTTCTGCTCCTAACAATACCGAATTCCAGTCAAACGCAGATAAAATATTTAAAACCGTCATATATTGCTCATTTTTAATAGTTTAAATATACGTTAAGTATTCACTATTGTTACATTATTATAACATTTTACTTTATTTAAAATAAATATTATCTTTAATCAGTAATATTAATATTACCCATAAATTAATACAGTAAAATTTGAAACTTTTACTTCTCCTCTCTTCGGTTTTTAGCTTCACCCTAATAACCAATCCGGTTTTTAGTCAGCTGGAAGATACCACCCATGTTCATGACCACAATACACCTGATACATTTTATATCGTTCATGAAAATGTACCCAAAAGTAAGTTATTAGGCAATTCCTGGTATGCAGGCGTTGCATACAATCGCTCAGCCTGCACTGAATACAGTGCAAATATTGGCAGAACATACGGAACTACATTTGCGAGTGGTGGTGGGTTCAACCTTTCTATGAAATCGTGGGGTATTGGCTACAGCTATTTTATACTAATGAATATAATAGCCAAAGTATTAGCGCTTTTGCAGAAATTTCGAATTTTTTTCTGCCACCGGGAACAGCAAGATTAGATTACTTATATGATATTGAAAATAATAGTAATTATTTGCGTCCTTCCGTCGGTTTAAGTTTATTTGCAATAGATATTTTATATGGTTATTCCTTTTTGTTAGACGGAGGCGAAAACCTGTTTAAACATGTTTTTACACTCCGGCTCAAATATTTTATTAATAATAAAAACTGGCAAAAAGATTATCCAAATAGTTGTTGATCTTTGTTTTCCATAAATTCATTAAAAAGACAATCATTCATGGATTTCAATCCCGCTAATAAAATTATTAAATATTGTTTACAGGGAAAACAATTGGAAGAGCAAGGCAAACCTGACGAAGCTAGGTTTATTTATAAACAAGCATTAACGGAGGCTTCCAACAAATATGAAGAATTTTTAGCAACGCATTTTTAATTCAGGTGTGCAGCAAAATACAAATGATAAATTAATTTGGTTAAAAAAAGCTTTAGCCCTTGCACAGGAAGTAAATGAAATAGCTATTAATAGCGCCATACCGGCTTTATATGTAAATATTGCTTCATGTTATGCTCAACTTAACGACTACGAAAACGAAAACATTTATTTAAAATTAGCAGCAGCATTTAACAACATTGTTTTTGATGAAGGTCCCTTTTATCATGGCACAAAAGCAGATTTACAACCCGGCGACGAATTAATACCCGGTCGCAACTCTAACTACAAATCCGACCTTATCATGAATCACATTTATTTTACCGGTTTAGCAAACGGTGCCGGCTTAGCAGCAGCTTTAGCGTCAGGGAATGGCAAGGAACGCGTATACATTGTTGCTCCAACCGGTCCATTCGAAAACGACCCCAATGTAACAGATAAAAAATTTCCCGGAAATCCCACACGCTCCTACCGAACAACATTTCCTTTAAAAATTATAGGTGAAATTACAGATTGGAACCGACAAACACCGGAAGAAATTGAAATGTGGCGCAAAAAGTTAGCTGACAACAATGGGGAAATTATTAATTAACCTGATATAATTCTAATGAGCGAAATTGAAAAAGTGATATTTAATAATAATGGCTATTTGGTGCGCGAAAATATTTACACCGAAACAGAAATAATAAATATCATACACGAAATTGAATCTGCTGACACTCAAAAAGATACATTTAGAAAAAGCAGTGAATTATTTGCCATTCGGCAATTTTTGAAAGAAATTCCAACAGCTGTCAATTTGATATTTAACAGTAAACTTAAATCTTTAATAAAAACTGTATTGGGTGAAAACTACTTTATAGTAAAAAGTATTTATTTCGATAAACCGGTAACGTCCAATTGGTATGTTTCTTATCACCAGGATTTAACTATTTCAGTAGATAAAAAATTGCCTTTGCAAAATTATGGACCATGGACAGTTAAACAAAACCAATTCGCAGTTCAACCCCCAATTCATATATTAGAAAACATAAGTACCATACGCATTCACCTCGACGATACTAACGACCTTAACGGCGCTTTAAAAATTATACCAAAATCACACATTAAACAAATATATCGGCCTGAAACCATTAACTGGGAAAATGAATCAGAAATCACCTGTTCAGTACCAAGGTGGTGTTATGTTAATGAAACCATTACTATTACACAGCAGCAGCCGAACCTTAAATAACAACCGGCGCCGTGTTATTCATATTGAATTATCAAGTGTGATATTGCCGGAAGAACTAAATTGGGCAGAAAAAATGGAAATACCATAAGTTATTAAGTTAAATAACTATGGTTTCAATTGATTTCAGGTTGCATACATTATTAAATTGATGTACTTTTATATCTGCGTAGTCCTAAGCGCATTATCAGGCAAATACAAATTGAATGAAGGCAATTTTAAAAGATAGAAGTTTTCAGTTATCTATTATCATTACATTAATATTCCTCGGGACCGGCATTATATTTCTTTTTATGGGCTTAGTAAATTATAGTTGGGTCCTTTTTATTCTGCTTCCTGTTGTGTTAGGTATAGCTATTGGTGCCATGCCGAATAAAAAATATATTTTAGCCGGCGTTTTTTTAACAACCGTTTTTGTGCTTCTAGGAATGGCTGTTCCTGGCTTGTCCGGGTTTTTATGCATTGTTATGGCAATTCCAATTATAGTTCCATTAATTTTTCTCGGCTATGTTATTACGCACTTAGTTAAACGATATAAAAATATTAAGGGAACAAACAATTTGTTTATTTTAATGACCCCTATAATTCCATTTTTAATAGCCGCGCCGGGCGAACACTTTTTAAATCAAAAAAACGAAACGGTAATAGCGGTGTCAACGGAACAAATTTTTAATTTTCCCCCGGAGATGGTTTATGATGCCATTAAATCAGTAGACACACTCGATGCGGAAAAACCGTATCTCATGTATTTTGATCTCCCTATACCC
This sequence comes from Bacteroidota bacterium, assembly GCA_016706255.1. Classification (NCBI taxonomy): domain Bacteria; kingdom Pseudomonadati; phylum Bacteroidota; species Bacteroidota bacterium. Next base: position 29,761 of record JADJJZ010000009.1, on the reverse strand, counting down.
ACTAAGTGCATAATGGATAAAGAAGAAGTGGGTGGCATACGGACATGTTACTTTGAAGCGGGTAAGTCAAGTAATAATGATTTTGGAAGTGGCTACATTGTAGAAAAAATTACCGAACTGGAAAGAGGCAAGATTTTGAAAATGGATGTCATCGATTATAATCTTGTCGGCCGCGACTGGCTAGGATTTAAAGAAGCGATATATTATTTTGAGCCGGGTTAAGGCAATAACCACTGTAAAATGACCCGTATTACAACTTATACATCAGCATTAACCCCACGTTTTATTGGGTCCGCTTGAAAAATTAGGCATTAAACAGGAACATGATTATGTTTTTAAAAATTTAGAAAAGGATTTAGAAAATGGAACAAAGTAGCATTATTATTAAAAAAGTACAAACAACTGATATAGCTCTGCTACAATTAATCGGTCGACAAACCTTTTATGAGACATTTGCTGCAGGCAATACTGAAGAAAATATGCGTAAGTATTTAGAAGAGGGGTTTTCAGCAGAAAAATTACAAACTGAATTAACTGATAAAAATGCAGAAATTTATTTTGCCATTTTGGAAGATGAAATAATCGGTTATTTAAAAATAAATTATGGGCAGTCGCAAACTGAGTTAAAGGATGATAAAGCACTTGAAATTGAAAGAATATATGTTTTGAAAACATTCCATGGCAAACAGGTTGGACAAATTTTGTATGAGAAAGCTATTAGTTTAGCGCAGGAACACAATGCCGAATATGTCTGGCTAGGCGTTTGGGAAGAAAACCCACGTGCTATTAATTTTTATAAAAAAAACGGATTTACAGAATTTGATAAACACATATTTAAATTAGGTGAAGACGAACAAACAGATATTATGATGAAACTTAAACTTTAAGCTATAAAAGCACTTCTTAAAATATAGAAACGAAACCGAATAATACTGCAAGGAAGCGGCTGGGAAATATAGTAAATGAAAAAAGAACGTTGTAAAATAGATATTTAAATTAAAATAATTGATTAAAATCTACAATTTAATTATCAGAAGTGTTTTCTTCAAACATCCAAGTATAAATTTAATTTATGTTTGGGCAAGCATTTTTGCGGCATCATGTTCAAATGAGCACTCACATGGCAGTGTAAATAATCAGCAAACGCAACAAATTACTGTTGATACTATTCGTTATAATAATAATTACACCCATACTAGCCTACCCTTTGGTTGTACCGGTTTAAACAATCTGAATTACCCTATGCATTGGGAAGGCGACCTAGAAAATTATGGTCAACTTAAACAACCTGCCGGCAAAACATTTGACGAAATTTGCACCTGTTTTGAAGCATTGAACAACACACTAACTATTGATACGGTTTTAACCATTTATAATTTGCAATACATTAATATAGAAAGTGCATTTAATAATAATACTTATATTGATACCTTAGCACAACGAAACATCGACAGTTTAAAATACAGGTTGCCAAATGTTAGAAACTATCAATGTTATTATTATTACTCTGAAGAGTATCAAAATATGGCAAATACGGCAATATACTTTTACTTGATAATTCAACACAAAATGGAAAGGTTTTAAATATTTATAACGAAATTAGTGGCGACCAAAACGTTAGTTACCGTTATTTTACCATCACAAACGAAAGCCTGATAATTTATGAAGGTGCTTGTTATGATGATGGATGTAGTTTAAATAAAAAATGGAAAATTTTGATCTCCGAGGATGGGGAAATCAATATAAAAGAAGCTAATTAATTATAGACATTTACAAATAGTTAATAATATACCCTGAACAATATATGCAGATGCAAAGCAATAACATGATACTAACAACAACTGTTAAAGCCGATTTAGAAACATTATACTTATTTCAACTCAATAAGGAAGCCAACTATCTGGCTGCATTCACTGGTCCTGAGCCCTTAACAAAAGAAGCATATATTCATAAATATGAACCATTTTTGAGCAACCCTACCATTCACATGTGCACAATCAAAATTGATGATAAAATTGTTGGAAGTATTGCCAAATATGTAATGGAAAATGAAGCAGAAATAACCTACTGGATTGATCGGGAATTTTGGGGGCAGGGTATCGCTACAAATGCTTTACGCGATTTTTTAAAAATTGAATTAAACCGTCCTATTTATGGCCGAACAGCATATGACAACTTTGGCTCTCAAAAGGTATTGGAAAATTGTGGTTTTATAAAAATTGGCACCGATAAAGGTTTTGCGAAAGCACGGAATGTAGAAATTGAGGAATATATTTATAAATTAGCAGAATAATATTTACCACATTTGAAGGCACTTTTTCATTTAATCGTATTAATAGGTATTAGTTATTTATTCTCCTGCAAAAGTAATCCGAATCGAACGGAAGCAGATAAACAAATGACTGAAAATAATTTATTCAAAAATAAAATAACCCTCGCTAATTTAGCCTTAAATATTTTGAATGATAAAACCAATTCCAACATCTGGAATTTAAGTGACTTAGATACTAGCAGTATTATTACATTTGAAGATTATTTTACTGATACCAAAAACAAAACACAATTAGTTCTTATTAACGGTTCTGCAGGGTTGTCCGCCGGAACAAATCATACTTTATTAATACTTCTGGCATGCACCGACACACTGAAGGTAATTTGGTCCGGCCAAACCACAGCTTTTAATAACGATGCTATAAAAGATTTGAATGAAGATGGTATTAAAGAAATAACCACCACTTCAAATTCAATTTGGATGGGCACCTGCTCAGAAACCTTTAATATCATTAACTTTCAAAACGGCAATCGAAATATATTATATCAGGCCGAGTCAATTTCCCATATAGATTGTGGCTTACCCGATTTAACATCTCAATTTAAAATTGGTGATACCCTTGAAAACATAAGGTTATGTTCAATTATTAAGGATGAGCAAAATAACTTTCAAGTTGAGGAAATTCATACCGTTAAGGTATTTAATGGAGGAACAACCAATGAATCAGTGGTAGATATGTTAAATATTACTGTAGATTCTCTTCGAATATCTTTGCGATAATATAAATTAATTTTTAATGCTTTTCCGCATCTACTTATTTGAGAAATATACAAATCAAATGGAAAGCTTTTCGGAATGGCAATATTTATGTTAATTTAAATGAGGTGTGCGGCTATATTAATACAATCTAAAATTAATATTTTTGTGGTAGTATATAACAGTTTAACGTATTACAATTCGCTACATTAAATATGGCCCGATTTTACTTTAAAAAACACACTTTTCATCTGCGGAAAATTGTTTATTTGATTTTCTTCTTTTCCAATATTATTTATGCTCAAAATTCGAGTTATGTAAATGTTTTTATTGGCACGGATGGCACAGGGCACACTTTTCCCGGACCTTCAATGCCTTTTGGAATGGTGCAGCCCGGCCCCGATAATAAAGATTTTGGCTGGAATCATACCAGTGGCTATCAATACCGAGATACTGTGCTTTTAGGTTTTTCCCAAACCCGGTTTAGCGGTACCGGAATCAACGAAATGGGTGATATCCTTTTATTACCAATTAATCCCAAAAAAGAAAATCTTAAAAACACCTATTACAAAAATTCGGAAGCCGGCAAAATTGGTTATTATACATTAACCAAAAAAGATGACGTTAAAGTTGAACTTACCTGTTCGGAAAGAGTTACTTACCATAAATATACATTTCCTGAAAAAGAAGCCAATGTATTGGTGAATTTGCAACATGGTCTTCGGTTTGTATTTGATGAAAATAGTGCATCAGGACTGGTAATTGACAGCGATGTGAAAATTGAAAATAACACTACGATTTCCGGTTATTGTTCAACTAGTAATTGGGTTAACAGAAAATATTACTTTGTAATAACTTTTAATACCCCATTTAAAAATAGTGCCCTATTAGATAACAAATCAAATGAAAAAGCACCAAAATATTTATTGGATTTTGTTTTAAGTCAAAACAAAACACTTGAAGTAAAAATTGCCTTGTCGTCAGTTTCAGTCGAAGGCGCAAAACACAATATGCAGAATGAAATTCCAAATTGGAATTTTGCTGAAATAGTAACTGCTAATAGAAATACATGGGATAATTATTTAAGCAGAATAGAAATAGATGCCCCTCAAAAACAAAAAGAAATTTTTTACACCTCCATGTATCATTTACTGTTGCAACCATCTAATATTGCTGATACAGATGGGAAATACCGCGGGGTAGATGACAAAATCGGTTTAGCACCAAACAACGAATATTATTCAACATTGTCTATATGGGATATTTACAGAGGTGCCTTTCCACTGTTACAAATAATTGCTCCTGAAAAAATTAATGGAATTATTAATTCTATGCTTTTGCATCAAAAAGCAAAAGGATTTTTACCAATTTGGACGGCTTGGGGACAGGACAATTATTGTATGATTGGTAATCATGCTATCCCAATGATTTTATCGGCCTACCAAAATGGTTTTAACGGCTTTGATCCAAAGGAAGCATTAAATGCAATGGTTGCAACATCTACAATATCGCACATAAATTCCGATTGGGAAACCTACAATCAATATGGTTATTATCCATTCGATAAAATTGAAAACGAAGCCGTTTCCCGAACATTGGAAAGTGGCTATGATGACTGGTGTGTAGCAGAAATGGCAAAAAAGTTAGGCAACAACCAAATGGCAGATACCTTTTATAAAAGAGCTCGTTATTATCAAAATATTTATGATACGCAAACAACATTTTTCAGAGGAAAAGATACTAACGGAAAATGGCGCTCACCTTTTAATCCGCTCGAAGCAACTTCTCCGTTAAACAACCCCGGCGATTACACTGAGGCAAATGCCTGGCAATATTTTTGGACCCCTACGCAATACGATTTAAACGGTGTTATCCAATTATTAGATGGCGAAAAAGCATTCACAAATAAATTAAACGCATTTTTTACAACGGAATCCGGCAATTCCAATAAATTTTTAGGCCAAGAAGCCATGATTGGACAATATGCGCATGGCAACGAACCCGGGCATCATATTATTTATTTATACGCGTTCACAAATGAACCCAAAACAGGCCAAAGGTATATTCATAAAGTAATAAATGAGTTTCACAATAATACACCAGATGGTATGATTGGTAATGATGATTGTGGGCAGATGAGTGCTTGGTATATTTTATCAACTTTAGGTTTTTACCCTATAAACCCTGCCAGCGGCGAGTTTGTTTTAGGTAGCCCCCAGGTGAAAAGTGCAACCATAAAACTGGCATCCGGAAAAAAATTTATTATTCAGGCTAATAATTTTTCTGAAACATCAATATTTACAGATAAAACAATACTTAACAATAAAACATTGGAACAACCATTAATATTTTATCAAGATATCATGCAGGGAGGATATTTAACGTTTGAAATGGTGCCAGATTAAATTACCAATTTTAATCGATATTTATTTAAACTGAGCCAATTATAAATAGACCCTGACTTTAATTGTTCCTTTTGTAATTACAATATAATTTCGTTAAAATTGTTGTGCAGTAATTCTATCGTAAACCGAATAATATGAACACAACCGACATACATAATAAAAGAATGGCAGAAATGACTTTTTCTTCCGTTTACCCATTGTATCTTACAAAAATTGAAAAAAAAGGAAGAACCAAAGATGAACTGAACCAGGTTATTACCTGGCTAACAGGGTTTGACGAAAAAAAGATACAAGCACTTATAAATGAAAAGGTTACGTTTGAAACCTTCTTCAAAAAGGCTAAGCTCCATCCAAATGCCAACCTGATAACAGGTATGATATGCGGATACAGAATTGAAGAAATTGAGAATCCGTTAACACAGCAGGTCCGTTACCTTGACAAACTGGTGGATGAATTGGCGAAAGGCAGGAAAATGGAAAAAATTTTACGCGATGTATAACCCATTTTTCAAAATGTTGAGCTTTCGTTTTTAGGAGAAATGGCAGCATTTATTAGCAAAAAAGTGGCTATTCTTTGTTTTAGCCGGAATTACATCCAAAAGTTGCCACAAAACAACCATTAGTTGCGGTAATACAACTATTAGTAGCGGTCAAATGTTGTTTACAACGAACACGCCAAAATAACTTTGCTGCATCAAAAAACTTAAACAAGATGCTAAATTCAAACACGATTGGCGATAAAATTGCCGCAGCGAGAAAATCCATTTTTCTTTCACAAGCCGATCTGGCTCAAAAATTTCAATCAGTCCGCAAGCAGTAGGTAAATGGGAGCGAGGTGAATCGATGCCTGATATAACAACATTAAACCGTTTGGCAGAAATTTTAGGGGTAGATCTAAATTACTTCTCTGAAAGTTTCCAGTCATTATCAGTCAGTAACCCAACCCATGATTCTGTTAACACAGAAATTTCCGGCACTGCGAAATCCCCTGTTAACACAAACCGAGATATGTCGAAGCTAAATTTGGCTGATAGTGATTTTTCCGGATTAAAAAACTTGAGTCAAAATTTTTCGTCTGCAAATATGCACCGTTGTTTATTCATCGGTTCAAACCTATCCGGGTTAACATTAAATAAAAATAATGTAGATGGCTGCGATTTTTCTGATTCCGATATCAGTAAAAGTCAAATCCAAGGCTCAAACCTGCAAAAAAATAAATTTAATAATTGTTCATTAAATGAAACGGTAATTACCAAATCCAATATCTTACAATGTGATTTTTCCGGTGCCGATTTTATAGGAACCGTTTTTAAAACAGGCAATTTTATGAAAAATACACTGGAAAACATTCAATGGAATTTAACTTCCTTTATTGAAATGCAATTACAGGATATTACATTTACCGGCACCTTTAATGAATGTACATTTGAAAATTGCGGTTTTTATACAGCCAAATTTGAAAATGCCACATTCATAAATACATTCTTTAAAAATAACAGAAAGTTTAAACGAGTTAAATTTATAAACTGCAAAGTCGATAAAATTACCTATGCATTTCTTAAAAATAACCTCGCGGATTTGAAGGGGGTTGTTGTCATGGAATGACAAAACTATATTGGTTTGGAAACCTATGTCGTATAAAATACATTCAAATATATTTTCGTTAATTAATACTCAACACTGAGCGATAATACTAGCCACAAATATGAAAATAAATTCAAATTCAGTTATATTTAAGTTAAATTATTACTTGTTTTTATTTCAATTAATTGGCATGTCGTTATCTAGTTGTCAAAAAAATGCGAAACAAGATTCTTTAAATAAAAACGAGGGAAGTATATCGGAAACTGCAAATAAAAACAATAACTTAATTAAAAAGGGTAATCTAATAAACGATTCGATAGTTCGATTTTACTTTACAGATTTATCTAATATATATAATTACGAGCTTATTGATTATTACAAAACCAATAATCATAAATATTTTGATACGGTTTTAAGAAAGATAAATATTTTTACAAAAGATTCGCTCCTGATGCAAACAATAATTCCAGATTTGAAAATATTCCCTTGGTATTTTAATGATAATGCCACCAATTTAAAAATACAACGCTCATATATTACAGGTGTAAATGCAAATTATGATGATGTAGATAATTATTGTGGTGAAATTGTTGTTGCAGATTTCAATTTTGATGGCTTGGAAGATTTTGCATCTCCGATGAATTCCGGTGTGGATAATGGACCGCATTATGCATATTACATACAAACCAAGCAAAACATTTTCAATTTAATAAATACCTGACCGAAAATGTTATCTGGTTCCCTGAGTATTTCAACAATAAGAATTTAACATTCACTAATTTAGTGCTCACCAATGCCATAGGTGAACATTATACGACCTATAAATACATAAAAACAACAACTACATGGATCGTAGTAGAAAGTTACGCAGTAGATTGGAGGGATGGTGACACAACTCTTTTTAAGTGAAATAATAAACTTTTCTTTTATAATTTGAATTAAAATTGGCTTATTAAATAATTGAGCGCTCTCATGAAACATTTTATGCCCTTGTCTTGTTTTTATTGATATGTAAAGTGAGCAGTTTTGCTCAAATAGTACTGATTCAGCTTATTTAAATCTAAAGCGAATTAAAGTTTATTCCGGAAATTTTGATATTCAACCCATCAATAGCGAAATTTTATATAAAATCGATGAAGCAGTTGTTTCGAAATATGAATTTGATAAGCTAACCTCATCCTGGCAAACATTGGACACTTGTTGCCCTTGTATAGTGACATTTTACGATAAAAACGAAATATTAATTCGGGAACAGGTGTTATGTCGGGGTTATGAGGTTGGTTATGTTAAAAATTTTTACCCTAATGGAAAATTGAAAATGACCGGTCAATATATGGAAAACCATACCGGAAACTGGAACTACTTAGTTGAAACCGGTCGTTGTTGTGTTCATGATGGTATTTGGGTTTATTATAATCCAAATGGCGATACAACTTATACAGAAGTTTGGGAAAAAGGTAAGTATATTGGTCAATTCCCCGAACAACCAAAAACAGAAATTTTATCCACCTGGTTAACGCTTGATAATAAATATCTGTATAATGAAATTATTAGATTTGAAGATGTAAACAAATTAAATGTCGAAATGACTTTTAAAAATAGTCATCGGGATAGTTTGCAGATATCAATAATTTTTGTAGTAATTTCAAGTGATGGTAAACATTATCAATTTCCATATACTTTAGAGGAGTTTAAAAAAATAAACCTCCAACAAATATTATCCGATTTAAATATTAGTCCGGCCGAATATCATGTTGATGAATTCGCGATAGATGTATATCCTGGCGATATACCCACTAGATATATAATTGAAATCTGTAATAATGGGAAAGTTATTGCTTCTGAAGAAATATTTCCTATTCCATAGGAATGGTTTGACCGAGTGAGTTTAAATAGTTCGCCCAAAGCAAACTGGAAAAAATTATTTACTTTTAAGCGTTATTACAACTGAAGGCATCATATTAAAAAACTAAATCAGAAAATTATGGACGAAGATATAAGGCAACCAGAAAACACTGAACCACAAAACGACAAAACAGCTAAAGTGCTTGGTATTGGAGCCATCCTCTTTTTTGCCGAAAATTTAAAGGAAATCAGGGAGTGGTATGTTAAAAACTTAGGTTTAGAAATTAATGATTGGGGTTCCGCAAGTTTCGAATCCCGCGATTTACACGACCCGAACGGATAAATTCTATTCAATGGTGCCTGTTTAAAAGGGTGATGCCTATTTTGCACCTTCAACTAAAGATTTTATGATTAATTACCGTGTTCAAAATATAGAAGGACTGATAGAAAAACTTCGAAATAATGGCGTCAACATTGTAGATGAACTTGAAACCTATGATTACGGTAAATTTATTCATATTATGGATGAAGAGGGTAATAAAATTGAATTGTGGGAGCCAGCGTGAGTTCATAATCTTTTCATATAATATAAATTGTAATTATTCATAATGTTCAAAAGCCTCCTCCTCCCTTTCCTGCTAATTTGTTCAAACATACTTTTGGCCCAGGAAAATATTCAACTGCCATCATTAAAAGCCCAAATTGATAGCCTGTATCAGGTAGATCAGCAAGTTCAATTGGATTTTATTGCTGCTTATCAAAGAGGCGCTACCATGGATAGTATAATGATTTATGAAAATATTAAAAATGAAACCTTTAAACGGCATATTCCAATTGTTAAAAATATAATTGCAACGTATGGTTACCCTTCTATTGAAAAGGTTGGAAAAGAAAGTGCTACCAATTTTTTTCCGCTTATTCAACATGCCGATAGTGATGTGAATTTCCAATCTGATATGTTACCAATAATTAAAGAACAGGTAGAAAAGGGGCTAATTAATGGAGCAGATTATGCATTTTTATATGACCGTATTAAAGTAAATACCGGTAAAAAACAATTATATGGCACACAACTCACTTATAATGAGCAGCATATTGCCATTCCCAAACCACTCAAATTTAAAAATGGCGTAAATAAAAGAAGAGCTGAATTAGGAATGGAACCGCTGGAAGATTATCTCAACAAAGCAACCGAATTACATAAAATAATGAACGGACTGGATTAATATTTTTTAATAGTTATATATATTGTTCATTTTATCTTCAAAATTTGTTTTTAAAACAGTTAACGCTAATTTTGAATCATGTTCAAAAAAGGCATCTATATATCTTTTTTACTGTTATTTATCATAAGTTGCAAAAATGCAAATAATAAAAACATGCAGACTGAAATCAATCCTAATACATCAACAAATACTGAAACCGGTTATGCCAATGTCAATGGATTGAAAATGTATTATGAAATACACGGTTCCGGTTTTCCATTAGTCCTTATTCATGGTGGTGGTTCAACTTTAGAAAGTACATTTGGCAATGTAATTCATCAATTTGCTAAAACACATAAAGTAATTGCAGTTGAATTGCAGGCACATGGCCGCACTGCTGATATCGATCGTCCGCTAACCTTTACGCAGGATGCCGACGATGTTGCGGATTTGCTTAAACAACTCCACATTGAAAAAGCGGATATATTCGGATTCAGCAATGGTGCCAGCACTACTTTGCAATTTGCAATCCGACATCCGGAATTAACACATAAAATTATTGTTGCATCAACATTTTATAATAAAACAGGAGCACCATCCTGGTTTTGGGATATGATGGGAAATCCTTCGTTTGAAACCATGCCTCAGCAGTTAAAAGATGCGTTTTTAAAAGTAAATCCGGATTCAGCTGCGTTATATCAAATGTATAGTCGTGATGTTGCCAGAATGCAATCGTTTCCTGATATTTCGGTTGAAGAAATGTTGTCGATTAAATCACCTGCATTTATTATTATTGGCGATAAAGATGTAACAACTCCTGAACATGCTGCAGAAATGCATAAACTATTATCTAATTCCAGGTTGGCAATTATTCCCGGTGGTCATGGCGATTATATTGGTGAAATTACTACAGCATACGATAGTGTTTTAATTGCCGCGACTGTTAATATGATTAATGAATTTTTATTAGATGAAGTAAAATAGTATGGCAGAAAAAAAATCAAAACTGGTTGAAATTAAAACCAAACCAACTAATAATAATGTGGTTGCCTTTATCAATAAAATAAGCGACGAACAAAAAAGAAAAGATTGTTTTGTATTAATCGATATGATGAAAGCAGCCTCCGGTGAAGAACCCGTTTTGTGGAGCAACTCAATTGTTGGTTTTGGCAATAAAAGATATAAAAGTCCCAATACCGGGCGGGAAGTTGACTGGTTACTCATTGGCTTTGCACCGCGTAAAGCAAATCTATCGCTTTATGTAAGTGTTGGTATTCAGGAACATAGCGCAGCATTAAAAAAACTCGGTAAACACAAAACAGGTGTGGGATGCCTGTATATAAATAAGCTGGAAGATGTTGATTTAAACGTGCTGCAAGGTATTATCAAAACATCCCTCAGTAAAAAATAAGCCTGGTAATTTTGTCCAAATCACCCCGCAACAGTGTCCATTTTACACACCTCTACTTACCAATTTAGCCAATACTTTTGTGCTTAAACTTGATACTATGACTACAGAAATAAAGAACACTACCGATTCTACTCAAAATGTGGCTGCACGCTTTGATGAGCTGGCAAAACAGGAAAAATGGTTCGAAATTCAGGATGAATTATTTTCTGAAAATGTAAAAAGTATTGACCCTGAACATTCACCTTATTTTGGTTACGCAGAAGGGAAAAAAGCCGTTCGGGAAAAAGGTGAAAATTTTGGAAAAAAAATCCGTGATGTGCATCACACATCTACATCCACACCAATTGTGAGCGGAAATCATTTTGCAGTTGCGAGAGCAGTTGATATTACACTCGAAGATTTTGGCAGAATTCAAATTAACCAAATCATGTTGTATGAAGTTAAAAATGGTGAAATCGTGTCAGAACAGTTTTTTTATTAAATAATTTAATGTCGATGGAAAATATCGCAGAACGTTCACTCCACCTAAGCAGAACATTTAATTACCACTAAAACAATGTGGGAAGCCTGGACGATCCCTGAACAAATTGCAGTGTGGTGGGGTCCAAACGGTTTTACAAACACCATTCATATTATGGATTTCAAAGTTGATGGTGAATGGAAGTTAACCATGCATGGTCCGGATGGTCAAAATTATGCGAACAGAAGTGTTTTCGTGAAATCATTCCATTCGAAAAAATTGTAATGGAACATTTTAATCCACATTTTATTGCTACAATAAAATTTACCGACTTGGGCAATGCTACATTAATAGACTGGCATTCATTATTCGATACAATTGAAAATTTTACCATCGTAGTAAAAACATTTAAAGCAGATGAAGGCCAAAAACAAAATCTTGACCGGCTGGAAATGTTTTTTAAATCCAACCATGTAATACTCCACTCCTATTTAACTCAGTAAAAAAATAATTGCTCAAAAATTTGCGCAGTCAAATAACTGCATTATATTTGCAGTCAAATAGCTGCATAAATGGAAACCAGAAGAGACGTATTTCAAGCCATTGCCGACCCTACCAGGCAGAGAAATTTATTACCATTTTAATCCCCAAAAATGAAAGAAATTGCCATTTGGGTTGAACCTTATAAGAAATTATGGAAACCAGATTCGATGCAATTGAAACATTATTGGATGAAATGCAATCAGATAAAAAGTTATTAAAAATAAATTCAACAAAAGAAAAATTAAAGAAATGACAAATCAATTGTATCCTTGTTTATGGTTCGATGGCAATGCCCGGGCTGCAGCAGAATTTTATTGTTCTATTTTTCCTAATTCAAAAATTGTGAATGACACCGGAATGGTTGTAAATTTTGAATTGAATGGCCATTATTACATGGGATTAAATGGTGGCGATAATTTTAAATTTAATGAAGCCATATCAATTGTTATTCCTTGTAAGAATCAGGCTGAAATTGACCACTACTGGTATAAACTCATTGCAGATGGTGGCGCTGAAAGTCAATGTGGTTGGTGTAGAGATAAATTCGGATTATCATGGCAAGTGATTCCCGCCAATTTAGGTGAACTAATGTCTGACCCTGCCAGAGCGCCACGTGTAATGCAAGCATTTATGAAAATGAGAAAGTTTGATATCGAAACATTACAAAATGCTTAATCAGGTATAAAAATTCCATTATGGCAAAACAAATTGAAGTATCACGCATATTTAATGCACCGGTTGAAATGGTTTGGAAAGTGTGGACCGATCCTGAACTGGTTAAACGTTGGTGGGGACCAAAACATTTTACAGCACCGGTTGCTAAAATCGATTTCCGCGTTGGTGGAAAATAATTAGTGAGCATGCGCGCTCCACAGGAATTTGGTGGTCAGGAACATTTTCAATTTGGGAATATGTTGAAATTATTCAGCATATTTCTATCGAATTTATTCAGCGCATTAGTAATGAAAACGGTGAAGCAATTCCACCTGCAAGTGTTGGTTTACCGGAAGATTTCCCACTCGCAGTTAATACAATTGTTAGTTTTAAAATCATTGATTCAAATAAAACTGAGATGCGGATTACTGAACATGCTGAATTTGGATCAATCAGTAATTTTGCTCAATTAGGATTAGAACAAACAATGGAAAAAATTGTAGCAATATTTAATTAAATACCAATACTGATTATTTAATCAGTGTTATTTTGTTGAACAGCATTTTGTTTGAGGTTTCAAATGAAATGCTGTTTTTTTCATATAACAACTTTGATAACACCTGTATCAAGCAGTTTTATTTGTTTGGCTTTCACAATTTCCTCAATAAAACGAGTCCTCGTTAAAAAAATGTTAAAAAATTTGCGTAGTCACATAACTACACATACATTTGTAGCCTAATAGCTACACAATGAACCTACGAAGAGACGTATTCCAAGCGATATCAGACCCCACAAGGCGGGCAATACTACTACTGGTTGCATCCCAGGCTATGAGCGCCGGGGCAATAGCCGCCAATTTCGATACCGCAAGGCCGACGGTAAGCCGTCACCTACATATTCTTACTGAATGTGAACTGTTAACTCAGGAGCAAAATGGCAGAGAAATTTTTTATCAAACCAATATTATAAAAATGAAAGCCATTGCCGATTTTATTGAACCATTCCGTCAAATGTGGGATGAACGTTTTAACAAATTAGAAGATATTATGAAAAAACATCCACGTAAAAAATAAGATATCATGGAACAAAAAACTAAAATTCATGCTGAAGATGGCAAACAGGAATTAACCATCACAAGGTCGTTCGATTTACCTGTTGACCTACTGTTCATCGCTTATACGGATCCTGAAACCTTACCATGCATGTAATTTATAAATCAGTTGCCATACGCGATCAGATTTTAAAATTACCTTTGCTCAAGGAATAAATATATGGCCCACAATCGTATTCAGGAAATTCAATCAAAATTTAATTACATGGAAAAGCGAAATAAAATTATATACTGGATTTTTACCATCTGGTTTTCCTTTGGAATGACATTTAATGCAGTATCACAATTATTAAAAGTAGATGCTGAGGTATTGAGAGTAACACATTTGGGTTATCCAGAATATCTGCTTTACCTGTTAGGCACCCCTTAAACTGATTGGTGTAATCGCATTACTTCTTCCCAAATATCCATTGGTTAAAGAGTTGGCTTACGCAGGATTTACATTTCTGCTTATTGGCGCCCTCTATTCACACATCGCATTTCATGATCCGTTTAAAGAAATTTTCCCGGCTTTATTGTTTTCAGTGCTATTGGGCTTGTCCTATTTCTTCCGTCCGGCTAATCGTAAATTAAGTAAGTAAAAAACTTTTAAAAACACTTTAGCGCTATTATCAAAACCGGTAACTTAGTTGAATAAATTAAATAACAATGAATCCAAAAGTAGATTTCTATTTTAATAAAGACCATAAATGGCAGGATGCAATAAAACTGATGCGGAAAATTGCACTGGATTGTCAGGTAGAAGAAGCTTTAAAATGGGGAACACCCTGCTACACGCATAACAACCATAATATTGTGCTGATTCATGTATTTAAGGAATATTGTGCTTATTTGTTTTTAAAGGAGCATTATTAAAAGATCCAAAGGGAATTTTAATTCAACAAACAGAAAATGTTCAGAGTGCCCGTCAAATAAGGTTTACAAGTATTTCCGAAATAAAAAAATTAGAAAAAACAATAAAAGCATACATTTTTGAAGCCATAGAAGTTGAAAAAGCGGGTCTTAAAGTTGAGCTTAAAAAGGTGGCGGAGTATAAAATGCCTGAAGAGTTTGAAACCAGGCTCAATAAAAATAAAAAACTAAAAACTGCCTTTTATGCTTTAACTCCCGGCAGGCAACGAGCTTATTTATTACATTTTGGCTCACCTAAGCAGACTAAAACGCGCGAAGCAAGAATTGAAAAAAGTATACCGAATATACTAAACGGAATTGGATTAAACGATTAATTACACAACACATAAAATAATTCGATGAAAAATAAATTAACACCGGAAGAAAGCACCTCATTATTAGCTACATTAAAACATCGGTTTGAAAAAAATAAACAACGACACAAAGGTGTAGAATGGGCTGCTATTGAAAAAAAACTCGCCGCACACCCTGAAAAATTATGGTCGTTGAACCAGATGGAAATAACCGGAGGCGAACCCGATTGTATTGGTATAGAGAAAAAATCGAACGCATTTATTTTTGTTGATTGCTCAGAAGAAAGTCCTAAAGGCCGCCGCAGCATTTGTTACGATTACGATGCACTTGAATCACGCAAAGAACATAAGCCTAAACATAATGTTATTGACATGGCTGATGAAATGGGAATAAGTGTTTTGGATGAAGAACAATACAGGGCTTTACAAGAGGTGGGCCACTTTGACAATACAACATCAAGCTGGTTAAAAACGCCATCTGAAATAAGAGAATTAGGTGGCGCAATATTTGGCGATTACCGTTTTGGTAAAGTATTTATTTATCACAATGGCGCAGAGTCTTATTATGGGGCTCGTGGGTTTCGCGGTATGTTATTAGTCTAACAGAATTTAGTATGGAAAAATCAAATTCCCGCATCTTAAGTTGGAATATTTTCACACTAATTATCATTAAATGCAACCCCTTCAGGCCCTATTACTAACAATAGTTTTCAGGTAATATTATATTTTTGCGTAGGTAATAAAAAACGATCTATCTTTACATCACTTGTATTTCTTACCGTGATTTCAGCTTATTTGTTTATTTATCCACCGCTTTTCATTCATTATAAATCAAACAGCTATATAAAATGTGGCTTACCGGTTTTAAGTGTATATTTTACTTTTTGGGGCTTGGGAACAGTTTCAGCATTAGTAATTCACTTAGTTTATATATTAAGGTCCGGAAAATCAGGTAATACGAGAAAATAAATTTGTAAATAAATCGTTACAAAAGAAGCTATCAATTATATTCTATTCACGAAGAGGAAACGTATTACAAATTTTAATTCATTTATGGAATATTTCCCCCATGAAAAAATAGATAAATTAAAGTGGGACATCTGTATCGCAAATGCATTTAATGCTACACCCTATGCATACAGTAACTATCTGGATTTAGTTTCGCCAAATTGGGATGCACTTATTTCTAAAAATTATTCTACAGTTTTACCACTTACTAAAAGAAATAAATATGGTGTGGAATATATTTGCCAGCCCCTGTTTGCACCACAGTTAGGCGCTTTTTCAACAATTACAACAAACAACTTTTGTGTTGATGAATATATTGGTGCAATACCCTCCAAATTTAAAATTATTGATCTAGCACTTAACCCTTATAATTATATAATCAATCCTGATTTAGAAATTAATTGCAAAAATCTTGTCAGCCAGAAATTAAATTTAAATAAACCGTATGAAGAAATCAAACAATTCTATAAATACAATCATATCCTTAACATACATAAATTTGAAAAAAAAGGTTTAGTGTATAACATTGGGGAATTAACTCCGGCAGATTTCTATCACAATAAAATAGTAAGTATTCAGCACAATGGAAATTGGATAACTGCAGCAGATAAAACAATTTTACATAATTTGTTACTTCATTTTAATGAACTTAATAAACTTAAAATTATAGCGGGATTTAATCGCCAGCATAAACCTATTGGCGCTGTTGCATTTTTCTTTTATGACAATTATATTTTTTTCCAAAGTTTTAATACAATGGCTGGACGCAAATGTGGTTTAATTTTTTATTTGATTGATGATATGATTAAAAAACATTCCGGCAAACCCCTGTATTTAGATTTTATGGGCTCATCAATTGCAGGTGTCAAATATAGAAATTCGGGTTTTGGAAGTACCGATGTAGCATATACACGAGTTACCATCAACAGATTGCCAAAATTCTTTAGCCTATTTAGAAAATAAATCTATTTTTAGAGATGTTGAATTATGATTAGCTTTTACAACTTCTTTAGTTCCGCTACACGTATCTTTGCAGCGCCCAAAATTTCATATTATGAAAAACAGTGTTACAATAACCACCATTTTTAATTGTTCCCTGGAACGCGCCTTTAAAAGCCCCATGTTATGTGATGTTTCGAAGGTACACACGGGTTACGGATTAATGCCAAAAGTGACGCATTGCACAGAAGATGCAAACTGGGGCAAACCCGGTGGCACAAAAAAGGTTTTTGTAGCTAAATCGCCAACCTTCGCGGGTGGCGAATCATCAACAGATAAAGTACTAGAACGTGTAGAAAATAAATATTGGGTTATAGAAGTAAGCGATTTTAAAGCGTGGATGCTTGGCTTTACCAAATTTGTTGGCACCTGGAAAACCACCGAACTGGAGCCAAACAAAATATTAATAGAATATACTTATACGATGCACGCCAATCAACCTCTCTTTTATCCTTTCACATGGTTATTTACTAAAACCTTTTGGCGCATTTATATGAAACGGGTGCTGGAAAACGTACGCGCCTTAGCATATAATAACGAACCCTACATGTACGCATAAAAATCATTTGGTTGTAGGAACAGTAGTTCGATTTCTAGTGGAGTTTAAATTTTATCTAAATGATTTAAATTTACATTACAAATAGCCAGAATGAAAAATAATATTGCAATCCGGATTGCCTGTTTCGTTATATTTATTGCTCTTACACAAACACTTTTTTCCCAGACAAGTTGGACAAAAGATCCATCTAACCCTGTATTAAAACGGGATACTGTAATAGCACATTTACCAAATGATCTTATAGCAATTAGTGACCCATTTGTTATTAAAGAAGGTGCTATGTATAAAATGTGGTATACCTGCGGAGGTTTAAATTTCCCAGCAGATACCTTGTTGCGCTCGAGAATTTGTTACGCAACTTCAACAGATGGAATTATTTGGGATAAATATGATGAAAATCCTGTTTTAGATGTTTCTTATTCCGGCATGTGGGATTCACTGGGAGTTGAAACTGCTTCCATATTAATTGATAGCACTGCTCCTGCTGAAGAAAAATATAAAATGTGGTATGCAGGACAATATTTTAATACCTATCGATATGAAATTGGTTATGCTTATTCATCTGATGGCATAAACTGGGTAAAATACACGAACCGATTATTCCGGTTGGAAGTGCAGCAGGTTGGGATAATGGTTTTTGGAAGGGCCAAACTGTTGTAAAAGTTGATGGTCACTATAAAATGTGGTATTGCGGTTATGATGTAACGCCGGATGGAAGCAATGCTGACGGTAAAGCAAATATTGGGTATGCATTTTTCATCAGATGGAATTAATTGGACAAAATATAGCGATAATCCTGTATTAATTACCGGTGTTGATAGTTGGGATAGTATTTATACAGGACCCACATGTTATTTATGCAGATGGCATTTATCAAATGTGGTATGGTGGTGGCGATAATGATGTAACTTATAATCAACAGGTTGGGTATGCAACATCTACCGATGGCATTAACTGGGTAAATCACCCCTTAATCCGGTGTTAAAAAAGGCAACCTGGCGACTGGGACGCGATACTAGCATCATTTCCAAGTGTCATTAATGATAATGGTAATTATAAAATGTGGTATACCGCGAAATCTAGATCCAATACCCGAAAACAGTTTAAATTATTATTGGGAATGGGTTATGCAGCAGAATCATTTATTGGTGTTCAAAATTACTCCAATAATTTATTTCAATTGCTCCTAATCCAGCTAACAATTATTTAAACATTGAACTCAATGCTGAAAATACACTAACAGAAATTACAATCTATAATTTATTAGGACAAGTTTTATATCAAACTGAATTAGTGCAAAATCTGCTACGTATAACAACCGATAAATTTAATAATGGTATTTATATAATTGAATGTAAACGCGGAAACATTTCATCGAGTCAGGTTTTTCGATTTCAAAATAATTAATTCATTTGCTAATGCATCCAGATATTCAATCCTATAACAACAGCCTCTCAACAACGGATAGTCAAATCTGTAACAGGTTGTGCGAAATAATTAATCAAAATTTACCGAAAGCAGAAAATAAAATCTGGCATGCGCATCCTGTTTGGTTTCTGGATGGCAATCCGATAGTGGTTACAGTAAGCTAAAATTTGTGCGCTTATTATTTTGGAGCGGACAATCGTTTGACGAACCTTTATTACAAGATGAAGGTAAATTTAAAGCTACAGAAATGCGCTTTACTTCAGTAGATGAAATAATTGAAAAAGATTTAAAAAGATGGTTGCGGAAATCCAAGACTATTCAATGGGACTACAAAAATATTGTTAAAAGAAGAGGCGTTTTGGAAAGAATAATATAGTTATTCGTAACCGCTTTTT
Organism: Bacteroidota bacterium; assembly: GCA_016706255.1. NCBI lineage: Bacteria > Pseudomonadati > Bacteroidota > Bacteroidota bacterium. The sequence continues at coordinate 9,921 of JADJJZ010000009.1, read as the reverse complement.
ATTACGGTTAACAACAACTTAAACCTGCCATTTGGTTCAATATGACTAGGCTTATGTGCAGGAATAATTATTCCTTCACCGGTATGTAAGGTAGAAACTTTTCCCGTCAATTTCTATTACCGCCTCACCATCTATAACCTGAGCATAGGTATCAAACGGAGAAATTTTTTCATTCAAACCTTCACCGTATCAAACGACAATGCGTTTATTGAACCGGTAATTTTTTTCATTAATGTTTTACTTACCACGGCATTATGTTCATATTCAATTAATTCAACTATTATATGTGCTGACCCTTTTTCAAGATGGCCATCTTTATTAGGCAAACCTTCCAATTCTTTTGTGTCCATTTATTTATATTTTAAAAATATGAATATAATAAACAAAATTGGTCAGAATTAACTCAAATCCTTTATATAATTAAATATTTCAATTGTAGAATTCCCACAAATAATGGTTAGCTATTTAAGTGAATTAAATATTAGCACGAATCAATTTTTCACACTTGTATCACTATATCCCAAAAACAACTTCTCTGTTAAATTTTTGCTTATAGTCTATTGGCGACAAGCCGGTAAGTCGTTTGAAAATTTCACGAAAGGCTTTATCATCAGCATATCCCACTTCATACATAACCTCATTGATATTTTTTCTACCGAGTTCCAGCAATCGTTTTGCCGCTTCTATTTTTACGCGTTGTAAATATTCAACAGGTGTGTTTCCTGTCGCTTTAATAAATCGCCTGTCAAAATTCCTTCTACTGGTATTTAGTTGAATTGATAAATCTTCAAATGATATTTTTTCAGATAAATTTTCTTCTATAAATTTTTGAGCATTCAGCACTACATCATCTCCATGGTTTTTTTGTGCTTTGAAAATGAAAAATGGCGATTGCGTATGTCTGTCAATATCAATCTGAAATACTTTTGAGCAGAAAATGGCGGTATCTCTGTCGAAATATTTTTCAACTAAAAACAACATTAAATTTAAAAACGAATAAGCCCCACCATTTGAATAAATACCATCTTCCACAGCAATTAATTTATCAATCTGTAAATCAATTTCAGGAAACAAACGTTTAAAATCAGTTGCCGCATTCCAATGTGTGGAGCAGCTTTTCCCATCTATTAACCCCGTTGCTGCCAAAAGAAAAGCACCAGTGCAGATACTGGCAATCTCAGCTCCCGTTTTGTATTGCGCTGCAATCCATTCGATTAAAGCGGTATTGTTTTTTAATACATGAGCATAATCATAGGTGAGCGAAGGAATAATAATCAAATCAACAGGGCCTAAAGTGTCAAGTTGAACAGGATGAATTGCAAAAAAATAGACAAAGTTACTGGGAAAATTTGTCCAAATCAACCGTTAGGTTGTCTGTTTTACACCCCTTGAGCGGTATTTTCAGACAGTAATTTTGAATTAAATATCAATTGTATGCAAAATCAAGATCTTCAAATAAAATTAATTGTATCTGCCAAACCCGAAGCGGTGTTTCAGGCAATCAACAATGTGCGAGGGTGGTGGTCAGAAGAAATTACCGGCTCAACTGTTCAAACAATGACAATTCAACTATAACTTCGAAGATGTTCATCGTTGCGAAATAAAAATAATAACATCCATTCCCAATAAAATGGTGGAATGGTACATCAAAAACAATTATTTCAAATTTACAAAAGACAAAACAGAATGGACAGGAACAACTATTCGTTTCGAAATTATTGCAAACGAAAATAATACTGAAGTCATTTTTACACATTTGAAGCAACTTGATCAATTAGAATGTTTTGAAATTTGTTCAGGTGCGTGGTCACAGTATATATTAACCAGTTTAAAACATTTAATAGAAACAGGCACCGTAATCCAAACGGCAAAGGAAATCCGCAAACTGAAGATGAATCAAAGTTTTGAACAATAATTAATATTCGCAACATAAATAAATCAAAATGCAAACTCAAGACTATACGATAACCATAATTGTTCCTACCAATGCGGTATACGCATTTCAACAAATTAATGATGTCACAAAATGGTGGACACACAACCTGAAAGGCGCTTCCCATAGGCTTTTGGATGAATTTACCGTATATTTTGGCGATGCATATATCTACACAAAAAATAACCGAATTCATTCCAAATAAAAAATAGTTTGGGAAGTAATAAGCAGTCAGATCAATTTTGTTGAAAATAAACAGGAATGGACCAACACGAAAATCATTTTGAATTAACGGAATTAAATGACAAAACCAGCATTCAATTTACACATCAGGGCTTAATTCCGGCAATCGCCTGTTATAAAGATTGTTCAAATGCCTGGAAAGATTATATTGAAAATAGTTTGTTCAATTTAATAACAACCGGGAAAAATCAACGGTTTAATATGAGTGATGAGCATGATGAGGGGTGAAAAAGTTCGAATTAAATACATTTTTTCATCTTTAGAAAATTTCACTTTAGAAGTTTTCATACTATAGTTTGCAGTCACCACTTATTACTCATGTTCGCCTCAGCGAACAACTCATTACTCATAAAACAGCCAATTCCCCCTGCCTCAATTCCATCAAATATGCTAATATTGTATTTCGTCTTAACAGTAAACGCACCATGTATACCACTCAAGACACCGAATATTAGTCAAATTGCCTCACTTATACAGGAGATATTATGACCCTGTAGATTGGTATTCACCTAAAGTGGTAGCTAATTACCGCGGATTTGGAAGTGGTGTTTAACAATTATTATCATTCCGCAAAGTTTCAGGCCGATATGCTTGTGCAGGTTTTAGCCAATGCTTATTTGTTGATTTTGTGATGGAAAAGAAATTTGCTTTTACTAAAATGAGTAAACAACTGGTGCTATATATTGCATGTAGCGTGGATGGATATATCGCCAAACCCAACGACGATCTCAGTTTTTTAGGATTGGTTGAGCAGCCCGGTGAAGATTATGGTTATGCGGCATTCATGCAAACTATTGATACTGTACTTATAGGTCGCAAAACCCTACGATTGGGTAATGAAACAGGTGCCCGAATTTCCGCATGCACATTTAAATACTTATGTAATAACCCGCAATCCACTTGCAAATCAAGGTAACATACAGTTTTATAGTGGAGATATTACTGTATTGGTAAAGCAACTCAAAACACAATCCGGAAAAAACATTTTTTGTGATGGTGGTGCAGAAATTGTAAACCTGTTATTACGAGCTGATTTAATTGATGAACTCATTATTTCCGTTATTCCGGTTTTATTAGGAGATGGTATACGTTTGTTTAAAGATGGAAGAACGGAATTAAATTTAGCGCTCATCGAAGTAAAACATTTTGAAAAAGGTTTAGTGCAATTACATTATAAACGAAAAATATAATTCATGGCACAACAAATTCGTATCTTAAATTCTTCCTGTTTTAAAAATGCTGCAGATTTAACTTATTTTGAAAACTGGGTTACTCAACTGGAAACATTGTAGAATAAAAAATATGCGCCTATTTCTGTTAATACCTCCTTTGGCAAAACACAGGTTTATGCCTTAAATCATGATGAACCTGATTTAGAAACATTAGTAATTTTTCCGGGTGCAAGAACAACGGCATTAATTTGGGACTTCGACAATGGGTTGAATCAACTTAATCAAAAATTAAAAATTTATCTGGTTGAAACAAATGGATTACCAAACTTAAGTGACGGGAATTCGCCGGATATTAAATCGCTGGAATATGGAATGTGGGCAAATGAAGTGCTAGCAGGATTAAACATTGAAAAAGTTTATATCGCAGGCGCGTCATTTGGTGGTTTAATTTGTATGAAGCTCGCAATTGTAAATCCGGAAAAAATAAAAGCCGCATTTTTATTGAATCCGGGTTGTTTACAGCCATTTTCGTTAAGTTTCAAAAATTTATATTACAATATTTTATCTTTAGTAAAACCAACTGAAAAAAATGTGCAATTATTTTTAGAAAAAGCCGTTTTTTCAAAACCTAATCACCAACTCTCACCTTTTGCTGAAAAATGTTAGTTGATTATGAAGTGTTTGCCATAAAACAATATCAGGACAAAACACAAAAGCCCTATTTTATGGGTAATCAGCTGAAAAGGAAATACAGTCCCTACTTATTTATTGCTCGGCGACCGCGATTTATTATTTCCCTTATAAAAATCGATTAGTAACGCAAAAAATTACTCAGCACATTAAAGGAAATTGAAATTTTCCCGAAGTAGGCCATGGAATCGAAACCTATGGAAAGGCGATAAATTATATAGGAAATACCATTTCAAAATTAAATGCTAATCAACAATAATCAGATTTACCGTTATTTATTGGGGAACTAATATTTTTCATAACGGGTTATGAATGAACAAATTATGGAAATAGGAATCGACAGTTTTGCTGCAGCACCCAGAAATGCTGCCATTAGTCAAGCTCAGGCTATTAACGAATTATTAGAGCGTATTACCGTTGCCGATCAGGTGGGTTTAGATGTTTTTGGTCTTGGTGAACATCACCGAAAAGAATTTATGGATTCGGCTTCGCATATGTTGTTAGCTGCAGCCATCAACAACTAAAAACATTATTTTAACCAGTGCGGTAACAGTAGTAAGTGCTGCTGACCCTGTTCGTATTTTCCAAAATTTTGCAACATTAGATTTAATTTCAAATGGCAGAGCAGAAATTGTTGCGGGCAGAGGTTCATTTATTGAAGCATTTCCTTATTCGGATATAATTTAAATGAATATGATGAGTTGTTTATTGAAAAAACTCGATTTATTATTAAAATTCGCGACAATGAAATAATTACGTGGAAAGGAAAATATCGTCCTGCATTAAATAATCAGGCAATATATCCGCGTCCACTTCAAAAAAAAAATTACCCATTTGGTTAGGCGTTGGCGTACCCGGAATCATTTGTCCGTGCAGGCGAATTAGGTTTACCACTTATGGTTGCCATTATTGGTGGCGAAACACATCGCTTTAAACCACTTATCGATTTATATAAAGCAGCGGGTGCCGAAGCAGGACATACTGATGTTTTAAAAGTAGGTTTACATTCGCTCGGATTTGTTGGCAATACCACTTAAGAAGCCATAAATGCCTATTACGTCGGTTATGCGGAAATGTTTACGCAAATTGGTAAAGAGCGTGGTTATCCTCCTGTTACACGAGGAAGATTCGATGCACAAAACGGCCTAACCGGCACTTGTAGTAGATAATCCCGAAGCTGCAGCAGAAAAATTATTCGTCACAGTAAAGCACTTGGTGGAATTTCCCGCGTTTACATTCCAAATGGATGCCGGATTAACGCATCAACAATTATTACAAGCAATTGAATTAATCGGAACAAAAGTAGCACCGTTGGTAAAAAAAGAGATGCATTAATGGGTAAAAATATAATTGAGCGTGAAATAATATTTAAATTAGTATTTTCGCTAAATAATTATTTACTTTTTGACATCCTTTCAACTCAGTTACGAAAAGGTATTCCGAACTACTAAAGAAAAATATGAAGACTTTAGGGCTATGAGTCCTTTGTTCGGATGTTTTATATTGCTTTCAGTTATACCCCTATTTTTGGTAGCAATTTTCATCGGGCTATTCCATTTATTAACCGGTAATAAATTTTTCAAACCCAAAGAATTAAAGCTCGACTTTCAAGTAACTAAGCACCAAGTTAATCTACATTTCGTAATTCCTGATGATCCGGAAATGAATACATTATTGGAAACACATTACCAGCTAGATACTAATGATATAGCGGATTTATTTGATAATGGTCTTAAAAATACTTATATATTAGACACCGAACCTTTTAATTCGTATTTCGAGAATAAATTATTTAGTGATATTGCAGTGGAATTTAAGGATGGCATTATTTTTAATGAGTTAATTTTTGAGCCTTATGCTTCCAAGTTAATTTATTATACTCCCGCAACACAATCCGTCGAATTAATTACCCAATTAGACAATCGTTATGATATCTCAGTTTATAAAATAAACGAAAATTTCATAACACTTGCACTAAGGCGAGCACGAGAAAAACAGTTGCTAAAAATCGAAAAAGTGTAGTTGGCGAAATAATAATTTATATTTTTACCAAAACTAATTTGTTATGACAATCGCAAAACAAATCGCAAAAAGTTTGCGGGATGTACACTTCGGTGGAAATTGGACCGATGTAAATATGAAAGGCACATTGCAGGATGTAACCTTGTAGAGGCATTAAACAAAGTGCAGGGTTTTAATTCTAATGCCACCTTAACCGTGCATACCACTTATTATATTGATGTGGTAACGAAAGTGTTGCAAGGCGGGCCGTTGGATGCCAAAGATGCTTATAGTTTTATTTTACCGAAAATTGAATCGGAGGCAGACTGGCAGGGTGTTTTGGAAAAGGCATGGCAAAATGCTGAGACCTGCGCGCTTTTAATTGAACAATTAAATGATAATCAATTATTAGAAATATTTAGTGAAGAAAAATACGGCAACTATTTCAGAAATTTAATGGGAATGGTTGAACACCTGCATTATCATTTAGGGCAAATGGTGCTGATTAAAAAAACGATTAGCTCAGCAACAGCATGAATATCTTACAAACAATAAAAATAAATAAAACAAATTCATCGGATGAAGATTTTATTCGACTGGTTCGTTTATTAGATGCAGATCTTGCACAACGTGATGGTGATGATCATGCTTTTTTTGCGCAGTTTAATAAAATTGATGCCATTCAGCATGTAATTGTTTTATATGTTGATGGATTAGCCGTTGCTTGCGGTGCAATTAAAGAATATGCACCTGAAATTATGGAAATTAAACGCATGTATGTTTTACCGGAATACCGTGGAAAGGGTTATGCATCGAGGGTTTTAACAGCATTGGAAGAATGGGCTGCAGCACTACAGTATCATAAATGTATTTTGGAAACCGGAGAAAAACAACCGGAAGCAATTCGCTTATATCATAAAAATAACTATCACGTTATTCCCAATTACGGACAATATATACATGTAAAAACAAGTGTTTGTTTCGAGAAAGTATTAGGCTGATTTTTTAAAATTATTTCAGCACTTCAAATGTTCCGTTTAATGGAGCAGTTGCGTCATTTTTATTTATAAATGAATAAAAATACAACCCTGAAGTAAGTTCAGTTGCAGAAATATCAATCATTTGAGAATAAATATTATCAATATGAATTACTTTTTTCCCGCTGATATCATAAACAACTAATTGCGCATCAATTGCAGTTGCTGAAACCATTATATGAATTGTTTCTGTTACAGGATTAGGATATAATCGAATTGACGAACCATTATCATTTGCAGCAGGTATATTTAACGTTGCACCGGATTCATCCACATGCATTAATAAAATATCTGCATTATCATCTGTCTGATTAATGGAGCCGCAAACAATATATCCACCTGCGGCATCACGATGTACTTCTAACAGCATCATCTCCTTCCGCTCCATAAAATGTAAAGCATTAATTACACCATCATCACTCAACATTAAAACTGCCGCATCCTGAGAATTATTTAAAACATTGTATAATGTTCCACATACAACCCAATTGCCATCAGGTGTTTGGTCAACTCCTGCAGCATAATCTTTATACTGGCCACCATAATTAACTTCCCCAAATTGAATTTCCATCCATATCAGTTCGTATCATTAACATTGCACTGCCCATCAAAAGTGTTCTGACTTTTCCAACCATTAATAATCCGTCATCACTTAATTAAATACTATATACATTATCTTTTTCGGCATGCGCATAATTTTTTGCCAGATGATGTTTCCGAAAAAATCTGTTTTCATTAACAAAAATTCATATCACCGTTAACAGTTATTGCACCACCCATCACAAACCATCTTCCACTGTTTTTACTGTGCTGATATAATTTTCACCATCCCCATCCATAATTTTCGACCATTTCAATGTTCCGTCAACGCATATTTTAAAATAAACCCATTCGGATTATCTCCGATTTCACATCTACCCACAGCAACAAACCGCCGTCTGGAGCAGCAGCACAGGCATAAGCGGCATCTTTCAAAACCGTAAGTTCTGGTCCACAGAGAATTGTCCAACATTATTGATCATAAAACCTGAGGCATCACATTCATCTGTCCCCGTATATCCACGTGACCGCCAATGAATAAGTATTATTCGCACCCTCAATAATTTCATTCCCGCCATCTTCGAACACTGTCCCAAACGATTGCTCCCACTCAATTTCACCATATTTATTCAGTCGTGAAAAATATGCATCAGCAGGCACACCGGCTTCCACACTCAAGGCTCCTGTAACCATCACATTACCGTTGGCATCAACAATGGCATCGTGGCCCATGTCGTAATAATCTTTCCCTAAGGTGGTAGAAAAATCAACAGATTGGGCATGTAATGTGCTGATTGTCAGTAAATAGTAAATATTGAAATTGTAAATAACGAATTCGTGTTTTTCATAATGCCTGGGTTTAAAATGGAACAACTAATTTTAACGGTGCAGAATTAGTAATATTGTATGCAACGGTAATTATCCTTGTATGTTAACATGTTGAAGATATAAATTAATTATGGATTTTCAAAATAGTCAGGATAATAATCAAGATATGCCAAAATAAATTTTACACAATATATAAAATCACAAGTGCTGTTGTTTGGCAATTAATTACTAATCCGCAGTTTATGGGAAAGTGGTTGTCAGATGATAAATCCATGTGGAATCAATTGGAAAATGGCAGTCCAATTATTTTCAGTGGTATGATGCATGGTATTTATTTATATAATAAAGGAATTATTTTACAGTTTACACCATTAATATGTTTTAAATATAATTATATCAACAATCTGAGTAACTTACCCGATGTTCCGGAAATTATACCAAAATTTGTTTTACTTTAAATGAAAATAACGCAGGAGTAATACTTGAATTAGAAATTTCTTAAATTAACAGTAAAATCGATTATAAACATCTAGAAATTTATTGGAAACCAATTTAAACATTATTAAAATTCATGAATCAGAATTACTTTTGCTAAATGAATAGAATACTAATCTTACTTGAGTTTTACAATTGCACTGTTGTTTGTATCAACAAGCACAAACGCACAGTCAACGCTATGTAACAATTTGCTACAACGCAGCACACACCACATTTCTGCATTCCGAAGGTTTTGATACCATACCGTTATTCAGAATTCAGCGATGGAATATGAATTTGCAATTAAACATCGCACAAAAACTTTGAAGTGCGTTATGCAATAAAGAGCCATTGACACTTTACTTCGGGAATATACAGAAAAGAAAAACAAACAGCCGGGTGACATCAATTTAAACCCTAATAATTTATATGCTACCTTGTTAAAGGCAACCACTTTAAATATTTCCAATGGTTATTTACCGGAAATGGTTGTATTTGATAAAACTGCTAAAGGAGAAGGATTTAATGCTGACTGGGGTGGAACAACATATGTCGAGGTTGCTGGTAAAGAATTCGGCATGGGATATAAATTTTGCATGATATTAGTTAATACATAAAGATAATGTTGCAGATGCTTATTTATTTTTCTCTCAGATAATGCCGAAAATTTTAATGATATTATGTTAGATGCATTTCATTCTTTAAAATTCAATTGATATGTCGTTAACAAATTTTGAACGCTATGTTCTTCTTGCAGATGAAATTTTGATACCAAATCAGATCCTGAGCAGTTAGATGTAAACGAAGAGCGCTAAATCGGTTAAAACAATTACACCCCAGCCTCCGTTACAGAAAAAGCGAATGAAAACGGACCTATAGCCTGGATATTGCTTATACTACAACCCCGCAAGCTAATGGAATCATTTTTGTCAGGTGACATATCAGAAAAAGAATTATTTTATTTAACCCATCCGGGCACACAATTCGATTGCATTTATTT